>NZ_CP029562.1:3247500-3554019 GCF_004136315.1 Mesorhizobium sp. Pch-S
TGAAACCGATTGCCTACAAACAGATGGAGCCCGCAAGGGTGACATCGTACCTTTTGTATAATGGGTCAGCGACTTAGTGTGTCGAGCAAGCTTAAGCCGGTAGGTGTAGGCGCAGCGAAAGCGAGTCTGAACAGGGCGTTCAGTTCGACGCATTAGACCCGAAACCGAGTGATCTAGCCATGAGCAGGTTGAAGGTAGGGTAACACCTACTGGAGGACCGAACCCATAACTGTTGCAATAGTTCGGGATGACTTGTGGCTAGGGGTGAAAGGCCAATCAAACTCGGAAATAGCTGGTTCTCCGCGAAATCTATTTAGGTAGAGCGTCGACCGAATACCCTGGGGGGTAAAGCACTGCATGGGCTAGGGGTCCTCACCGGATTACCAAACCTAAGCAAACTCTGAATACCCAGGAGTACTAGTCGGCAGACACACGGCGGGTGCTAACGTCCGTCGTGAAAAGGGAAACAACCCTGACCTACAGCTAAGGTCCCCAAGTTATGGCTAAGTGGGAAAGGATGTGAGGATCCCAAAACAACCAGGATGTTGGCTTAGAAGCAGCCATCATTTAAAGAAAGCGTAACAGCTCACTGGTCTAAATAAGGGTCTTTGCGCCGAAAATGTAACGGGGCTAAAGCCATACACCGAAGCTTAGGGTTCGCAGCAATGCGAGCGGTAGCGGAGCGTTCTGTAAGCCAGTGAAGCCGTACCCGTGAGGGGCGGTGGAGGTATCAGAAGTGCGAATGCTGACATGAGTAACGTAAGGGGAGTGAGAGACTCCCCCGCCGAAAGACCAAGGGTTCCTGCTTAAAGTTAATCTGAGCAGGGTTAGCCGGCCCCTAAGACGAGGCGGAAACGCGTAGTCGATGGGAACCACGTTAATATTCGTGGGCCTGTGGGTAGTGACGGATTGCACAAGTTGTCCAACCTTATCGGATTGGAAGGGCAGCGGAGCGGTTCCAGGAAATAGCTCCCACTTATAGACCGTACCCGAAACCGACACTGGTGGTCAGGTAGAGTATACCAAGGCGCTTGAGAGAACTATGCTGAAGGAACTCGGCAAATTGCACGCGTAACTTCGGAAGAAGCGTGACCCTTCATTACGCAAGTATTGGAGGGTGGCACAGACCAGGGGGTAGCGACTGTTTATCAAAAACACAGGGCTCTGCGAAGCCGCAAGGCGACGTATAGGGTCTGACGCCTGCCCGGTGCTGGAAGGTTAAGAGGAGGGGTGCAAGCTCTGAATCGAAGCCCCAGTAAACGGCGGCCGTAACTATAACGGTCCTAAGGTAGCGAAATTCCTTGTCGGGTAAGTTCCGACCTGCACGAATGGCGTAACGACTTCCCCGCTGTCTCCAGCATAGACTCAGTGAAATTGAATTCCCCGTGAAGATGCGGGGTTCCTGCGGTTAGACGGAAAGACCCCGTGCACCTTTACTATAGCTTTACATTGGCATTCGTAGTGGCATGTGTAGGATAGGTGGTAGGCTTTGAAGCCAGGGCGCCAGCCTTGGTGGAGCCACCCTTGAAATACCACCCTTATTACTATGGATGTCTAACCGCGGCCCGTTATCCGGGTCCGGGACAATGTATGGTGGGTAGTTTGACTGGGGCGGTCGCCTCCTAAAGAGTAACGGAGGCGCGCGATGGTGGGCTCAGAACGGTCGGAAATCGTTCGCTGAGTGCAATGGCATAAGCCTGCCTGACTGCGAGACTGACAAGTCGAGCAGAGACGAAAGTCGGTCATAGTGATCCGGTGGTCCCGTGTGGAAGGGCCATCGCTCAACGGATAAAAGGTACGCCGGGGATAACAGGCTGATGACCCCCAAGAGTCCATATCGACGGGGTTGTTTGGCACCTCGATGTCGACTCATCGCATCCTGGGGCTGGAGCAGGTCCCAAGGGTATGGCTGTTCGCCATTTAAAGCGGTACGTGAGTTGGGTTCAGAACGTCGTGAGACAGTTCGGTCCCTATCTGCCGTGGGTGTAGGAATATTGAAAGGATCTGTCCCTAGTACGAGAGGACCGGGATGGACGTATCTCTGGTGGACCTGTTGTGGCGCCAGCCGCATAGCAGGGTAGCTATATACGGACGGGATAACCGCTGAAGGCATCTAAGCGGGAAACCCACCTTGAAACGAGTATTCCCTGAGAACCGTGGAAGACGACCACGTTGATAGGCCGGGTGTGGAAGAGCGGCAACGCTTGAAGCTTACCGGTACTAATAGTTCGATCGGCTTGATCGTTCTCATTCCTTATGTCCATCTGACGAAGTCAGATGATCTTTTGCCCTCGCGGCAGTCGGCTTCGCCGACGCCTCCGGGCAGGGCCTCGCAAAGGCTCGGACGCGCAGTCGCGCTTGCGGACTGTCGCCCGACGCGAGGTTGGCACAAAACACAGCTTCTCGATTACGTGCGTTTTGCCGACCTGGTGGTTATGGCGGAGCGGCTGCACCCGATCCCATTCCGAACTCGGCCGTGAAACGCTCCAGCGCCAATGGTACTTCGTCTCAAGACGCGGGAGAGTAGGTCGCTGCCAGGTCTGCTAAACGCACGTAGAACTTCTCTTTACATGTCAAAAGCCCCGCCAAACGGGACTTCGGGGCCGCGAAAGCGGCCTTTTCATTTGGCGAGGTGGAATTCTGGTAAGCGAAAGCTTATCTTTATATGGTTGACGCGGGATGGAGCAGCCCGGTAGCTCGTCAGGCTCATAACCTGAAGGTCGTAGGTTCAAATCCTACTCCCGCAACCATCTTTACTTGCGAAAGCCCCGCCCCTCCGGCGGGGTTTTTCGTTTGTACGGAAAGCGTAAGGATTCCAGCAAGATCGCCCTGGATTTCGATTGCGAGCTGTCCACCCTCTGGCTTTAGAACAATTGCTTCGATGAGGGAGCGGATAGCGTCGGCTGCTTCCATCCGTCTATCTTCAGATTCCTCTTGCAGTGCTTCGTGCAGGTGCTGGATGCGCATCCGGTACTGTTGGGCCATCGCCGGATGCAAGAGGGGCGGGGGCTCGTCGGCCGTAGCGAGAAATGACGTAAGTTCTTCCTTGCGCGCGCGCACCTTGTCACCGCGCGCTTTCACGTCCTGGATGGAAAGCGCATCGCTCAGATAGAGATCCATGAGTTTTTGGACCTCTCTTTCGAGGTTCATGAGTTCGGCTTCAGCCGCAACAATATTGGTGCGGCTTTCCATGCGCAGGCGGTTGGTCTCTTGCGTGTACGCGTCACAGAATTCCGCGAAGAGATCCGGATCCAGCATGCGTGTCCTCAGCGCATTGAGGACACGCGCCTCAAGCTCGTCACGCCGAATGTTCACCCGATTGGCACACGTCCCCTTGTTGCGCGCGTTCGAGCAACCCAACAGCGTGGCCGAGATCGTCGAATAGCCACCGCCACAGTGCGCGCATTTGAGCAAACCCGAGAGAAGATATCTTGGACGTCGCCGGGAACTGATTACAGAGAAAGCGGCACTCCCTGCATGGTCTCCCGCTACGGAGTTCCTCTCTTGCCGCGCCTTCACCGACTGCCACAACGCATCGTCAACGATGCGCAATTCAGGTGTGTCCTGAACGACCCATTCGGATTCGGGATTTGGGCGTGCCTGGCGCTTGCCGGTGTCTGGATCTTTTATGAAGCGCTGACGGTTCCAGACCAGCTTCCCTATATACATCTCGTTGTTGAGAATGCCGTTCCCACGCTTGAGATTGCCGTTGATGGTGCTGAAACCCCAGTCTCCGCCGGACGGTGCTTTGATCCCTTCGCGATTGAGCGCGGCAGAAATCGCCTTTGCGGATTTCCCCGTGGAATAGTCCTGGAAAATCCTCCGGACCACGTTCGCTTCGAACTCGTTGATGCATCGATCTCCGCGGACTGGTTCGCCGTTTGCATCGTATTTCCTCACGACGTCGTAGCCGTAAGAATTCCCGCCGCCGGATTTACCCGCTTCGATGCGTCCGCGCTGGCCGCGTCGCGTCTTGTCGGCCAAGTCCTTGAGGAATAGCGCATTCATCGTGCCCTTAAGGCCGACGTGGAGGTGGGTGACTTCACCCTCCGATAACGTGACGATCTTCACGTCCATGTAGGACATGCGCTTGAAAATGCCCGCGATGTCCTCCTGGTCGCGCGAGAGACGATCCATCGCTTCGGCGAGGATGACGTTGAAGCGACCGCGCGTTCCATCAAGGATCAGCGACTGAATGCCTGGCCGAAGCAGAGAGGCCCCGGAAATCGCGTGATCCGTATACTCTTCAACGACTTGCCATCCCTGCTTTTCGGCGTGCAACCGGCACAGCCTCAATTGGTCAGCGATGGAAGCGTCACGTTGGTTGTCCGAGGAGTAGCGAGCGTAAATAGCGGCTTTCAACGGACTTCTCCTGTCTTCAGGAGTTCTTTGACCTGGGCGTCGGCTTTTGTGTCTCGAAATTCTGACGCGCCAGTTGTCTGCCAAGCAGCCGGGCCAATTTTACAAGACGGGGGTCTGGTTCGCCCCGCGGTTTGAAGGCGAGTTCCTGCGTTTCGCCTAGCATTGTTTCGAGCAACAGCTCGCGCTCGGCTTGCGAGATTGCCCGCAGTCTGTGGACTCTGTGACCCATGGGTACGAGGTTTCACAGAAAACAGCCCGCGCACAATGCGAATATCGAGCCTGCTGCCGGCGTCATACGAGGCTGCATAGCGTGCACCGAAGTACATGTGCGCGCGGGCGGATGCCATATCGTAGTGAAATAACCTATGGAAGCTGCTGCAGGACAGGGCCATGAAAGCTCCGAAAGCTGTGCCGTGTTACGCTCAGGATAGTAGCGCGTCTCGCCATGCCGGCATGGACAATCTAAAGGGTTGGTCGCTCATTGGTAGGCTGGGCGCCGGCCAAACTGAGGGCCCCGATCGCCAAGCTCCTCAAGACGCTCCTGCATCTCGCCGTTCAGTACGATCATTTCTTTCAGTGCCTTCATCACGTCACCGTGGTGTTTGGCGACAAATTCCTCGGCAATGCGCTGCAGCTGAGCTTCTTGCCTCGCATCCAGACGAACGATCCGGTCCATTTTTGAACCTCCTAGAATAGCGATCCCTGTGCTGAGACTTGGGGAAACTTGATTTGCGTCGCGGGTTTGTCGACGACGATCAAGGTGTCATTTGCCGCAGGCCTCTGAAGCCCTTTGGCCTCTGACCAGCCGGCGTTCATCCAGACATTCGCTTCCTCCTCAGTTGCCAGGATGACTGGCATTGCATCCTCGTGGATCGGTTTCACGATGTCGTTGGGGTCGGTCGTAAGAAAACCAAAGAGTTCGAAATCCTGCCGCCCATCTTTTACCTTTTTGACCCCGGACCACTTTGTCCAAACGCCGGCGAAAAAGAACAGCCGACGCTCACCATTGCGAGCAAACCAGAAGTTCCTCTTGATACCTGTGTCGGGATCTTTGTCGCCTTCGTGTGGACTGGGTTCGGCAAAGCTGGTCACGGGAACAAGGCATCTGTTCTCGACGCCCAAAAATTGCTGCCAATAATGCCAGTTCGTTTTCCGGATATTGGTGGTGCCTCGGTCCGCGTTGCCTTTGACGCGCTCGGGTGGTGTTGGCATGCCCCAGGTCAGTCGAGCGAGTTCGCGGTCGCCGTCGACGCCCTTGCGCACCACAGGTGCCAGGTTGTTCGGATAGACGTCGAAGGACGCTTCCAGGTTGCCTGCCAAATCCCGTAACGTCCGCGTCCATTGCAGGATGGCCTGTTGCGATGTCGTGAGATTGTAGAGATTGCACATGCCGGGCGGCTCCTCGGTCTAGGTCGCAAAATCATAGGCACAGCCACGCAGGAAGGCGAGGATGAGGGCAGTCGCCTCGTTTTCCCTTGGCTTGGTGCGGTTTTCGCAAGCTGATCGCCACGCGCCTTCGGGGTAGTGGCGAACGCGCGCGTCGAATTCGCTATTCGGCACAATGTGCCATTCCCCCAGTGGGATGTACCAATACAGGAAGTCCTCGACGCTCTCCCTGCAACGTGTAAAGCGCGTCCGCTGGCCAACATCGAGCAGGCAACCGATATCCGCGTCCAGGGACGGTTCCCAACTGCGCACCCGTTCCAGCCGAGCAACAATTTCGGCATAGCGTCTGACGGGTGCTCCCCAGCCTTCCCATCTCCAGACATTGGATTTGCGGGAAACCCGATCTTTTGCGGGATCGAACTGATAGCCCTCGAAGCGGGCCGCGAAAGCATCGGCATCTACCTTCGTTGCGAAGCAGAAGAGGATATACCGCTGGGGATAGCCCGTTGGCTCCTTCTTCATAACCATCCGTCGCCGCGGGGCCTCGCTGAGTGTGCAGGCGAATTCGTGTTTCTCGGCGAACTGGTCCCCGGAGCAAACCTCTGCATGCAATGCGACCTGGTACGGCCACCTGCGATCAATTCCTGCATCCGAAATGATGCCCTTATGTTTGGGAGGCATCTTCTGTTTTCCGTTTGATATAACGCTGGCGTGAGTATCCGGACGATACCTGCAGGCGGGTGTGATGCAGTTCGTGTTCGTGCGCCTCACTTGCGATGAGCAGGGCCAATACTGCTGCACGAGCGCTGCCGGCGGCGGCAATGAACTCGTCGGCTGCCTTCTCCAAATCGAAACGTGTTTCGTCGTCCGGGGCTTTCACCGGGTCATTCATCGTCCAGCTCTCGCTTTGGTTATGCTGCGGCGCAGGAGGTCTGCGTGGCTGGAGCGGTTGCAATCTCCAGCCTGTCGATGGCCGCCAGCATTGCCTGACGAAGCGGTCCGACTGGTCTGCCGTGATCGAACTTGGCCAGGGAGAGAGACGTATGCGCTATCGTCACGTCGGCCATAAGACCGCGAGCAGCAAAATCATCCGTCAGCTGGTCTGTTAGCTGCTCGCATAAAGCGGCGACCCGACGCATGTTTCGGTCGAAATCGCAGTCAGCGTTTGCAATGCTGCGAAGGGCTTCGACAGCGGCCGCGCGGTCAGGTGCCCAGTCCGCCATGTCGATCAGTTGCATGTCGAACTTTCTGATCACCTCGTCGGGCGGATAGACCTTGCTTAGCGAGGCTATTCCAGCTTCCTCGGCATGCAACCAAAGACCTGCCCGCCAGGAATCCTTTTTCCTGAGTTTCCTGTCGTGTTCCTTGAGGCCGCGATCGTCCCATGCCTCGAGGCGATCCATGCCATGGCTCGCCTGATAAGGCGTGACCGAGACCCTCTCGAAGACCTCCGTCGCGGCAAGAAGCGCACGCACAATCTCATCATCCGATGCGCCCGGCATCGTGATCCGCAGTGCCCACATTGGAGCCTCCATGTCGCTGAGGCACGTATAGAACAAAATAAGAACGAAAATGTCAACCAGAGTCTTGACGGTTTAGGAAAATGATCCTTTTTCGGCAGAATGCCGGAGCGGACTCACAAGCAGGGAGATTGGCCCAAGGGGGAGCCTTGGACGCTTCAGCATGCGCACAATGTCGGCCAGGTTCTGAGGGCCAAATGCAACGTCTGCCACATCAAACGGTTCTACAAACCCATCGAGATCAAGGAGATCATGGGCAACGGCACAATCGATGATGTGCGCCGGAAGTTTCGGTGCGAACGATGTCACGAGCTGATTTTGGATGCGGAGTTCTTCTTTCCCGTCGGCGAGGAAGCGATCAAAATGCGCTTCCGAAGGCTGGTCGAAATCAAATGGATTCGACGAATAGTATGGCGCGACGAGTAGAAAGCTCCCTTGTTGAGGATAGCCCACCGGTTTTATGAGTGATGCAGTGAACGTCCCTACCAGGAATTGGCAAGGCGCCTAGGAGGCGGTTAGCGAAGGTCTCTAACCTACCAGTAACAAGCGGGACTTCTGCCTCCGGGACGACTATAGGCACTCCGACCTCCGCAAAGACGGCCATTCCGCATAAGGTCATACGGACAGTCGCAACGTCCGACCATAGGTTGTCTGACGGGCTGCCCGCTCCGCGAGGGCGAACCAGTTGGGGCCGTTACTCGTCGAGAAACAACCTGAGCGGGTTTCGCAGCGGGAGTTGGCTCACTTGCAGATAGGTATCGAGACGCGACCCACCCTGTCGTGCCCTCAAAACGAACGCTGCGCCAATTGCCACGATGGCCAAAGGCTACGACTTGCGAGCCAACTGGCAAAGTCGCGACTTCTTGCGCGGCGGTTGTCGCGTCCTTGCGCAATTTTACTTTTCGCGTGACGAAGAGTCGTTCCTCGGGCTCTGTCCTGGTTGAGGGCGCAGTGTAAAAGGGTAGAGGCGACGCTTCCGGCATTGCCGGTGGCGGTACCACCGGTGTCGCAGCTTTCTGGGCGGTAGCAGACTGTGGTGGTGAAGTGGTCTCGCGACCGCTGCCATACCAGCCCAACGCAATCGCGGCCGCAATCAGCCACCCCAACTTGTTTGACAGTTTGCCCACTTCATCCCGCCCCCACAGAAACACACATCAATCGAATCAAAAAGTCGAGGGCAGATGTAACTAGAGCGATAGCAACGCTGCTTGATAAGCAACGCATTGTGCAATCGTAAGCTGTCAGAACAGACAACTTGATCATGGCCAGCACCACCAAGGTCTCGATACTTCACAACTCGGGTGCGATGGGTTTCGAGCTGCCGACGCGTGAGCCAACCAAAGTGCCAAAGAGGAAGAGTGAGGACCGGATTGCCGTGACGGGTTGGTAGCTGGGAGAGTGGCTCTCGGCGCCCGTCGCGGAGAGCCGCGATGTCCAGGAAAACTGCTCTCGCTCGCGCCGGACAAAACCGGGCGAGCCTGTATGACGAAATCACCGACAAGATCATCGCAGAACTGGAGGCCGGGCGCGTGCCCTGGGTCCAGCCCTGGGGAACACTGGCTGCGAATGCAACTGTCGCCATACCGCGAAACGCCGCTACCGGCAGGCCCTACTCAGGGATCAACGTCTTACTTCTATGGGGCGCCGTCATTGAAAGAGGCTTTTCTGGCCAAAGCTGGCTCACGTTCCGCCAGGCGTTGTCGCTCGGCGGCAATGTTTGCAAAGGTGCGCGCGGCACGACTGTTGTCTATGCGGATCGCTTCGTGCCGGACAACGAGAAGCGCCGTGCTCGTGAGGCAGGCGATGAGGCCCGGGCCGTCCCGTTCCTGAAACGCTTCGTCGTGTTCAATGCAGCACAATGCGAAAACCTGCCGGCCGACATTACAAGTGTCGCGCCGCCGACACCCACCGCCCTGATAGAACCTCGGGTCGAAGCGCTCATCCGTGCCACACGCATCGACTTCCGCATTGGCGGCGACCGCGCGTGCTACATCCCGGCACTCGACTGTGTGCAGGTCCCTCCGCCGCAGGCGTATTTCGAGCCAATCAACTGGCATCGCACCGCGCTCCACGAACTCGGCCACGCGACCGGCCACGCCTCCCGCCTGGCACGCGACATGACATGCCAGTTCGGCTCCAGACAGTATGCTTTCGAGGAACTGATTGCGGAGATGACGTCAGCTTTCTGCTGCGCGTCGCTTGGCATCGTGCCCACCGTGCGTCACGCAGACTATATCGGCTCCTGGCTTGATGTCCTGCGCGAAGACAATCGCGCTATCGTGCGCGCTGCGTCGCATGCGAGCAAATCAGCGGACTGGCTCCTCGCTTTCCTTCCCGAAGATCAAGCCGACACCGAAGTTCATTTCAACGCCGGCAGGAGGGTGGCATGTCGCTGATCATGCCCGAACAGCGCACACGCCTGCTTGCCAACGGCTGCATGCGCGACGTGGATCACGTACCGCTGGTCAAACTCTTCAACCCTCTCGGCCTGGGCGTCTGGCTGGTGACCGAACTCGACACGGATGACGATACGCTGTTTGGCCTGGCCGATCTTGGCGAACCCGAATTAGGCTCGTTCAGCCTTGCCGAAATCAGCGCGGTCCGCCTGCCTTTCGGTCTGGGTATTGAACGTGATCTCACCTTCGCGAGCGCCTTTCCGTTGTCGGTCTGGACGGAGGTATCACGTCGCACCGGCAGCATCCGCGCAGCCGAGCAACTGCTGAAGACGTTGGGGTCTGCCTGAAGAGTCAGAGCCGGGATGGTCTTTTGTGACGGGTAGGAGGTCGAGAGAGAGGCTCTCGGCCGCCCGTCGCGGAGTAACCCCGATGGCTGCTGGAAATAAGAAAATAACCTTGTCGTCCGCGCGCGACATTCCCTTCGACAAGCTGGTTCTGAGCCAGTCCAATGTCCGCCGGATAAAGGCCGGGATTTCGATCGACGATCTGGCGGCGTCGATCGCCAGGCGTGGACTCATCCAGAGCCTGAGCGTCACTGCCGTGGTCGACGACCAGGGCCAGCCGACCGGCATGTTCGAGATTCCGGCCGGCGGTCGCCGTTACCGGGCGCTCGAGCTTTTGGTGAAGCAGAAGCGTCTCGCCCGCAATGCGGCTGTGCCCTGTGTCGTTCGCGACTGTGACGGGGCGATCCTTCCCGAAGAAGTTTCACTGGCCGAAAATATCGAACGCGCGCCGTTGCATCCTCTCGACCAGTTTCGCGCGTTCCACCAGATGCGTTGCAAGGGCATGAACGAGGAAGACATCGCGGCCGCGTTTTTTGTCTCGGCCCAGGTGGTCAAGCAGCGCCTTCGCCTCGCTTCGGTCTCGCCAGTGCTTCTTGACGTCTATGCTGAGGACGGCATGACGCTGGAGCAACTCATGGCATTCACCATTTCCAGCGACCATCTTCGCCAGGAAGAGGTCTGGAGTGCGGTCAAGGATGCGTGGTCGAAGGAGCCCTACCAGATCCGGCGCATGCTGACCGAGTCAACGGTGCGCGCGTCTGACAAGCGCGCTGTGTTCTTAGGATTAGAGGCATACGAGGCTGCCGGCGGCGTCGTCCTGAATGACTTGTTTCAATCCGACGATGGCGGATGGCTGCAGGATCCGGCCCTGCTTGATCGGCTCGTCGCGGAAAAGCTGCGAGACGTGGCGGCCGAACTGGCCGCTGAAGGCTGGAAGTGGGTGGAGGCGGCTGCCAACTTTCCCTTTGACGTCACGCGCAATCTGCGTGTGCTTCGCGGCGAGCCGCTCGACCTGACGGAGGACGAGCGCGCTGCGGTCGACCTGCTGAACGCCGAGTATCAGCAGTTGGAAGTCGAACACGAGGGCGTTGAAGAACTGCCGGACGATGTCGACCAGCGGCTCGGGCAAATCGAGGCCGAACTCGCCGCCTTCGCGGCCCGGCCAGTTCGCTTTGCACCGCAAGACATCGAGCGCGCGGGCGTTTTTGTCACAATTGCCCATAATGGCGCGCTTGATATCCAGCGTGGCTACGTCAGGCCCGAGGATGACGCGGCGCCGGAAGTCGACGAACTGACGGACACGGACGAAGACGGAGAACACCCTGGGCAAAGTGCTCAGGGCGCTGTCATCACGATTGATGGGCAGGCCAGCCAAAGCGAGGATGAGGATGAGAGGATCAAACCGCTTCCGGATCGTCTGCTCACCGAGTTGACAGCTCATCGCACGCTGGCGCTTCGCAATGCGGTCGCCGGCAATCCCCAGGTCGCCCTGACGGCGCTTCTGCACAAGCTGGTCTGCGATACGTTTCTGCATCGCAGTCATTGCGGCTCGCTCGACGTGACCGTCCGGCATGTGTTCTTCCCGTTCCAGGATGAAACCTTGAAGGACAGCGCTGCCGCCTGCGCGCGGCATGAACGTGACGAGAACTGGGCCAACGACATCCCCGATGACGACGATGCGCTGTGGCAATGGCTTGCCGGTCTGGACGATGCCCGGCGAATGGCCCTGCTTGCCCACTGCGTCAGTGATGGCGTCAATGCGCTTTACGAAAAGCCCAATCCCTATGGCGCCCAGGGCCTGTCGCAGAGCGGGCTTGAAAGACGGCTCCGTCAGGCAGATCGTCTGGCGCGCGAGACCGGTCTGGACATGGCCGAAGCCGGCTGGCGGGCTTCTGTCGGCAACTATCTCGGCCGCGTGAGCAAAGCGCGAATCCTTGAGGCCGTACGCGAAGCCTCGGGCGAGCAGGCCGTGCAGCGCCTAAGTCACCTGAAGAAAGCCGACATGGCCGAGGAAGCCGAACGGCTGCTTGCTGCCTCGGGTTGGCTGCCAGAGCCACTGCGTACACCACGCGAAGCCTCCGAGGTCGCTTGCCAGTCCTCTATCGACGAAGTCGGGGAAACGGCGGCCAGGGGCGATAAATCGGCTCTGGGCGATACCGACAACTTGGAAGACGATCCCGCTCACGCGATCGCCGCCGAATGAGCCACCGGCACTTGCAAGACGCGCCCGCCGGTGACGGCGGGCGTTTGCATGCAATGGAGGCAATCATGGCTGACACGCCGCATGAACTGGCATGCCGCCTTGCAGAAAAAGCGGAAGCGGTGTGCCGGCACTATCTTTCGAATGGTCGTCGTGTCGGGCGCTACTGGCTGGTGGGCGACGTGCGCAACGTCCCCGGGCGGTCAATGTACGTGCGCCTTGTCGCGTCGCCCCGGACGCCTGCTGGAAAATGGGTCGACGCCGCCACCGGCGAGCATGGCGATCTCCTCGATGTGATCCGGGAAAACTGTGGCTTTGCCGCTTTCAAAGACGTCGCCAACGAGGCCCGGAGTTTTCTGGGCACCCCAAATTCTGCGGCCGCACCGACGGCAAGCCGGATGATTGCGGTGGCACGTGACACGGCATCTTCGGCCTGTCGTCTGTTCAAGCTATCGCAGCCGATCGTCGGTACGCTTGCTCACGCCTATCTTCAGCGTCGCGGCATAACGCAGTTGTTAGGGACTGCCAGCCTTCGTTTCCATCCGCGCTGCTATCACCGTCCTGAGGACGGCCGGAACGAGACGTGGCCAGCGATGATTGCTGCGGTCACCAATCTCGATGGCGATATCACCGGTGTCCATCGCACCTGGCTCGATCCGCATGGCCTCGGCAAGGCCCCGCTCGACACACCGCGTCGGGCGATGGGAGACCTGCTTGGCAATGCGGTACGCTTCGGCACCGGTTGCGAGATCATGGCCGCCGGGGAGGGCATCGAAACCGTACTTTCGGTCTGTCAGGTCCTCGCCGATATGCCTGCGCTGGCAGCGCTCTCTGCAGCGCATCTCGCAGCCATCCTGTTTCCCGACACGCTGCGGCGGCTCTACATCCTTCGCGATAACGACCCTGCCGGCGACAACGCACGCGATCGCCTGCTCGAACGGGCCAGCGGGGCCGGAATTGAGGCAATCGTCCTGTCACCTTGCCTCTTCGATTTCAACGAAGACCTTTGCAATCTCGGTCTTGAAGCCTTGCGCCGTCACATCAGCAGTCAGATCGCGCCCGCAGATAGCGTCCGCTTCCTGTCGCTGGCACGGTGAGCTGGCGGTTCGAAGTGGAAGGCGGAATCGCCTTGTGTGGACCAATCCATCTCGATTAGGCCCTGCCTCCCGTTCTTGAAGAGACGCGATGTGCCCACAGACCGACCGGTCCCGCAATGGCTGCGGCCGGCTATTTTCCGTGGCCCTGCGGGCCTTCCACCGCGAAACAAAATAGCCCGCCGCAACCATCCTTCGCCGTGCTTCGGCGGGTGCGTGACCGGTCGGCTTGAGGGCTTCCGCTTCATCAAGACCGCGGCGGTCGCGGTCCAACCGATGGAGTTTCACCATGACGAGCGGTCACGCCAACTTCGAGCCTCCTCATCAATCATCGCCAACCGAGCATGTTCTCAACGAACTCCAACTTCATGGCTACCGGCCATTTGCCGATGAGCCCGACCAGCGACATCTGCCTGACGGCAGCGCAGTCGCAGGTGCCGTCGCGGACATCTTCGACGCCCTGATCGCGACGCTGGCCGACACACGCCTCGAGCCCGATCTGGATGAACTTCTCTGGTCGACCGTCAATCTCTTCCACCGGGCCGCCGAACGGGCCGGCCGCGAACTGGACGACAACGAACGCGCCCAGAGGCGCTCTCAACGGGAACAGGACGGCAGCGAGGTGAAATCAGTCGATCTCGAACGCCTAATCGCGGAGGGTCGTACGCTGATCGAGCGCCAGGATGCATTCGAGCTGATGCGGGATCAAGCCGCCGAGCATTTCGAACGCCATGCGGGCAAACCCTGGTTTCCGCGCAACGGCTCCAAGATCAGTCATCGCGATCTGACTTCCGCCATGATCGACAGTCGCGATTTCCTCATGGCCAGGAGGCGAGCCGAGCAGGAGGTCCTGCTCCCGAACGGGCCGAAGATCATTGTCACCGGTGGCCTCGATTTCAACGATCATCACCTGATCTGGGCAAGGCTCGACCAGGTGAAATCCAGGCACCCGGATATGGTGCTGGTCCATGGCAAATCGCCAAAGGGCGCCGAGAAGATCGCCTCGCTGTGGGCAAGGAACCGCAACGTTCCACAGATTGGATTTGCTCCGGACTGGACCCGGCACGGGCGCGCCGCACCGTTTAAGCGCAACGACGAGATGCTGCAGATCATGCCGAAAGGCGTGTTGCACTTTCCAGGCACCGGCATCAACGACAACCTTGCCGACAAGGCAAGGAAGCTCGGCATCCCGGTCTGGAGGACCGTCGGCGCATGAGCGCCGATAACTGAACAGGCCCGAGATCCGAAGCCGTGGACTATTTCAGATGGGTGGTGTCGGCGAGGCTCACCACCGCCCGGTTGCGCCAATAGCCATCTTGCTGGAGATGCGTGATGCTTCCGGGGCTTGCCCGAAAGCTGACATGTCCACAGGCCTCGATCGGCATCCTGATCCAGGCGGCCACCACAAACGTCAAAGCGAAGCCGTGCGTAACGATGATCTGCGTCTCACAAGGACGCTGCGAAATCTCGCCAACGCACTGAAATACGCGTTCGGCGAGCTCTCGACGGGTCTCTCCGTTGGCAATCCCGCCGCGGTGGTCAAGCCGATCGTCGTCCGGCGGAGGTATTTGGCGTTCATCGAGCCATGTCTGCGGTTTCCCTTCGGCAGATCCGTAGCTCATTTCCCGAAGGTCGCCTGTCAGCTCAAGAGGGCACTGCAGACGAGCGGCGATGATCCCGGCAGTCTGGGACGCGCGAAGCAGATCGGAACTGAAGATTTCCGCGGAGCCCACGCCTACCGAGGATGCCAGATGCTCCGCCACCTTGCTTGCGTCGTCCCGGCCCCGTTGCGTCAAACCGGTATCGTACCAGCCACCGACCTTCCTCTCGATGTGATGAAGCGACTGGGTGTGCGTGATGACAAAGAGGTTCTTCATGAGATTGCGAAGTCCAGATGTGTTCGCAGCCTCTTATCCTGGTCTTGGAACCCTTCCCACCGAATCCCTGTTGTCGACCATCCACGGAGCTAGCGGCGACTTTGTCTCAAAAGCGTGGTGGACGGCGAAGAAGCATTCATGTGCGAATGCGCGAGCGCCAAGCGACGGCAAACTTGCGTGCAGGCCACTGGCGGATGCATGGGCGCCAACGCGTCATCTCCGATGGCAGTCCAACCGCTCCTTTCGGCCTCTTCAATGGCGTGATCTCGCCGAAGCCGGCTGGCGCCTCGACCTCCTGAACGCAACAGCGGCGTCGCACTTTCTTCCCCTGCCGGCTTCGCCGACATTCCTCGCGAGGCAAGAAAGTCCTCCTTGGCTGTCATGCCCCTTTGGGGTGCGTCGTCGTTCGCCTTCGGCCTTCCGATCGCCATCGAGGCCGCAATGGTGCGGGTTCGAACACCAAAAACGGAGACTGACAATGGCCACCATCGGTTCCTTCAAGAAGGCCGGATCGAACGAATTCACCGGCGAAATCGTCACCCTCAGCGTTCGCGCCAAGAACGTGCGCATCGCCCCCGATAGCCGCGCCACCGGCGACAATGCTCCAAGCCACCGGGTCCTGGTCGGACGCGCCGAAATCGGGGCCGCATGGTCCAAGCGCTCCAGCGAGGGCCGCGACTATCTGGGTCTCAAGCTCGACGACCCGAGCTTCAACGCTCCCATCTACGCCAATCTCTTCGATGACGAAGACGGCGATACCTTCTCTCTGATCTGGTCCCGCCCGACGAGCCGCCGGGGCGAGTGAACAAGGACCAGAGGCCCCGACCGAAACGTCGGGGCCTCTTTCAACGCAAGGCATACAGCGGCGATCGCGGCGGCGCCACCGATGCGAAATTCGCATCGGGTGATGCCGAATGTCGCCCATCCAAAAGACGCCGTGCTTCGATAGAATGATGCTTCGGACAATCTGGAAAACCGTGATGATGCGATGACGGCACCGTATGACGATAGCGCCCCAGCCGGGGACGAACTCACGGACTATGACCGGGAGCATGTGAAGCTGTACCTGCGCCTGCTTGATGCCGAGGCCGATGGCGCTGCGTGGCAAGAGGCCGTCAGCCTGCTTTTTGGAATTGACCCCGACCAGGAGCCACAGCGCGCCAGGCAGATGCACTCCAGCCATCTGGAACGTGCCCGCTGGATGACGGAGAAGGGCTACCTGCTGCTGTTGCGGCGTGCGCGCGATTGAGGCTGTCGTTTGCGAGTGATGCTGGACGGACAACACCCGATGTTTCGTCAGGGACTTCCGCCATTTTCACCAACCCGCAATTCTGGCTGATCCGACTTGCAAGGTTGCGAGGCATTGTGGTGAAGCCAGAGACGTCCCAATGGCGAGATCAGCAGAGCTATGACTATGTCGATGCGTTGACGACAGAGGGCCTCGCCTGGGAATATCTTCGACGCTCCCCCGACTATCAAAAACAATACAATACGCTGGTGGCCGAAGGCCTCGACAATGCGCCTTTTGACCTGGCGGCCCAACGGCGCTGGGGGTTGCGATTTCCCGGCGCGACCGGACCTTTCCGCTCTGGCGCAATCGGTATTCTGGTCAAGCGCAGTCGATCCGGCCGTTCTTACTCTTGCTGCGGATTCCGAATTTAGGTCCGGGCATCCGATGCCGCCTCCGGAAATCCGGGCTTATCGCAAGGGCCCGGAAGGCACCTATGCATTTTACGAGGGTGCCGTCCTGACACAACTTGCCCTGTGTCCCGGTGCCGATCCAGACGGTCCGCTTGCGATCCTTGTTCCCTTCGACGCCGACACGCTTGGGCGGATCGAAGCCCTGACACGGTTCTGGCGAGCCTGGCAGCGCCAACCCGTTCCACCCGACACGCGCATCACGGCTCAGCGGCGGCGGCGGTTGCGCCTGGTGCTTCGGGCCGCGGACGGTCGCGACAGCGGCGCAAGCTATCGCGAGATCGCGGTCGCACTCTATGGCGGGCCGCGCGTGGAAGCTGATTCCTGGAAGACTTCGCCGCTCCGGGACACGGTGATCGGGCTGGTGGAAAGCGCTGCGTCACTCATCGCCGGCGGCTATCTTCAGCTTCTCCGTCACCGCCGCCGTCGCTGATGTCGCGCCGTGCGGGGTGGGGATTTTAGTCCGCTCAACTTCCCCATCCCCCTCAGGATTTCCCTACGCCACCTTGGTCGCCACTGGCCGCCGAACGCCGGCAGTCAGCGCTCAAAACACGGAGGCCGAAATCCATGCGATCTGATCTCGCTTTGTTGCCGCCGCGCTATCTGCGCACCAAGGAAGCAGCCGAATTTCTGAGCCTGTCTGCGCGCACGCTCGAAAAACACAGGACCTACGGCACCGGCCCCGACTATCGCAAACTCGGCGGGAGGGTGGTTTACGCCATTGAGGATCTGCAATCCTGGGCAAAGCGCGGCTCCGTCACCTCCACCTCCGATCCTCGCGGTTCGGTCCTGCCGGCAAAACGCCACACGTCGGCGCCGCTTGTGCATGGCGCAAGGCCGTCGCGCTGAACTGCGGAACGTCGACATGCAGCCGGTTTCCCAATTCCGCCATGGGCAATTCGATCCCTTCCGGGCCCTTCCTGGCGAGTTCGCCCCACGCGACGTGCAGGACCTTATGGCCTATCCCTTCTTTTCCCTCTCAAAGTCACATCGCACCGTGCCGATCGAATTCACCACCGGCCGGGTCTCGATCCGCGTCGAGGCAGTCCCCGATCACGGCATGGCGACCATTTGGGATGCCGACATCCTGATCTGGGCCGCAAGCCAGATCGTCGAGGCGCGCGACATGGGCCTGCGCACGTCGCAGCTGATGGCAGCCACGCCGTATGAGATCTTGAAGTTCGTTGGCCGCGGCACCAGCGCGCGCGACTATCAGCGTCTGAAGGCCGCGCTTGACCGGCTGCAGTCGACGACAATCTGCACGTCGATCCGTCAACGCGCCGAGGGCCGGCGTCATCGCTTCTCGTGGCTCAACGAATGGAAGGAGCGAACGGACGCTGATGGCAATGCCGGTGGCATCGAGCTGGTCGTGCCCGATTGGTTCTATCAATCGGTCCTTGATGATGCGCTCGTCCTGACCATCGATCGTCGCTACTTCGCTTTGACCGGCGGCCTCGAACGCTGGCTTTATCGGCATGTGCGCAAGCACGGCGGACGGCAGCGTAACGGCTGGCGGTTCGACTTCCGCCATCTTCACCAGAAGTCGGGTGCCCTGTCTCCGTTCAAGCGTTTTGCCTTCGAGCTTCGCGACATCGTCCGCCGCCAGCCCTTGCCCGGATACACACTGTATCTGGAGGTCGAGCTCGGCGGGCGCATTCTGCTTGCCTTCGAACCGGCATTGCGTCCGGCGAAAACCGGGGAAGGTTTCGTGCCATCGGGAACCCGGCAACACGTGCGATCGGGAACCGCAAGCACGTGCCATCAGGAACCGGACCGACGCCCAAGCGGCTGTCCAGCAAAGGGAATTCGGCCCTCTAACTTAGAGTCTAACGAAGAATCTAACATTCGGCCGCGTGCGGGCAGGCGCACAGCCCGGGTGCAAAGAGAGGGCAGGGAGCCATGACCCTTACCTCCGCCGAGCTCTCGCCGGCGCTCTGCACAGACACACTGACAACCGTCGAACTGACCTGGCTCGGCAAGAAGCAGGAGCAGTGGATCCGTTTCGGCAATCCGGTCAAGGAGCAGATCGTCGATCGGCAGCGCCGCATCGTCTCCTTTCGACCGGATAGCGTCTTTGCCTTGATCCGCTGGGCCGCAAACGACTTCGGTACCACCCTGTCCCGCATCGACATCGTGGTTGCGGTAGCGCGCGGCCGGCCGCTGCAAACGCTGCCGACCGTACGCCCGGGCGCTGAAATCCTGCTGTCGATGGCGAGATGGCCGCAGGTCGAGCTTGTCCTCAAGGCAATCGATGCGATCGAACAGGCCGGCATCGACGCCAGTTCCGTGTCACCCGAGCACTGGCGACACATGCACAACCGGATGACGGCGGGACAGGCGCCACGCAGCTATTCGCCGCGCCAGCATCATGCCTTTCTCTTGCGCAGGCGGGTCACGTCATGAGGGCCGCGGGCATTGTTGTCTTCACCGCTCTGGCAACGATCGCGGTCGCAACCGGCCCATTCGATACTGATCCGCGACTGATCTGGAATGCCTCGGCAAGTGTGCCGGTCGGCTTCTATACGCTCAGTGTCGGCGGCCCTTATCAGTTCGCCGATCTGGTTGCCGTTCGTGTCGACGGACGACTGGCGGACTTCCTTGTGGACCGCGGTTATCTCGGCAGAGACCTTCCGCTGTTGAAACGCATTCTGGCCGTGGGCGGGCAGACAGTCTGCCGGAACGGTTTCGAAGTCGCGATTGAAGGCATCGTGATGGGCAGGGCGCTCGAACACGACCGCGCCGGCCGATCCCTGCCTGTCTGGCAGGGCTGTTGCCGGCTCGCGGCAGATCAGGTTTTCCTGATGAACCAAGCCGTTCCCGACAGTCTGGATGGCCGCTATTTCGGCATGACGCCGATCGACCGGGTCATCGGTCGCGCACTCCCTTTATGGACCGACGAACATGGAAACGGACGCTTCCAGTGGCGTGCGCATGTGCGCTGAGCGCGCGCGGGTGACACCATGGCGTCTGCCCGACAGGCTACCAACCAGCATAGCAAAGGAGATCGACATGACGCAGATCGGAGAATTCACCCGGACCAGCACCGGCTTTTCCGGACGCATTCACACGCTCAGTCTGAAGCTCGACATCGCGGTGGTTGCGACGAGTGAGCCTGATGCCGGCAATGCACCCGCCTACCGCATTCATGCCGGCAGCGAGGAGGGACCGGAGATTGGTGCCGGCTGGCGCCGATCCAACGAAAAGGCCGGCGAATACATTTCGATCCAGCTCGACGATCCGGCCTTTGCGCTGCCCGTTCATGCGAAACTCTTCCGGAACGGCGACGACCAGACGTCCTGGTCCCTGCACTGGTCGCGCCGGCGCATGCACGGCGACAAGGTGTGACCAATGCCACGCCTGACCCAATCCTGCGACCAGCAAGCAGCGGTTCGCATGTCCCTGAAAGGTCGACGGTCATTCCTGCTTTTGCTGTTTGGCCTGTCTGCCTTTGCCGCACCCGCGACGACGATGGCACAGCCGTTGCAGCAACAGCGTTCGTCATTTGCCGAAGCGCATGCGGCGCATATCGCCGAGGCCGCGCAGCGGTTCGGCATTCCGGCACGCTGGATTGGAGCGGTGATGCGCGTCGAAAGCGCCGGAAAGCAGCGTGCGATATCGTCCGCAGGCGCCATGGGTCTGATGCAGATCATGCCGAAAACCTGGGCGATGCTGCGCATTCGTCATGGCCTTGGTTTGGACCCGTTTGCGCCCCGCGACAATATCCTCGCAGGCACGGCTTATCTGCGCGAGATGTATGATCGCTACGGCAGTGTGGACGCCATGCTTGCCGCCTACAATGCAGGGCCCGGGCGCTATGATGAATTTCAGGCGACGGGGCGTCCGCTGCCCACCGCAACGGTCACCTATGTCGCTACCGTCCTTTCCCTTCTCGGCCGCAAATCCATGCTGCTGCGGGCGCAGCGCCGTGCGTCCTCAGAGTCCGACTGGCGTGAGGCAAGCCTCTTCATCCAGGCTTGCGAAAAACATCGTGTCGGCATCAATGCTCGAACGGTCAACGGGATCTTTGCGTCTCCAACCAGTTCCGGTGAGCGTCCATGGAACAGGTGAGTACCGCGCCAAGCCTGGCGTGCTCGTTCGTGTCATCGCGCGCGAGAGAGCGTGGAGGACAGGCAACGACCGAGGGATGGCAGGATAAAAGGGCGCACCGTGCGCTTCGGTTGGGGCGTTGTTTTTGTTGGATTTTTTGTGAATTGCCACAACGTGCGGGGATTTCGCGCACCGTGCGGAGTGAGGCGAAGGCGCTGGATTTCCTGGTCTTTCCGCACGTTGTGGCGTTCTGCCATGTCCGATGACGGCGAGATCCGCATTCGCCCGGGACGCATGCGCTCGACCCGTGCCCAACACGCCAGATCCTTTGTCGCGCAGGTGTTGGCGGCGGCAAGACGGGCCGGTGGCGATGTCTCACGAGCTGCCGGCCAGGCCGGGGGACGACGGCCGCGCTTCGGCCGCGGACAGCGTGCCAGCATCCAGGCAAACCGGCTGGTTTCGTCTCGCAGTCGCGGCGCCGTCATCAAGGCGCGCGTGGTTCGCCATACAGCATCTTCCAGCCCGCTTGCGACGCATCTCGATTATCTTCGCCGCGATGGCGTTACCCGTGACGGCGAGAAGGCCAGGCTGTTTGGACCCCCTGAGGGCGAGGTCGACGGCCGTGCTTTCGCTGGCCGCTGCGCCGACGATCGGCATCATTTCCGCTTCGTTGTTTCGCCCGATGATGCTGTGGAGATGTCGGATCTTCGATCCTTCACACGCGATCTTGTCGGCCAGATGGAAAGGGATCTCCACAGCCGGCTAGACTGGGTCGCCGTCGACCATTGGAACACCGAGCATCCGCATGTGCATCTGATCGTGCGTGGCGTGCGCGATGACGGCCAGGATCTCGTCATCTCCCGTGACTACATCAAGGAGGGGATGCGTGATCGGGCGCGCGACTTCATCACGCAGGAATTGGGACCGCGCACCGACCTCGACATTCGGCGCACTCTCGAAAGGCAGGTGAAGGCTGAGCGGTGGACGCAGCTTGATCGCCAGATTGGCCGCGACGCCGACAGGGCCGGCGTCATCGATCTTGCTCCGCAACGCGGTCTCCAGCCCGATGCGTTTCATGCGTTCAAGCTCGGCCGGTTGCGCGCTCTTGAAATTCTCGGCATCGCCGCGCAGGTCGGACCATCGCAATGGTGTGTCGCGCCGCAGGCGGAGGCAGTCCTTCGCGAGCTGGGCGAACGTGGCGACATCATCAAGCGGATGCATCGTGGCCTCACCGAGCGTGGCATCGAACGCGCCGCATCGTCATACGTGCTTGCGGGCGAGAGCCTCGGCCAACCCATCATCGGCCGTCTGGTTGAAAGGGGGCTGAACGATGAACTGCGCGGCACGTCCTATGCCGTCGTCGACGGCGTCGACGGCCGCGTTCACCACATCCGGTTTCCTCATCTCGATGCGACGGGAGACGCCGCGCCGGGTGCCATTGTCGAACTGCGCATGTTCGAAGACGGGCGCGGAGAGCATCGCCTGGCGCTTGCCGTGCGGTCGGACTTCGATCTGCCGGCACAGGTCACGGCGGTTGGGGCCACCTGGCTGGACCGCCAGGCGGTCGGTCATGTGGTGGCTTCGCTGTCGACGGCGGGCTTTGGTGCCGAGGTCCGCCAAGCGCTCCATGAACGAGCCGACCATCTGATCGGGCAAGGTCTCGCCACGCGGCAGGCGGGGCGCGTCGTCCTTGCCCGCAATCTGATCGAGACGTTGCGCCGCCGCGACCTCGACCAGACCGCCGCAAGGCTGACATCCGAAACGGGCCTGACGTTCAATGGCACGGAGCCAGGCAAATTTGTCGGTGGGACCTACCGCCAGCGTGTCGCGCTCGCGTCGGGGCGCTTTGCCATGCTCGACAATGGTCTCGGCTTTCAGCTGGTACCCTGGTCACCCTCTCTGGAAAAGCAGCTCGGTCGTCACGTCAGCGGCGTCGCGCGCGGTGACGGCGGTGTCGACTGGAGTTTCAACCGCAAACGCGGGTTAGGCCTCTAACACAAGCAGGGAAACGCTTTGTCATGTCGGCCACGAAAATCCTGTGGGGTCAGATCGCAATCACTGTCGCGATCGTGTTGGCGACCACCTGGGGCGCCACGCAATACGTCGCCTGGTGCCTGGGCTTCCAGGCGCAACTGGGGCCGCCATGGTTCGAGCTTGCCGGTTGGCCGATCTACTATCCGCCGGCGTTGTTCTGGTGGTGGTACTTCTACGACGCCTATGCGCCGGATGTTTTCCTGAGAGGCGGATGTATCGCTGTCTCGGGCGGATTTCTTTCAGTTGCGGCGGCGATCGGCATGTCGGTGTGGCGGGCGCGGGAATCGCGGACCGTTGAAACGTACGGCTCCGCGCGCTGGGCCACGAACAAGGAGATCGCGGCGGCGGGCTTGCTTGGTGCCAACGGTGTCGTCCTTGGCCGCCACGGGCAGACCTATCTGCGCCACGATGGGCCCGAACACATTCTGTGCTTCGCGCCGACGCGATCCGGCAAAGGTGTCGGGCTGGTGGTGCCTTCCTTGCTGGCGTGGCCGGGTTCGGCGATCGTTCATGACATCAAGGGTGAGAACTGGCAACTGACCTCGGGATTCAGGGCCAGACATGGCCAGGTGCTGCTGTTTGATCCGACCAATCCGAATTCCGCGGCCTACAACCCGCTGCTGGAGGTGCGTCGCGGCGCATGGGAAGTGCGCGACGTCCAGAACATCGCCGACATTCTGGTCGACCCCGAAGGATCGCTCGAGCGGCGCAATCATTGGGAAAAGACCAGTCACGCACTGCTGGTCGGAGCCATCCTCCACGTGCTCTATGCCGAAGCCGACAAGACGCTTGCCGGCGTTGCCGCATTCCTCTCCGATCCGAGACGTCCGATCGAGGCGACGCTCGCCGCGATGATGAGAACGGCTCACCTTGGCGCGGCGGGTCCGCATCCGGTCATCGCCAGTGCGGCGCGCGAACTGCTCAACAAGTCCGACAACGAACGGTCCGGGGTCCTGTCGACGGCGATGTCGTTCCTTGGTCTCTATCGCGATCCTGTCGTCGCCACCGTCACGCGGCGCTGCGACTGGCGCATCGGCGACATCATCGGTGGCGAACGCCCGACAACGCTCTATCTCGTGGTGCCACCCTCCGATATCAGCCGCACCAAGCCGCTGATCCGGCTGATCCTCAACCAGGTCGGACGCCGCCTTACCGAGGACCTGCATGCCCGTGGCGGTCGCCACCGCCTGCTGCTCATGCTCGACGAGTTTCCGGCGCTGGGTCGTCTCGACTTTTTTGAATCCGCCCTGGCTTTCATGGCCGGCTACGGATTGAAATCCTTTCTCATCGCCCAGTCCCTGAACCAGATCGAGAAAGCCTACGGGGCGAACAATTCGATCCTCGACAACTGCCACGTCCGCATCAGCTTCGCCACCAATGACGAGCGCACCGCCAAACGCGTGTCTGATGCCCTGGGTACGGCCACCGAGATGCGGGCGATGAAAAACTACGCAGGCCATCGCCTGTCGCCCTGGCTGGGACATCTCATGGTTTCGCGCTCGGAAACGGCGCGTCCGCTGCTGACCCCCGGCGAGATCATGCAACTGCCATCCGCCGACGAGATCGTCATGCTCGCGGGGACGCCGCCGATCCGGGCAAAGAAAGTTCGCTACTACGAAGATGCCCGCTTCAGGGAGCGCGTCCTGCCGCCGCCTGCATTGGCCGGCGCAGCGACGGCTTTGCCCGATGACTGGAGTGCGCTGGCGCCGCTTGCTGCGCCCATCGGGCAGGCGAGCGGGACGACATCCACCGAAGACGAGGATTCGACCGGTTCCGAACGGCGCCAGCAACCGGAGCTCGCACGGTTGCCGCCGAGCGAAACGGCAATGCCGATGACCAATGAATTCGAGATCGAAGCGCCCGGCGACCTCGATGACATCGAAGCGGTCCAGAACCGTCGACTTTCGACAATTGGCCAGAACGTTGCCCGGCAGGTCTCGCTCGATCCCGACGACGGCATGGAGTTGTAGGTACCATGCAGCAACGTCCCCGCAAGACGAAGGTCTCCGTCTACCTGGACAGCGATGTCATGGCGATGCTGGCGGACTACGCGTCCCGGCGCAAGCAATCGCTTTCCATGATCGCCGAAGCGGCCGTCGCGTCCTTCCTGTCGCCGGATTCCGACGAGCGGCGGGAGGCTGCGATCGCCAAAAGGCTGGACCAGATCGACCGGCGCCTCAGCCGGCAGGAACGCGATACCGGGATTGCCGTCGAAACGCTGGCCGTGTTCATCCGCTTCTGGCTTGCCACCACCCCGGCATTGCCCGAACCCGCCGCCAATGCCGCGCGCGCCAAGGCCGCGGAACGCTACGAGGCCTTCATCACGGCACTCGGGCGCCGGCTCGCCAAGGGGCCCTTGTTGCGGCAGGAGATCAGCGAAGACGAGGCGTGAAAATATCCTTGCCGCCGCGCCGGCCGCAGCGATTGCGTTCGGCACTTTGCGGACCGGGTATGCAATTGTCTGAAGGTATGCAACCTGTGGCCCTTGCGCCGAACGGTTAGTGCGGCCTTGCACTGCCCAAGGCGTCGATCTGCGCTATCACCTGTCGCAGATTTGCACTCAATCGCTGATAGTCACCAAGCCGGCTTTGACTTGTGTATCGCCGCATTCCCTGACCGTTGACCTCGTAGGTCTGCATGGCGCCGCTACGCAGCGCGGTCATCAGCTCTTCGCAATTGTTGAGGTCGTGTTCGAGCTTGTCTCGAAGCTCCTTCATTGCTGCACCTCCTCCACTCACGTTGTTCGACACGATCCTTTTCCGCCCGCAAGATTCAGACCAATGCGGGAACCAGCCAGGACAGAAGCCCTGTCACAACCGTCCCGGCAGCCAGGATGGAAAAGATGAATCTGAAGAAAGCTGTATTGGAGGGCTGCCAATCGTCCCTGACGAATCTTGGCGCCTGAAAATCGCGTTCCTGGATAGACATCAATGGCTCCCCTAGCACTTCGGAACCCTGACACCTGAACCAGTGCGGTCCAGGCGCGGTCCCTAATCCGCATAATCAGCCAAGCGTGTTCCGGTTCCAGATTTGTTGAAGGGGTCGCGGTGCCATCAGCCCGGTCACCAGCGAAGCGGGACTGCAAGGAATGCTCCGCTGTCCACTCAATAGGGAAGAATCGTCTCTCCAAGATTCTCGGCTACCGAAGCGGGCTTGCGACGAATTCAGCGGGGGCCAAACGGAAGCGCTTTCGCCGAACGCCTGTCTTTGCACGCTGGGGTACTACGACGGCCGAAATTTCTTGAAACCAGGCGACATGGCGTTTTCTTAATCATCCCCGTCCTGAGGCCAATGAGCGGCTTCCAGCGGGGTGAGATGGTGGCTTCCTACGAAAACACAGACCAGCGCGCTCGCAGCACACGCATGCTGCGCTCCGCCCTGGGAGCATCAATCGGCCGCTTCCTGGATGATCCAGAAGTTGTCGAGGTGATGCTGAATCCCGACGGTCGCATATGGATCGACCGTCTCTCCAAGGGGTTGACCGATACCGGTGAAGTTCTCGCAATCGGCGATGGCGAGCGTATCGTGCGACTGATTGCCCATCACGTCGGAGCCGAAGTCCATTTTCGTGCGCCTCGCGTGTCGGCTGAACTGCCGGAGACCGGAGAACGCTTTGAAGGCTTGTTGCCGCCGGTCGTAACGGGGCCGGCTTTCGCCATCCGCAAGCCCGCTGTCGCCGTCTTCACGCTTGAGGACTATGTCAGTGCGGGCATCATGGATGCCGCGCAGGCAAGAGCGCTGCGCAGCGCGGTTTCCTCGCGCGCCAACATCCTTGTCGCCGGCGGCACGTCGACCGGCAAGACCACACTGACCAATGCCCTGCTGGCCGAAGTGGCCAAGAGCGACGATCGTGTCGTGCTCATCGAAGACACGCGCGAGTTGCAATGCACCGCGTCCAATCTCGTTGCGTTGCGCACGAAGGATGGCGTTGCGACACTGGCTGATCTTGTCCGGTCAGCGCTGCGCCTGCGACCTGATCGCATTCCGATTGGCGAGGTGCGTGGATCCGAGGCTCTCGATCTTTTGAAAGCCTGGGGAACCGGTCATCCCGGTGGGATTGGGACCATCCACGCGGGTACCGGTATCGGCGCGCTGCGCCGCCTCGAACAACTCATCCAGGAAGCGGTCGTCACAGTACCGAGGGCCCTGATCGCCGAGACGATCGATCTCGTGGCCGTGCTTTCTGGCCGCGGCACCGCGCGGCGCCTGACCGAATTGGTCCGCGTCGAAGGGCTCGGTTCCGATGGCGACTATCGCACGACCGAAAGCATCCAAAACAGGACTGGAGCTCCGTCATGATCCCGATCTGTCCGCGCGGCCTTCGCCGCGTCATCACAACCGTCTGCGTCAGCCTGCTGTTTGCGCCTGTCGCGCACGCGTCCGGCTCCTCCATGCCCTGGGAACAGCCGCTCCAGAAAATCCTGCAGTCGGTTGAAGGTCCCGTCGCCAAGATCATCGCGGTCATCATCATCATCGTGACCGGCCTGACACTGGCCTTCGGCGACACCTCAGGCGGGTTCCGGCGGCTGATCCAGATCGTTTTCGGTCTCAGCATCGCCTTTGCAGCATCGAGCTTCTTCCTGTCGTTCTTCTCATTCGGTGGCGGAGCGCTGCTGTGATGGCGCTCTCCTTCGAACATCTTGGTGCCGTGCCCGGCTACGCCGTTCCGGTGCATCGGGCACTGACGGAACACATTCTTCTGGGCGGCGCTCCGCGTGCCATCGCCATCGTCAATGGAACGCTCGCGGGTGCCGTTGGTCTCGGCCTGCGGCTTTGGCTGGCCGGTCTGGTCATCTGGGCGGTCGGGCATTTCGCGGCCGTCTGGGCTGCCAGGCGGGACCCCGAATTTGTGGAAACCGGCCGGCGCCATCTGC
The DNA here is from genome assembly GCF_004136315.1 of Mesorhizobium sp. Pch-S. Taxonomy (NCBI): domain Bacteria; kingdom Pseudomonadati; phylum Pseudomonadota; class Alphaproteobacteria; order Hyphomicrobiales; family Phyllobacteriaceae; genus Mesorhizobium; species Mesorhizobium sp. Pch-S. The sequence continues at coordinate 3,275,333 of NZ_CP029562.1, forward strand.
GCATTCCAAGCCATCTCGGCGTCTGACGGAGCGTCTGATGTTCAACCTTGCTGAATACCGGCGTTCCTCGGCGCTGCTGTCGGATTATCTGCCCTGGGCCGCACTGGTCGGAGACGGCGTCGTCCTCAACAAGGATGGCAGTTTCCAGCGCAGTGCCGCATTCCGGGGACCTGATCTGGAATCCGCCGTTGCAGCCGAACTCGTTGCCGTTGCCGCGCGGCTCAACAATGCGCTGCGCCGCCTCGGGTCTGGCTGGGCGATCTTTGTCGAAGCGCAGCGGCTCGAAGCGGCGATCTATCCGGACAGCGACTTTCCCGATGCCGCCTCGAGCCTGGTCGATGCCGAGCGAAAGGCCGATTTCGAGGCCGCCGGCGCGCATTTCGAGTCCCGGTATTTTCTGACCTTCACCTGGTTGCCGCCGGCAGAGGAAGGCGCGCGCGCCGAGGCGTGGCTTTACGAAGGCCGCGACCATGCCGGTGTGGATGCGCACGAACTGCAACGCGGCTTCGTCGATCGGTCCAACCGCATACTGGCACTGCTCGATGGCTTCATGCCCGAATGCACCTGGTCGATGACGCAGCGACGCTCTCTTACCTCCACTCGACAATCTCGACACACCGGCAGCGCGTGCGCGTCCCCGAAACACCGATGCATCTCGATGCGCTGCTCGCCGATCAACCGCTGACTGGTGGCCTGAAACCGCGCCTGGGCGATCGACACCTGCGCGTTTTGACAATCGTCGGTTTTCCCAGCGCGACGACGCCAGGCATTCTCGACGAACTGAACAGCCTCGCTTTTCCCTATCGCTGGGCAACGCGGGCGATCCTGCTCGACAAGGTCGAGGCCACCAAGCTCGTGACCAGGATCCGGCGGCAGTGGTTCGCCAAACGCAAGTCGATCGCCGCGATCCTCAAGGAGGTCATGACCAACGAGCAGTCGGTGCTGGTCGATACCGATGCCGCCAACAAGGCCGCCGATGCCGACGCCGCGTTGCAGGAACTCGGCGCCGACCATGCCGGCCAGGCCTATGTCACCGCCACGGTAACTGTCTGGGACGCAGATCCCCGCATTGCCGATGAAAAGCTGCGGCTGGTCGAGAAGATCATCCAGGGCCACGACTTCACCGCAATGACGGAGACCATTAACGCGGTCGACGCCTGGTTGGGATCGTTGCCCGGCCATGTCTACGCCAACGTGCGGCAGCCGCCGATCTCCACGCTCAATCTCGCCCACATGATCCCCCTCTCCGCCATGTGGGCGGGGCCGGAACGGGACGAGCACCTCAAGGCTCCCCCCTTGCTCTACGGCAAGACCGAGGGCTCGACCCCGTTCCGGTTTTCCCTCCATGTCGGCGATGTCGGCCACACCCTCGTCGTCGGTCCGACCGGGGCAGGCAAATCCGTGATGCTCGCGCTGATGGCGCTGCAGTTCCGCCGCTACGACAACGCGCAGATCTTCGCCTTCGATTTCGGTGGATCGATCCGTGCTGCCACGCTGGCGATGGGCGGCGACTGGCACGATCTCGGCGGTGATCTGACCGAGGCGTCGCAGGATACGGTCTCCCTGCAGCCGCTGGCCCGCATCGAGGCCGTTCCGGAGCGTGCATGGGCGGCAGACTGGATCGTCGCGATCTTGCGGCGCGAAGGCATCGCGATCACCCCGGACGTGAAGGAACACCTCTGGTCGGCGCTGACGTCGCTTGCCTCGGCGCCGCCGCAGGAGCGGACCATCACGGGGTTGAGCGTCCTTTTGCAGTCGAACATCCTGAAGCAGGCATTGCGTCCCTTCTGTCTCGGGGGGCCTTATGGCCGCCTGCTCGACGCCGAACACGAATTTCTCGGCGCGGCTGAAGTCCAGGCCTTCGAGATCGAGGGTCTGGTCGGCACGGGCTCGGCATCGGCGGTGCTGGCTTATCTGTTCCACCGCATCGGCGATCGCCTGGACGGCCGACCGACCTTGCTGATCATCGATGAAGGCTGGCTTGCCCTCGACGACCAGGACTTTGCCGGACAGTTGCGGGAATGGCTGAAAACGCTGCGCAAGAAAAACGCCAGCGTGATCTTCGCCACGCAATCGCTGTCCGACATCGGCAATTCGACTATTGCGCCGGCGATCGTCGAAAGCTGCCCGACGCGTCTTTTCCTGCCGAACGAGCGCGCGATCGAGCCGCAGATCACCGATATCTACCGCCGCTTCGGGCTCAACGACCGGCAGATCGAAATCCTCGCCAACGCCACGCCGAAACGCGACTACTACTGCCAGTCCCGGCGTGGCAACCGCCTGTTCGAGCTTGGCCTCGGCGCTGTCGGGCTGGCGCTGTGCGCGGCATCCTCGAAATCCGATCAGGCGCTGATTTCGCGCCTTGTCACCGAGCATGGTCGCCAGGGCTTCCTGGCCGCCTGGCTGACAGCACGCGGGCTGGGCTGGGCGAGCGAATTCATCACAGACCTTGCAGCATCACCGTCACCAACCCTTGAGGACATCCGGCCATGAAAAGCCTTTCGTCGACAACGCGCGCGCTTGTGCTCGCGACAAGCCTGCTTGCACCTGTGATCCTTTCACCCGTTTCAACGGCGCCTGCATTGGCGTGGCGCATCGTCTTCGATCCCTCGAATTATGCGCAGAACGTCCTGACGGCGGCGCGCAGCCTCGAACAGATCACCCACCAGATCACTTCGCTTCAGAACGAGGCGCAGATGCTGATCAACCAGGCCCGCAATCTCGCCGGCCTGCCGTTTTCTGCGCTGCAGCAGATCCAGCAATCGGTTGCCAGGACGCAAAGCCTGCTTGGTGAGGCGAAAAACATTGCCTTCGACGTCCAGCAGATCGATCGTATGTTTCAGCAGAATTATGCAGCCATTCCGATGTCGGCGACCGAGCAGCAACTCGTCGCCGGCGCGCGCTCGCGCTGGCAAAACACCGTCGGCGGCCTGCAGGATGCCCTGCGCGTCCAGGCCGGCGTTGTCGGCAACATCGACAGCAACCGCGGCCAGATATCGGCGCTCATCGGCCAGAGCCAGAATGCGACAGGCGCACTCCAGGCCGCCCAGGCCGGCAACCAGTTGCTTGCCGTGCAGTCGCAGCAATTGTCGGATCTGATCGCCGTGATCTCGGCGAACGGGCGCGCCGGCGCCCTGACGGAGGCGGAAAGAAGTGCTGCTGCCGCGCAGGGCCGGGAGCAGCGGCGTCGTTTCCTCACGCCAGGCGCCGGCTACCAGGCCGGCAGCGCCCGCATGTTCAACGGCAATTGATCGCCAGGGATCAGCGTCATGGATGCTCGAATGCTCGCCCGGCTGGCTGCCGTCCTCGCCCTGGTGGCCACGGCGGCGGCTGCAGCACTGGTGCACAAGCAGGAGGCGCCGCCGTCACTGGTCGCCCGTCCGTTCCAGGCCGACTGGCAGGCGCTGCGCGAACGGCAAAGGCGGTGCCAGCAGCTCGGTGAAGCGGGCGCTCTTGATGCGGCGTGCCTGCAGGCCTGGGCCGAGACACGCGACCGTTTCCTGCGTTCGGCGCCGAATGCGCATTTGTCCGGCCAGGAGCAGTGAGCATGGGCGGCGCCGGCGTCATCGACAATTTTCTGGCGGTCTTCACCCGCTACATCGATACGGGCTTTGGCCTGCTTGGCGGCGAGGTCGCGTTCGTCGCCAGCACGCTGATCGTCATCGATATCACGCTGGCAGGGCTGTTCTGGAGCGCCGGCGCCGATGACGACATCCTGGTCCGGCTGATCCGCAAGACGCTTTTTGTTGGCGTCTTCGCCTATCTGATCTCCAACTGGAACAATCTTGCCAGGATCGTCTTCGACAGCTTCGCCGGCCTTGGCCTGAAGGGTTCGGGAACCGGCTTCTCGACGGCGGATCTGATGCGGCCCGGCAAAGTGGCGCAGACCGGCCTCGATGCCGCCAGGCCGCTGCTGGAATCGATTTCCGACCTGATGGGCTGGGTGGCGTTCTTTGAAAACTTCATCCAGATCGCCTGCCTGCTGTTTGCCTGGGCGCTGGTGATCCTCGCCTTCTTCGTGCTGGCGATCCAGCTCTTCGTCACGCTGATCGAATTCAAGCTGGCGACGCTGGCCGGCTTCGTGCTGATCCCCTTCGGTCTTTTCGGCAAGACGGCGTTCATGGCCGAACGTGTGCTTGGCGCCGTCGTCTCCTCCGGCATCAAGGTGCTGGTGCTGGCGGTCATCATCGGCATCGGGTCGACCCTGTTTGGCCAGTTCACGCAAGGCTTTGCCGGGCAGACGCCTTCGATCGACGAAGCCATGGCGGTGGTGCTGGCCGCCCTGTCGCTGGTCGGGCTCGGTATTTTCGGTCCAGGCATTGCCAATGGACTGGTCGCCGGCGGACCGCAGATGGGTGCGGGTGCGGCGGCCGGAACCGGGCTTGCCGTTGCCGGCGCCACCGTGGCGTCGATCGGTGCGGCTGGTTTGGCTGCCCGGGGCGGCCTTGCAATGGCATCCGGTGCCGGCACGGCAGTCCGGGCAGGGGCTGGCGCGGCAGGCGCCGCAAGCACGGCCTATCGTCTCGGCGCTGCCGGGCAGACGGGAACCGCAGGCGCCGTGTCGGGCTTTGCCGGCATTGCCCGTGCCGCCGGGAGTGCCGTCACCGCACCGTTGCGGCAGGTCGCAACGTCTCTTCAGTCGGGTTTCTCGGATGGCAGCAAGGCAGCGTTTGCGGCAACCGGAGGGTCGTCGACGGCTGGAACCATCGGTGATGCCGCGTCATCGACCGGCGACGCCGGGCAGACGCCTGCCCCGACCAGCGACGATGCGCCCGACTGGGCCAGGCGCATGAAGCGCGTCCAGGCGATTAGCCATGGTGCCAGCGCGGCAGCCCATGCCCTGCGCTCCGGCGACAGCCACAGTTCCGGTTCCTCAGTCAACCTTTCCGAAGGCGAACGTTCATGAACCCTTTCAAGCGACCCGCCGCGCATTACGGCAAGACACCCCCGCCCGTGACCCCCTATCAGAAGGCCGCCCAGGTCTGGGATGAGCGCATCGGATCTGCCCGCGTCCAGGCCCGCAACTGGCGCTACATGGCCTTTGGATCGCTTGTCCTGTCGATGGGCTTTGCAACCGCGCTGCTCTGGCAGTCTGCGCGGGGGACGGTCGTGCCCTGGGTGATAGAGGTCGATCGCCTCGGCGAAGCGCAGGCCGTCGCCCCCGCCGTCGCCGGCTATCAGCCGACCGATCCGCAGATTGCCTGGCATCTGGCCCGCTTCATCGAACAGGTCCGCTCGGTTCCTGCCGATCCGATCATCGTGCGCCAGAACTGGTTGCGCGCCTATGAATGGACGACCGATCGCGGCGCTGGCGCCTTGAACGACTATGCCCGCACCAATGATCCCTTCGCGCGGATCGGAAAGCAGCAGGTGTCCGTCGAGGTGTCGAGCGTCATCAGAGCTTCGCCGGATTCGTTCCGCGTGGCCTGGGTCGAGCGCCAGTATGAAAACGGCAAGCTGGCCGTGACACAGCGCTGGACCGCGATCCTGACGATCGCGCTGCAGCCGCCGCGCGATGGCGAGCAACTGAAGGCAAATCCGCTCGGCATCTATGTCAACGCCATAAGCTGGTCACGGGAGATTGCGCAATGATGACGCTCGCCATTCGGGCCGCCAGCAGGCAATCGGCGCGGTCTCGCGACCAGTTTGCGTGGCTGTTGCTCTCTGCCGCTGTTCTGGCAGGCTGCGCCGCAAGGCCGACGCGGGAATTATACAGCTATGATGCGTCCGTGCCACCATTGCCGCCGATTGCTGCCGTGCTGCATGAAAAGGCGCCCAGACCGTTGCTCGTCCCGCCGGCATGGCGGCCTTCGCGTGGCGGAGCTCCAGCCAGTTCGGCGATCGGCCGTGTCGAGAGCGCCAATGCAGCGGCACGTGTCGAGCCGCGGCGCGAAGGCTATTTCAACGCCATCCAGATCTATCCGTGGAGCGAGGGCGCCCTCTATCAGGTCTATGCCGCACCAGGCCAGATCACCACGATTGCGCTCGAACCGGGCGAAACGCTGAGCGATCCTGGTCCGATCGCCGCGGGCGACACCGCCCGCTGGATCATCGGCGATACCACAAGCGGATCGGGCGACGGCCGCAGGGTGCATGTCCTGGTGAAACCATCCCGCCCGGGGATCTCGACCAATCTGGTCATCGCCACGGATCGGCGCACTTACCTGATCGAACTGCGGTCGGGTGAAAAACCCTACATGCCCTCGGTGGCTTGGAACTACCCGTCGCTGCCGGCATCGCGGCGACCGGACACTGCTGCGTCCCCCGTCATCCCCGGGCCGGCGGCGCGCAATTATCGCTATGGCCTGGCCGGCGATGCGCCGCCCTGGCGACCGGTCGCGGTCTATGACGATGGCCGCCGCGTCTATGTCGAATTTCCGCGTGGCATCGTCCAGGGCGAGATGCCGCCGCTGTTCGTGAGCGGGCCGGACGGCGAGGCCGAAATCGTCAACACTCGCATCCATCGCAATGTCCTCATCGTAGACCGCCTGTTTGGAGAGGCGGAGTTGCGTCTGGGCAGCGGCGAGCGCCAGCAGGTCGTCAGGATCGTCCGGAACGGCAAAAGGAAGGCGATATGAGCGGGGACGAATTCACGGCGCCGATGCGGCTTCGCGCCGAGCCACCGCGTGTCACGCGCCTGTCGCGGAAATTCATGCTCGGGCTCGGAACCGCGGCTTCTCTGGGGATCGGCATTGCGCTGATCTACGCCTTCCAGGCACGCAAGGGCGCCACCGACAGCGAAGAGCTCTATTCCACATCCAATCGGCCGACAGCCGATGGTCTTGCGGCATTGCCGCGCGACTATACGGGACCAATCCTTGGGCCTGCCTTGCCGGGCGATCTCGGGCGGCCGATACTCGAGGCCCAGAACCGTGGACAGCCGGTGATTGCCCCGGCCATGATGGCGCCATCCGTCGACGAGGCGGAGCAGCGGCGGCGCGCCGAGGAAGAAGCAGCGCGCACAAGCAGGGTGTTCTTCCAGACCGAGGCGCGATCCGGCGCGTCGATGCCGTCTGGCGGGGCTCTAGGTTTGCCGGGCAGTCTCGGGGTCGAGGGACAACCGGGTGGAGCCGGCGCGAAGGACTGGCAACAAGCGTTTCTCGATGCCGACGTGTCGCGTCGCGTCGTTGCGGCGGACCGGGTGATGGCTCCGCTTTCGCCTTTCGTGTTGCAGGCAGGGGCCGTGATCCCTGCCGCGCTTGTCACCGGCATCCGCTCCGACCTGCCCGGGCAGATCGTCGCGCAGGTGACCCAGAACGTCTATGACAGTCCCACCGGCCGGTCGCTCCTGGTGCCGCAAGGGACCCGCATCATCGGCCAGTACGACAATGGCATCGGGTTCGGCCAGCGCCGCGTGCTTCTGGTGTGGAACCGCCTGATCTTCCCCAATGGGCGTTCGATCGTGCTGGAGCGCGAACCAGGTGCCGATGCGCACGGCTATTCCGGACTTGAAGATGGCGTCGACAACCATTGGTGGGACCTCATCAAGGCCGCGGGGCTTTCGACCTTGCTCGGGGTCGGGGCCGAGCTTGCAAGCGACGACAACGACCGCCTGATCCGGGCGATCCGCGACGGTGCCCAGGACACCATCAATCAGGCTGGGCAGCAGATCATCCAGCGCCAGCTGCAGGTTCCACCGACGCTGACGGTACGTCCAGGATTTCCAGTCCGCGTCATCGTCACGCGCGACCTCATCCTTGAACCCTACGGAAGCTGACCATGGCAAAGCTGAAACTCGGGGCCCTGGCCGATGACAAGCCCGTAAAGCTCACCGTCGAATTGCCCGCCGCGCTGTATCGTGACCTCGCGGCCTACGCCGATCTCCTTGCCAAGGAAACCAGGCAATCGCCCCCCGAACCCGTCCGCCTCATTGTCGCGATGCTTGAGCGGTTCATGGCCACGGACAGGGGCTTTGCAAAAGCCAGACGCGCTGTACCGGCAACGATGCCGGACTAGACATGTCAGGTTTGTCGCAGCTTCGGATTCACCTGTCTCCTTGCCATGGCCACAAAGCGCAACAGTGCGCGCTTGGGATTGGATTCCAACCACACCGCGTTGACCTGCGCGACGCTTGCCGGGCCGTGGAGAGATTTCCAGATCGTGAACTCAGGCGCGATCGAACAGGCGCTTTCCTCGGCCAGGGTGATGCCCTGGCCCAGCTGTACCTTCTGGACGAGCGTTGCATCGCTGCCGCTGCACGGGCGAAGCGACGGCGCCTTGTCAACGCCAGCGGCAGCGAGCAGGGCGCACACCTGGCTGTGTTGTGGTGGCGAGACCAGCAGGTGTTCGCGCGCCAGATCCGCCCAGCTCACAGATGGTGTTCGGCCAAGCGGATGACTGGCTGACAGCAGGACACACAGCCGCTCACGCTCGAAAACTCCTTTGGCACAAGTCCCGTCGGACATGACGGCAGAGGTGAAGACGATGTCGATCTGTCGTCGACGCAGCGCCGCCATTGCCGGCTCTTGCTCGATATCCTCGATGTTAACGGCCACATCGGGATAGAGGTCGACGAAGCGGCGGATCGTGGCCGTCAGGAATTTTCGCCCGGCGAGCGTGGACAATCCGATCCGCAACGTCCTGGTGTCCCCTTTGGGCATGTGCTCTGCGGTCAGCACGTCTCGCAATCCCTCATAGTGACCGCGCGCCGCCGCGACCCATGCCTGGCCAGCTTGGGTGAGATGGACACCATGCACGTGACGATGAAAAAGCTTGACGTCGAGATGCTGTTCGAGCGCCACGATGTTGCGGCTTACGCTGGACTCTCTCACCCGCAGGACCTTCGCCGCCTGCCGCAGACTGCCATGGTCGGCCGCCGTGAAAACACAGTCGAGGCGGCGCAGGGCGTTGCTCATGTGGTGCACCGCTCCAGATCCTAACGCACCTGTTCGGTTGCAACGTCGTCAGCGGGATCACGCGGCAGCGTGGTGTCGTAGACATATTCGTGCGGAATGGCAGGCTCTTCCATCTGGCGCAGATAACGATCCAGGTTATCCTTCGCATTGCTCGCGGCAAGGCTGTAGAAATTCCCGCTGTTCCACGTCATCGCGCAGTATCTGAACTGCGAGCGGATCGCATGCGACATCTGCGCCAGCGACACTTCGTTGTTGAACATGGAGTCGAGCACCAGGGATTTTTTCCGTTCGATTTCGTCCGGCGGGAAGTAGCGCGCCTTGAAGCCATGATCTTTCTGGTTTTCGCGCCGCACGTATTCATCCACGTCCTGCGTGCGGAACTTCTCCACGAAGACGAAGATGCCGTCTTCCTTCAGGTGCTGACCGACATATTCGATCTGTTTCGCCCTGTTCGGGGAGTACATCTGGAAGGTGGTGTCTTCCAGGATGAGATCAAACCCGTTCGCGAATTTGGTCAGGCGCGGGGCTCCCTGCAGCACATCCTTGGTAAGCCGGTGAAAGGGGCCGACAAAGAACTCGGCATGAGGTGGCTCGCCATAAGCGAGGAAACACTCATGGTTCTCCGGATTCGGGCTGCATGAGAGCGTTTCGATGTGCCCACCGGCGAGTTCCGATAAGGTCCTGGCCATTGTTCCCTCTGCCGTTCCAAGGCTGTAGAGGGTGAGCGGGACCGAGCGTTGAAGCGCGTATTTCAAGACCGCATGCGCCATCCGGCACTCTTCTTCCAGCCTGTAGGGAATGCTGCTGTGGTAATGCTGATCGAAATGGCCTTGCCGTGTCGCATGCAAGGCAACCAGCGTGCGAAGCAGATCTTCATGCGGAAGCAGGCGGGTGTCAGCCATCGGCTTTCGGACAGGCTTTCCACTCCTGCCTGCTGCGGTCGAACCGAAGAAGCCACTCAGTTCGTTGATACGTGGGCCGCGATCGCACTCGGCCAGGAAGTCGTCGAGACCTCGCATTCCAACTCGCCTCCTCGCAGTCGATAGAGCGGTGAGATGCCGAAAGCCCGACCGGAAGAACCTTCAAAAAACCTGGAGCCGTTGAGTATTTCGGCTCGGTCAAGCAATGGCTGAGGCTGCTGGTAGACCTGGAAAATAGAAATCGCTTTCCTGTAATTGCAGGCTTTTCGAAAAGGTCACATGTTCTGCCTACCCTGAGTTATTTTTTAGTTGTCGAATAACCCAGAGTTCTCCACATCTCCCTGCACTGCGATTTCTACGCAAGCGGGAGAGCTTTCTTGTGGGAGAAATAGTTTGCCTCGATCCGCGACTTATCAGGCGATCCCGCCAACGCAGTTTCGTCCATCATTTTGAGGATTGGGGCAGGGTGCGCGCCGACCTCATCAAGCGGACGGGGCTTGAGCGGCAGGAAACAAGTCTTGCCCGCTCAAGCCATGTTTTCATTGTCAACCTGCAAGGTGCGGTGTCACATGGTGAGGATGTCGTTGATGGCCGACGGCTGCCGTTCGCGCCTCGGCGCGCAGGGTCGTTGATCTACGTTCCACCAGGCAGTGAGTGGCTCGGGTGGGATGAAGGCGAAGCAACGGCAGCCTATCTTCTGGTGTCGGTTCAACAAGATCTCGCGGTCGATGTGTTTGCCGAAAAGATGCGGCATCGTCTGCCCAATCCACGGCCCGCCATCGGTTTCAGAAACAGTGCCGTTGAAATGGCCTTGCAACGCATTGCGATGGAGGTCACCCATCCAGATCCGCTCAGCGTGACAATGGTCGAAAGCCAGGCCATGCAGCTCATCGTGCAGATGGCCCGCATGAACGGCTTCCCGCATAACCCTGCCAAGGGTGGCCTCTCGTCCTTCGATCTCAAGCATACACTTGAGATGATCGACACATCGAACAGGACGCCAACACTGCCAGACCTGGCCAATGCGGTTGGGCTCAGCCGCTTCCATTTCTGGCGCGCCTTCAAGCAATCGACCGGGATGACGCCATACGCTTTCATGGCAACGCGCCGTCTGGAAAAGTCATCGGAAATGCTGCGAACGACCACCTTGTCGGCGACGCAGATCGCACTGGAGTGCAATTTCGGAAGCTCCAGCCATTTCACGACCGCATTCAAGCGGGCGTTTGGCGTGACGCCGACAGAGTTCCGAAATCTGTGCCAGACCTAGCGTTGCACGGGCGCTTTTTCAGCAAGTTCCGGCAAATTGGAATAGCATGTGGAAGCGACGCCCGCCGCAGTTGTGCCACCAATGGGGCAACTGGGGGCAACCATGTCAATCAGGAGCCCGTGCCGACCTGCCCGCAAGACGATCGGCCGACTTTCAGGTCCGTCGCGGTATGGCCTTCTCTTCAGCGCGGCGTTGGGCGCATTCGGCCGCAACGGCTATTTTCTCACGGCATCCTGGATCCTGGCGGAACGTGGCTACGGAAGTGCCGGCCTCGCGGTTTTTCTTGCGATCGTCAGCGCGACGGAGTTTATCCTCAGTCCCGTTGCCGGCTTGCTGGCCGATCGCTTCAACAGGCGTCGGTTGCAGGCGATGGCAGACCTTGGACGCTTCATTGTAAGCTTGGCAACAGCGTCTGCGCTCCCGAACGTCGCTGCTCTGCCGGCGATGTGCATGTCCGCAGTGTTGTTTTCCTTCTGCGACCGCGTCGCGCTAACCTCCGGCCAGTCGATGATACCGGCAATCGTCGCTGGCCGTGACAGCGCAACCTGGAATTCGATCGTCGTCGTTGTCATGCAGACTGGCAATTTCGGCGCGGCGCTTCTCATCGGAATGCTGCTGGGCGGGTATGCTTCGGCAGTGCCCTTCGCCGTGCTCGCCACCTCCTTTCTGTTCGCCGCAATCATAGTGGCCTCCACGAACACGTCGACTGCGTCGCGCGGTTGTCGCCCACAGTTGACAACGGTCCTGGAGGTCAAACCAGGCTTCCGACGGCTGGTTGTCGCCTACGCGCTTTTCTACTCAAGTGCCGTGCTTTTCAGCGTGATGGGATCCAGCTTCGTTTTCGCCGAGCTGAAAGGCACTGCAGCGGATTTCGGCGTGCTCGAGGCGGCATGGTCGATTGGTTCGTTGCTGGGTGCCGTCTCCTTGGCGGCGGTACGGCCAAGGATCAGCGCCGACAGGCAACATCTGTGTCTATTGGGCACGATCGCGCTGATGTTCATCACATTGCGGTATTCGCACACGCCATGGACGACACTGCTTTTTGCATCCGTCGGTTTCCTCTACAATCTGGGACGCGTGAGCGTTGAAGTTGCGTTTCAGTCGCGTGTCGCCGCTGCTTCACTCGGCAGGGCGAAAGGCGTGATGCACAGTGTCGCCGTGGCGCTGAGCCTCATGGTCTTCGCAGTCGTTGCCGCGGTGGGAGATCGAGCCGTTCCTTCAATGATTTTCTTCGGCTTCGGCGTGATTCTGCTCATCGGTATTTCCGTGTTGACCGTCTTCCATCGACAACCGCAAGAGAAGGGCAAATCGTGAGGTGGACAGCCTAGCAAACGACATCGAGAAAAAAGCGGCGATCGTCGAAAAGCTGGCCGCGCTCTATCCGTGGATGAAGCCGTTCTATCCGCGCCCGCTTCGGGACTATGCATCTCGCCTTTATACTGCTCCGGCCCGGACGACCTCGCCAGAATGTCGGACCATGGCCCTGCACAAACTGCTTGCCGTCATGAAAAAGGCCGCAATCCGAGCCGGGCTGCCGGCCGAAACTGCGGCTGAAGTCTGCAGGGACTTCAACGAACGTCGTGTGCTGCAGACCGGGCCGCATCTGCTCCTCCTTCTCGAACCCGAGGCCTTCTACACGCACGTCTTCAGCCTCTTAGGGCTGTCCGCCCACAATAGCTTGAGCTACGTCTCCTACGCGGTTTCGACGATGAGCTTGGTGGAACGAGCGCGTAAAGGACCCGGCTGGCTGACCGTCGATGGCAGGGCCATCAACGTCTTTGGTCTCAGTCGAAGTCGCATGATCGGCTACAGCCTGCTCACGGGGAACGGACCTTACCGCTTCGAACTGGCATCCATGGACGACGGCGAGCAGGGCGACGCACTGCTCTATCTGCGCAACCTTCTTCCAGAAGCGCAGTTCGAGCGGCCCGCTCAGGCCATCAAGGCGGCGAACCTGTCGCTATGGCCGCGGCTGTTTGGAAATCGTTTCACTTTCCTGCAACTCGACGATGAAGATGGTGCGGAGCTGGTGGCGGATCACCTGTCGGAGCGTTCTTCCTGGCTGCGCACGCGACTGGTGGAAAGTCCCAAGATGGCATCGAGCATCTTGGAGATCATGGACCATTTGGCCGCAGGTGCTTGGGCCGGCTGGTTCACCCGTGGTACCGATTTTTTCTGGGCGTATGAAAATGGCAAACGCCTGCCCCTTCGTTTGGTAGGACGTGACCTGGTTCACCAGGATACGGGTGCAAGGGTGGTGCCCTTCGAGCCGGCCGAACTCGTCGAGAAGCTGCTGAACCGCAGTCTCGTCCCGAACATGTTCCTTGCTTTCCTGGTGTTGGCGATCCTGCCTGGCGTGCGGGTACTCGGCGGGAGCCATCAGCCCATTTACTATCCTCTGATGCGCTATGTGGTGGTGCGTGCGATCGATGCTCTTGGCGTCGATGCGGAACTTCGACAAGCCATGGAGTTAGACGATCTGCCGGGAGCGTGGGGACACCGGGTCCTTGACGACAGCACCTCTCCCAGCGAATTGCTTGGTCATGGAGGCTCGAGGAAAAGCGACGCCCTGATCGGCAAGTGCGGCGATCTCGCCTTGATGGACGCGTGCGGGGCGATGAACAGCTTCACGCAGGATGAAGCCTGGGCAAAGTTGGCGACGCAATTGGACAGGGGCGTTGTTTCGGCAACCGATCCTGAGTGGGCGCTCGCCTGATGGGTGACCAGCGACTGTTGCGCCTTACCTGTCCCGGTTCCCGGATGCTCGCCGAACGAATGGACGAGGAAATCACGCGGTGATCTTGTCGGCCCAGGCCCGTAAATCGCCGACGAAGGCGTCAGGCTGTTCAGTCGGGGGAAAGTGGCCGCCACGGGAGTGCTCGCCCCAATGCATCAGATTGCACGCGCGCTCGACAAGAGAGCGTGGCGGGGCTGGATGTCGCGGGTCTGGCCAACACGCATAGCCCGTTGGTACCTCGATCCGCCGCCCTTTCGGCAGTACCCTGCTGTTTGCTTTTTCCGATGCGGTGTAGAGCCAAGTCGATGTCACGAACGTATCGGTCATCACATAAAGCATGACGCTGGTCAGCAACCTGTCGCGACTGAAGGTTTCAAGCAGCGGTTGCCCGTGCAGATCTGCCCAGTCGTGGAACCGCTCGAGTATCCACGCAGCCTGGGCTACCGGCTGGCCGTGCATTGCATAAGCAAGCGACTGCACCCGTGTTGCTTGAAGGTGCGAATACGCTCCGAGCTGCTTATCGCGATCGGCATAAAGCTGAAACCAGCGTCGTTCTGTTTCGTCGACAGGGGCGTCCTCGGGAACGGTTCCGAGATAATCAATATGCAGTCCGCGAAGCGACTGGGCATGGTCCAGCGCCATCCATGCACCGATCAGCACTCCCCAGTCGGTCCCATGGACGAGGTAACGGTCATATCCCAAAACCTCGCGCATCAGGCGATCGAACAAGGTTCCGATGCGTGGCGGAGCCATCAAGTGTCTGGGTCTCCCGGAAAAGCCGTATCCCGGTAGCGATGGGATGATGACGTCGAACGCATCGTCAGCGTGGCCGCCATTGCGAGACGGAAAAGCCAGCGCCTCGACTGCAGGCCAGAACTCATAGGTCGAGCCCGGCCAGCCATGGATGAGCAGGAGAGGGCGCTTGCCATCAGCCTCGCCCCTGACGTGAACGAAGTGGAGTGTCTGCCCCTCGATTTCCGCCGTGAATTGCGCAAAGCGGTTGAGTTCTCGCACCATGGCTTCGAAATCAAATTCACCCGCCCAATAGGCACAGAGATCGCGCAGCGTTCGGGCATCGCAGCCGTGAGACCAGCCGCTGTCGCCGGGCTGATCGGGGAACCGATACGACCGTACCTGCGCCCTCAACGCATCGGCAGCTTTCTTCGTCCACTCCACTTTGAATGGTTTCATGACCGGCGGTCCACTTCACGGTGAAAAACGACGGCGCTTTGCATCGATTGATAATGGTGAGCCTGGCTGCTTGTTGCGGGCAGCAAGCTCGATCACGCTGACAGCCATTCATCGGCAGCTTTTGCCGCCGCCAATTCCATTGCGTCGGGCGCGAGGATGCCCGTTTTCTTGGTGAAGGCTTCGAATGCGAGGCGTGCCAGAGGTACACTGCCTTCGGTGAGAGCTGCACGAACTGCAGACAGAGCCTGCTCGTGCGTCGGGCTTCGCGAACCGACCCATTCGTTGAGGATTTCAAAGGCCTCTTCGACGGTTTCCACATCGCGTGGAAATCCAAGGCCGACAAAAATGGAAACGGGTTTCGCGAAAGGCTTCATGGGACTTCCTCGTTTGGTGGGCAACACCGAAACTATCCGGCTTGCTTAGAACGGACGATCCGCCAGTTCGTTCAAACGATTTCAACCCTTCGGAGGAGGGAAGCGCATCCAATAGACGATATGCCTATGCCATCCAGGGCAACCTAATATCACTCATACAGTCCGTCGGCCGTTTCATGTTAGGAATGGCTCACGCACCATAATGGCGAAGCTCAACCACATGATTTCGTCTTCGTACATGACTGCCCGACTCGCGACTGTTGCCACGGTGATCGCCGCGATCGTGGTTCTTTATGAGGCAAAGGAGTTGCTGCTCCCGCTGGCGATCGCGGTGCTGCTGACATTTGCACTGGCTCCGATCGTCTCCTTCCTCCGGAAAATGAAGCTGCCGCGGCTGGCGGCTGTGATCGGGGCCGTTGCCTGCGCCTTCGCGGTCATCTCGATCTTCAGCCTCATCCTGGCTGCCCAGGTCAGCCAGGTCGCGCAGGATATCCCGAAGTACCAATACAACATCGTGGAGAAGATCCGGATCTTGAAAGAAACCGGATCGGAGGACGGCATCATCAGCCGCCTCGGGCGTGTGTTCGAGCGCGTCAACACCGAAATCAATGAATCCGCTTCCACTGCGGCCAAAGCAAACGCGCCCTCTGAGGGCGAGCAGACGCCATTGCTGGTTCAGATATTTTCTCCCCAGCGTCCCATCGAGACGTTGCGGAACATTATCGAACCTTTGATTGGCCCCTTGGCCACGACCGGCCTCGTGATCGTCATCGTGATCTTCATGCTGCTCGAGCGCGAAGAGCTGCGCGATCGCTTCATTCGCCTTGTCGGCTACAGCGATCTTCATCGAACCACGCAGGCTTTGCAGGACGCAGGCAGCCGCGTCGGCAAATACCTGCTGATGCAGCTGGTTGTGAACATCACCTTTGGCGTGCCCTTGGCGGCAGGCCTGTGGCTTCTCGGCATTCCCAACGCCTTGTTATGGGGCATGCTCGCCATCGTTTTCCGCTTCGTACCCTATATCGGGCCGGTCATTGCAGCGGTGATCCCCCTGTTCCTGGCGTTCGCGGTGGCTCCCGACTGGTCGTTGCTGATCTGGACGGCCGGATTGTTCATCTTGCTTGAGCTCTTGAGCAACAATGTCGTCGAGCCTTGGCTTTACGGCTCCCGCACCGGGCTGTCGCCGCTCGCGATCATCGTTGCAGCGGTGTTTTGGGCATGGCTTTGGGGTCCGATAGGATTGGTGCTTTCAACGCCATTGACGGTTTGCCTGGTCGTGCTGGGCCGGCACGTGCCTCAGTTCGAGTTCCTTCAGATCCTGCTCGGCGATGAGCCGGTGCTCGATCCTTACGAACGCCTGTATCAGCGCCTGCTGGCGGATGATCTCGATGAGGCCACCGACAACGCTGAACAGATGCTCGAGGAGAAATACCTGATTGAGTATCACGCTGCCGTCAGCATACCGGCTCTGTTGCTCGGCGAACAGGATCGGGCCCGGGGAGCACTGACAAAGAGCCAATTGGCGGACCTCGCCGAAAATGCACGCGAAGTCGTAGCCAATCTGAATGAGATCGCAACGGAAGAAGAGGAAGACCAGCAAGACCATCAGGAAGAGGGCAAGGATAGCAAAGCCGCAAGCAAGACCGATGAGGAGGGGGAAGACGAGTTCGACATCGATCTTCCGGACGGTTCCGGCAAATCGGTTCTCTGCATCGGCGGGCATAGCGAGCTGGACGACGTTGCGGCCGTGATACTGGCGCAGGTCATTTCCATCGAAGGGGCCGAATGCGAGGCGGTCGGCCACCGCGACCTCGTTGCAGCCAGAATGCGCAGCCTGCCGCTGGAGGGGCGCAATTCCATCGTCTTAGGCTTTTTGAACCCCGACTCCCTGAAATATTCCAGATTCGCAGTGCGGCGCCTGCGGCGTCTGGCCCCTCATGCCCGCATCGGTCTCGTCCTGTGGACGTCGCCCGGGAGTGAGCAGCCGTTCGACGAGAAGGATCTCGCCGACAGACTGGAGGCCGACTTCATAGCATTCAGCCTGGTGGACTGTGTCGTCGCAGCGCTGTCAGACGAAAAGCCGCGTCAGGACAAACCAAAAAGGCAGAGAAGCATCCGTCGTTCGCGTTCAGCGACCTCGGTACCGTCAAAAGCCGAACCGGTGACGGAAGCGTAACTTGGCCAATTGCAGATGCCAACCTTGACCGGTCGGGCAGGGCTTTCGAAAAAGTAGAAAAGAACTCATCTTCCAGTTATCAGGTTCCTCGTCAAACAGCAGAAACTTCATAGTGTCCGAGGTAATCGGACTTCAACGAATCGCGCAGCCTGTTGGCTGCCACGCTCAGGAATCCGTCACGGCGCGTAACCAGAAAGATCGGGATGGTGAGCGTCAAATCCCTTACATCGATCGTGGCGAGCGTGCCCGCCGCCCGCTCTTCGGCGACAGCGCTTTCCGTCATCAATGCGAGCCCAAATCCTGCCTCGACGAGCCGCTTCTGCGCGGTCAGGCTGTCGACAGGGGTCCATTCGATTTCGCCGAGACCAAACGTCTGGAAGACGCTGAACACGTGCGACGCCCAGATCTCGCGTTGCCCTGGGATTTCCGGAAAGGCTAGCCAACGCTCGCTGACGAGTTCAGCGAGCGACTTGATCGAACGGCCGGCCAGCTCATGGTCCATGGAGCAGGCGACCGCCATCTTTTCAAGGCCAAGGCGTTCGTAATGCAGGTCAGGCGAACGGTCGCGGTCGTAGCGAATGCCGATGGTGGCTTCGCCGCGCCGCACCAGATCGCTCACTTCCGTGCTGCGCGTCGTCTGCAACGCCAGGTCCACGGACGGACAATCGGCGGCGAAACGCTTCAAGATGCTGGTCAGGCTTGTGCTTGCCAGGGTGCCGACCACCGCCAGCGACAAGGGGCCGGCATTCTCGGTCTTGAGGGCACTTACAGCCGTCTCGGCATCCTGGAGGGCCGCAAGCGCGCGCTCGGCATAAGGTAGCAGGACGCGTCCCGCTTGGCTGAGCGCAATGCCGTTGGACGTGCGCTCGAAGAGCGACATGCCGAGCTCCTGCTCAAGCAGGCTGATCCGGTGCGAGATGGCCGGCTGGGTGCGGTTCAAAGCGCGAGCTGCATTGGAGAAGCCACGCTGCCGGTAGACCATCAGAAACGTGTTCAGTGCTTCGCCATCCATGAGTTTGCTATAAATGATATCTATGGGGCTGACAAATATTAGAAATTGGACGAATGCCGTTGCGCCAAATAGGACTGTCCTCGCTCGCCAATTGCAGAGGAAATCCGATGATGGCCGTCCAGATCGAAAAGGTGAAAACGTTCAAGGCCCTTCACGCGGCGGAGCGCGGTTTCGTCATGCCAAACGCCTGGGATGCCGGAAGTGCAGTCGTTCTAGCGAGTGGTGGCGTCTCAGCGATCGGAACCACCAGCGCCGGTATTGCCTTCTCGCTTGGCAAACCCGACTTTGACATTCGCGATGCCGCCTCGGTGCTGACGCGCGAGGAAATGTTCCAGCGGCTTCGGCAGATCGTCGAGGCCGTTCCGCTTCCGGTCAATGGGGACCTGGAAGACGGCTATGGCGCCGAACCCCAGTCGGTTGCCGAAACCATTGGTCTTGCCATGGCGGTGGGCCTGGCAGGCGGAAATATCGAGGACAACAATCCGCGCGCCGAAGGCCTTTATGAAGAGGTGCTTTCAGTTGAACGCATAAAGGCAGCAAAAGCCACAATCGAGGCGAGCGGCGGTGACTTCGTCCTGAACGCCAAGATCGACGCATTCCTTGTCGGCATGGCCGATCCGCTGGGCACGGCCATAAGGCGCGCCAACCTCTATCTGGAGGCAGGGGCTGACTGCGTCTACCCCTGCGGGCCCAATGACCTCGACACCATCAAGACCCTGGTCCGTGAAATCGCCGGGCCGGTCAACATCGTCATCGGCTGGGGCACCATTCCTTTGAGCGTACCTGTCTTGCTCGACATTGGCGTGAAACGCGTGAGCCTTGGAGGCAGCATCGCGCGATCCGCACTGGGCCTTGTTCGCCGCAGCGTCCGCGAGTTGTGCGACGAAGGCACCATCAAGTTTGCTGCCGATCAGATCGGCCAGCAGGAACTGAACGCTCTCTTCTCCAGATGATCGCTCGCTGGCAGATCTGGTAGCCAGAGCGGCTTGGTCTGCCGGGCGGCCGATCCACGCAAGGCAATTCCGACAAGGCGATTCCGACGAAATATCACGGCTGAGAAACCGCAACGCCGGACCAATGACGCGCGCATGGGTTCCACGAAAAGGGGGATGGAATGATGAAACTGCTGAAGCTGCTGCTCACCGTACCGCTGACTGCACTTGCGATGCCGGTGGTCGCGGGCACACTCGAGAACGTCAAGGCCGCCGGTTTCGTCAAGTGCGGCGTCAGCACGGGCGTCCCCGGGTTTTCTGCTCCAGATGAGAAAGGCGAGTGGTCAGGCCTCGACGTCGATCTTTGTCGCGCCGTCGCGGCCGCGATCTTCGATGACCCCAAGGCAGTGAAATTCGCCCCCTTGTCGGCCAAGGAGCGGTTCACGGCCATCCAATCGGGTGAGGTCGATATTCTTCAGTACAACACCACGTGGTCGCTGGGTCGTGACACGGCTCTTGGCCTCAACTTCCGCGCCGTCAATTATTATGACGGCCAGGGTTTCATGATCAACTCCAGGAAGTTGCCCGCAGTAAAATCTGCCCGGCAACTGACGGGCGCTTCGGTCTGTGTTCAAACAGGCACCACCAGCGAACTGAACGTTGCCGACTACTTCAAGGCCAATGGGATGGAGTACAATCCTGTGGTCTTTGAAAAACTCGAGGAAATCAGGTCCGCATACGATGCCGGTCGCTGTGACGTCGTCACCATCGACCAGTCGGCGCTGTACAGCGTGCGCCTGACGCTCGCCAATCCAGCCGAGCACCTCGTCCTTCCCGAGGTCATTTCCAAGGAACCGCTTGGATCGGCAGTCCGCCAGGGCGACGACAAATGGTTCGATGTGGTGAGCTGGGCGCACTACGCGATGGTGACCGCGGAGGAACTGGGCATTACCCAGGCCAATGTTGGCGACATGAAAGTCAACGGCAGTCCCGAAGTCAAACGGGTGCTCGGTCAGGAGGCCGGCAGCCAGTTGGGCGCCGATCTTGGTCTCGACCGCGACTGGGTTGCCCGCATTGTCAGCCACGTCGGCAATTACGGCGAGGTTTTCGAGCGCGATCTCGGAGCCGGCAGCCCGTTGAAGATCGCGCGGGGCATCAACGCGCTGTGGGTCAATGGCGGTCTGCAATATGCGCCGCCGTTGCGCTGAGAGTTGTAGTTCCAGTTGCGTGACTGCGGAGAGACCGGATGATGGCTGATGGAGAAAGCTTCGCCAAAACTGGCATGAACACGAAGCTGGCGCATATCGGCTATGAGCCCCATGGTTACTTCGGTTTCGTCAATCCACCTGTGGTTCATGCATCGACGGTGCTTTTCCCGAACGCCCGAACGATGGCGACACGGGACCAACCATACATCTATGCGACCCTCGGAACGCCGACCAGCAATGCGCTTTGCCGTGCAGTCGACACGCTGGAGGGATCGGCCGGCACTGTCCTGGTGCCGTCTGGCCAGGCGGCTGTCGCTTTGCCAATGATGGCCTTTCTTGCGGCAGGCGACCACGTGCTGATCACGGATTGCGTCTATGCGCCGACCCGCCAGTTCGCCGACCTTGTCCTGAGGCGCATGGGCATCGAGGTGGAATACTACGAGCCGCGTATCGGTGCCGGCATCAAACGGCTGCTGCGGTCCAACACCAAAGTGGTCTTCACCGAGTCGCCAGCCTCCAACACGTTCGAAGTGCAGGATATCCCGGCAATTTCCAGTGCCGCTCATGCCGCCAACGCCATTGTCATGATGGACAATACCTGGGCGACACCGCTGTTGTTCACGCCACTCGACCACGGTGTCGATATTTCGGTGCATGCAGCGACGAAATATCCTGGCGGCCATGCCGACCTGCTGCTTGGTATGGTCTCGGCGAACGCCGCGACCTGGCCGCGGCTGTGGGAGATGTTCCTGGCGTTGGGCATTCCTGCCGCACCCGATGATAGCTATCAGGTACTGCGTGGCCTGCGGACAATGGGCGTGCGACTGGCCCATCATCAGAAAAGCGCAATCGAGATCGCCTCATGGCTTGAACATCAGCCTGGCATTGCGCGGGTTCTCCATCCTGCTCTTTCTAGCCATCCCGACCATGCCATCTGGAAACGGGATTTCTCGGGTGCGAGCGGGGTATTCTCGATGGTCCTGGCAAGCGCATCGCAGGCGCATGCATTTCTCGATGCACTCAGGATATTCGGCCTGGGGTATTCATGGGGCAGTTATGGCAGCCTTGCCATGCAGGCGGATCTCGCGGATCGGACCGTCGCGGATAGAGCGTTCGACGGCGCGTTGATCCGCCTGCAGATAGGTCTCGAAGACATCGAGGATCTCAAACAGGATCTGGCGCGTGGACTGAAAGCTGCGGGATGCGCGGCTCAGCCCTTGCTCGATCAAGCGGTCTTGTGAGGAGATTCGAAGTGGTGAAACAGCCGGGCAAAGGAATTCCCCGCGAGCCTGCTCATGTGAGAGCGGCGCCGTCCCACGCCGATCCCTATCCCTTCTATGCACGTCTGGTGTCCGGCAAGCCGATTTATCGAGAGGGCGTGGCGGGCCCGTGGATCGCTGTCAGCGCAGCGGCGGCGAACGCCGTGCTGACCAGCCCGCTATGTCTGACCAGGCCTTTGGTCAACCGGGTGCCCGAGCCCTTGGTTGGAACGCCCGTGGCCGAGATTTTCAGCCGCCTCGTGCGGATGAACGATGGAGAAATCCACTGCCCGCTGAAAAGCGCGGTGGCGGCTGTATTCGAAAGTGTGAGCCAACAACGTATAGCGGATCTTACCAGTCATCTGGCGAAGAAGCTGGCGGCAATCCTCAGGCCAGAGGAAGACCTTGAGGGGCTGAATCAGTTCGCGACGGCCTTGCCGTCGCAGGTCATCATGACCCTGCTTGGAGTTCCGCCAGCCAGCTTTTCGGACGTTGCAGGCTGGATGGGTAACTATGGGGCGGCAGCAACAGCTGCCGTCACCGGCGTTCCCCAATTGACCCCCGCTATCTTGCAAGCAGGGGCCGAGAGTTCGACCCGGCTTCTCAACCTGTTTGGCACCATGTTGGCAGCCCTGCCTGACGATGATGGTTCGCTGCTTGCCATGCTGTCACGGCAAGCAAGCCTATCAGGCCGATTGGATGCTGGCATGGTGATTGCCAATGGCATCGGGCTGATGGCACAAGGTTTTGCCGGTACCTCCGCGCTGATCGGCTCAAGCCTTGTCGCGCTTGCGCGCCATGCTGAGGCGGCGGCCGCCGTTCGCAGCGATCGATCATTGCTCATGGCGTTTGTTCAAGAGGTTCTGCGCTTCGATCCGGTCACCCATAGCACGCTTCGCTTCGTGGCCAGCGATGGCATTGTTGCCGGGCAAGCGATGCGTGCGAACGAAATGATCATCGTCACCTTGGCCGCAGCCAGTCGCGATCCAGCTCTCAATCCCGTCCCTGATCGCTTCGAGTTGTTTCGCGACGACAGGAAATCGATGGAGTTTGGCGTGGGCGTCCACGCTTGCCCGAGCGCCTTGTTGGCGACAACGATCACCGAGATCGCTTTAAACCACCTTCTCGATCGCGGCCTCGTCTATGAGGGGCTTGAAGGTCAGGTGACTTACCGCCCCTCAGCGCATGTTCGGATGCCGGTTTTTGGGCCTTAGATACAAACGGCCCTGGTTGCAGAAACGGATCACATCCGCGACCGTCGCGCGACCCTTTCGAAACTCGGAGGAAGAACAGGCTATCGGCGTTAGCGGTGTACACGGCCCGTGAGCCATTATCGCGTTTGCGCGCCTGCTCAGTGACGGTGACCGATCGGGAGGGCGTTCTGTAAGTTTAATACCGCCATCCTTGCGCTACAGCCAGTTTTCCGCTGACCAGGTTCGCGGTGCGCCGTCGAAGGGAATTGTGGCTCCCGATGCACGCGTCGGGTCTTATCCTGTGGACATCGCCGGGGAGCGAAAGGCCGTTCGATGAGAATCAACTCGCCGAACGATTGGAAGCTGACTTCATTGCGTTCAGTCTCGCGGACTGTGTTGTCGGAGCGCTGTCGGAGGACAAGCTGCGTGACGTCGAACCGAAAGGCAGCGAAGCATCCGGCGTTCGCGTCCGGCTAACTTAGCGGGCACAAAGGCCACGCCGGCAGAAGCATAGCCATCTGGCAAACAAACCAGCGCGGATGACCGGGTGGCGACCTCTTGTTGAGGTAGTTCTGGCCAAACAGCTTCTTGAATGATCGATCGGTTCTAGCCGCTGGTAGCTTTCTCTCGTCGCAAATGTCGCGTCGCGTTCATCAATCTCGTCCGACCGCATTGTGTGGCCTTGACAGCGAAAATCGGCCTTCACATATTTTTCGTGATCGCTGCCAAAGTCGGCGGAGATTATCCTCAAGCATCTGAAATCGTTCAAGAAGTGGAGGTTTCTATGAGCGAGAAAACATTCGAAAATCCGGTGTTGGTCCGGCACGGGCACCGGCATAGCGCGACGTGCCAAACTGCGAAGCGGACAGGCGCCCCAGCCTTCGCTGGCAGTTCTGCGGCGATACCCTGGAATGCCAGGTCGACGACGTATCGGACCATCGACGTGACGGACTGAGCGTTGCGGAGGTATGAAACGATGCTTTCCCAACCCTTCGAAAAGCCGCTGCGCGTGTGGGTCGGGCTTGGCTTCCCGCGCCAGCTGAACTCCGTTGTGGACGCATATCAGTTCGTCACCGATTGGTGCGGTAACAGTCCTGAGCAAAAGGCGGCCATCCGCGCCTGCAAAGCCGCATTGACCGGCGACATCGATGCAGAGACGGCGCGCGGCGTCGTAATCCAATTCGCCAGGAAGAAGAACATTCTGGTGGAAGAAGACGCGATGCCGCCGATGGCCGGTCTTCGACAATGGTTGCCTGCCTGACCGAAAAATAAGCGTTGCAGCGGCGATATCGATATCGCCGCTGCCTCGGCGCGACGTTGCTCGAGCATTTTAGAAAACATCCTTTCGCGATCATGTTGACAGGAGCGCGGGGGAGGGTCTGATGGCCAGCACACCGAAGCCCGATCGTGCGACCGAGAAACCACCGGATGCCGAGCTTCACGATGAACCGTTGCGGAATATCAGCCACAACCCGGCACCCAATCCCAATCGGCGGACGTCCAGAAAGACGTCTTAGCTGTAACGCAATGTCGTAGGGCCGTCTGAACCCCACCGATCGCTGAAATATCCTGTATCTTAAGCAAGAATTGAGATGCCGAAAGCGGCCGGACAATGTCGTCATGGACAAGGCAATGGCAGCGCTGGACAAGAAGAGCCAGGAGATGATGGCGACGATGATCAGTGAGTTGACGAAGGTCACCATCATCAGCGTCGCGCACCGCGCCGAGCTCGAAACATATCACAGCCGCACGACAAGGTTGGAGCGGCGCAAGCGCGGTGCCAGACTGGTCAGCGATATCGACCTCCTTCCGTGAAAGCGCAATCTGATCCCTTGTGGGCAATGCCGAGGGGAACGGAAATAGGGCAGGGCGAGTTAAAGCGTTTCACTCTACGCTCCATCTGAGTGGCGAGTTGCGCACACGGCTCCACACACGAACGAAAATGATGCCACGCCGAAGACAACTGGCCGCGCAAAACCCGCTCGGCCAGCCGAGCGGGTCTTTTTACGACGGTTGGCGCAGCGCCTATTTCCCCTGGGATTTGTCAGCCTGCATTCGTTTCGATGCCTCCGAAACATGCTGCGCTGCAAGAAACATCAGCGTGGAGGCCGCGGTGCGACGCGCCCAACCCGCGCCCTCAGCCTTGTCCAATAAATTGGCAAGCAGCGGCTTCAGAACAGCGCGGCACTCCAATTCATAATTGAGGAATTCACTTGCCTCGTGGGTCGGTGCCGAAACCAATGGCGAACCGGTCATAGCATTCATGGCGATCACCTCATCTCAAAACAGCCTGCCTCCGCGTGAACGGAGGCAGGCATATGCCAGCGTGCTCAGAAGTCCATCCCGGCGCCGGCGGGCAGGGCCGGAGCGGCTTCCTTCTTGGGCTTTTCCGCAACCATCGCCTCGGTCGTTACCAGCAGGCCGGCGACGGACGCCGCATCCTGCAGGGCGGTCCGCACCACTTTGGCCGGGTCTATGACACCCTGAACATAGAGGTCGCCATATTCACCCGTTTGGGCGTTCCAGCCATAGGCGAAGTCTGTCTTCTCCCGCAGCTTGCCGACGATGATCGACCCTTCGGCGCCTGCGTTCTCGGCGATCTGGCGAACGGGCGCCTCGATGGCGCGACGAACGATGTCGATGCCGTATTTCTGGTCGGCATTGTCGGCGGTCAGCGTGCCGAGGGTCTGGACAGACCGCAGCAGCGCGACGCCGCCCCCTGGCAGGATACCTTCCTCAACCGCCGCGCGTGTGGCATGCAGGGCGTCGTCGACGCGATCCTTCTTCTCCTTCACTTCCACCTCGGTTGCCCCGCCGACACGTATCACTGCAACACCGCCAGCCAGCTTGGCGAGCCGCTCCTGCAACTTCTCGCGGTCATAGTCGGAGGTTGTCTCCTCGATCTGAGCCTTGATCTGGGTGACACGCCCCTGGATCTCTTCCCTCTTGCCGGCGCCGTCGACGATCGTGGTGTTCTCCTTCTCGATCACCACCTTCTTGGCGCGGCCGAGCATCTGCAGCGTAACGTTTTCGAGCTTGATGCCGAGATCCTCGCTGATCGCGGTGCCGCCGGTGAGAATCGCGATGTCCTCCAGCATGGCCTTGCGGCGGTCGCCGAAACCCGGTGCCTTCACCGCCGCGACCTTGAGGCCACCCCGCAGCTTGTTGACGACCAGTGTCGCCAAGGCCTCGCCTTCCACATCCTCGGCGATGATGAGCAATGGCTTGCCGGATTGAACCACCGCTTCCAGAACCGGCAGCAGCGCCTGCAGGTTGCCAAGCTTCTTTTCGTGGATCAGCACATAGGGCTCTTCCAGTTCGACACGCATCTTGTCCTGGTTGGTGACGAAATAGGGGCTCAGATAGCCGCGGTCGAACTGCATGCCTTCGACCACTTCCAACTCGGTTTCGGCGGTCTTGGCTTCTTCGACGGTGATGACGCCTTCATTGCCGACCTTCTCCATCGCTTCGGCCAAATAGCGGCCGATTTCGGCGTCGCCATTGGCCGAGATCGTGCCGACCTGGGCAATCTCGTCATTCCTGGTGATCTTGCGGGCGTTGGCCTTGAGCTCCGAGACGACTGCTTCGACGGCCTTGTCGATGCCGCGCTTCAAATCCATCGGATTCATGCCCGAAGCGACGGCTTTGGCACCTTCTCGTACGATGGCCTGCGCAAGCACCGTCGCGGTGGTGGTGCCGTCACCGGCGAGGTCGTTGGTCTTGGAAGCGACTTCGCGCACCATCTGTGCGCCCATATTTTCGAACTTGTCTTCAAGTTCGATTTCCTTGGCGACGGTGACGCCGTCCTTGGTGATGCGCGGCGCCCCAAATGACTTGTCGATGACGACGTTGCGGCCTTTTGGCCCGAGGGTCACCTTGACGGCATTGGCGAGGATATCGACACCGCGCAGCATACGCTCGCGTGCGTCGGAATTGAATTTGACTTCCTTGGCAGCCATGGGATCACTCCTTCAATAGGCAGTTTTCTTTGACTTGTTCAAAGACCGTACTTACGCCGCTTTCTTCAGCGTCGCGGTCGCCTCGATCACGCCCATCACGTCGCTTTCCTTCATGATGATGAGGTCTTCGCCGTTGAGCTTGATTTCAGTGCCGGACCATTTGCCGAACAGGATACGGTCACCGACCTTCAGGTCGAGTGCCACCTGCTTCCCGCTTTCGTCGCGCGCGCCAGGCCCCACGGCGACGACTTCGCCTTCCTGCGGCTTCTCCTTGGCGGTGTCGGGAATGATGATGCCGCCAGCCGTCTTTTCATCGGCTTCAACGCGGCGGACCAGGACACGGTCGTGCAATGGACGGAACGTCATATCGTTCTCCTTCAGGACAAACAGATTGTGAGAGGTTCCTCCACTCCGGACCGGGCGGACCGGAGCGGGGGCGCGCAACCCCAAAAAGGGCATCACGCGCAAGTGGAGCTAATTTTGCGAATTCTGAGTTTCAAGAGGCGATGCGAAATTTTTTTGCAAGACTGGCGCATTTCACTAGAGCGCTGAAAAGCAACAGCAAAATTCGCTACTCGATCTTGAATTCGTCCGGGCTTACGTCAAAATATCGAGACCTTCGCCAGGGCCAGGCGGCCGGCAACGAACGCCGCTCTGGGTGGGTTCGCAGCAAGGAGGTCGAGATATGGTTGCCACCGTGAGCAAGCAATTCCGTCAGCAGATGGAAGGATACGGCCTGACCACGGCCGAGATCCATTATCGCTTGCCCGATCACCCCAGCCTGCTGCAGCTCTATGTGTGGCAGGAATACGACCTTGCGCCGCATTTCCCTGAATTGAAGCAGTTCCTCGGCTATTGGGAACGCGAACTGGCAGGTCCGCTTCATTCGGTTCGCATCGCCCACCAACGCCTGATCCGCCCGTCTGAATGGCGCGCGGTCGACGGGGTTATCGCAATTCACTAGGCGAAACCGCGGAATGAATTCGTTCAGATGACGATTGTCCGAAACCCGAATAGCGGAGGGTCGGTCGGCTGCTATCGTGCGGCGATTGTTTCTAACCGTTCAGGCGCAATATTTCGACATTCAGCAGAACGGCAAACGCCACCCAGGCGGCCAACGGCACCAGGCACCAGGCCGCGACGGGGTCAATCCGCCGGAACATCACGATCGTGGCAAGAATGACCATCAACTGCGGGATGATGTCGAGCAGCCCCGCAAGCGGACTGTGCAACCCGAAAAACAACCAAGACCAGAGCGCATTGAGCGCCAGTTGGAGGAAGAAAAGCGTCAGCGCAGGATGGCGCTCGGCAGGTCTCCCGGGGATCTTGAGCACACGCCATACTGCATAAGCCATCAAGGCGTAAAGCGTGGTCCAGACGGGTGCAAAAAGCCAGTTCGGTGGGTTGAAAGTGGGTTTGATCAGGCCCGCGTACCAAGAGGCGATGTTCGGGTAGGTAGCCCATTGGCCCAGGAGTGATGCCATGATCACCGGTAGCACGGCAATTAGAGCCCTCAGCCATGCCGGCCATACTTGATGCCTTACCCTTGCGTCCATGCGACTGCTTTCACGTCTTTGAATTTCCCAGCCCAGACAGGCCGACATATTCGTCCCCGATATTTACGCAGTGAACGCAGGCTTGGATCAAAATCTCTTGTGTCATTGGCAGTAATGGCAGCCAGTCGATTTCGTAGCGCATTTCCGGACCCGCTAGGCGAAGTTCGCAGGCCGGAGTCTGACGGCTGTCAGACTGGTCGGCGGCTGGGGAGGTCCAACTGCGGATATTCATCGTTTGGATCCGGCTTGTTCAGTTCGATATCGCACCGGGACATAGCCTGTCCGCTTGAATAAGCGATCTACCTCTTCTCCAGAACGTTGCAAGTAATCTCGCGCGAGTTCGCAAAGAAGGCCCGCCCAGCGAAACTGAGCAGTCCGTTGCCTGAGATGCGTGCCACAACGTTGGACCCGGATCGCCAGACAGTGCACCAATGCCGAGGGGCAAGCCTCCGCTCGAGCCTCCAATACCTCTAGCTAAGTGTTAAGCTGATGAATGAATGGTACCGGGGACCGAGCGGCGCTCATGGCCGTGCTGGCGAACGGTCAGTGGGCGGATCAGCGCGCCAAAGGGTAGCCGTCCAATGCGGCCAAAGAACACGGCCGCGTCTGGTTCTGGGACGCCGTCTTTCCGCTTCTGAACGATTTTGCCCGTGTGCCGGTCTGTGGACTGATCGCCCAGTACAATGATGCTGCCGCATATCCTGGACCGGATCGCCTGCCAGGTGTCATGCGTGATGTCCTGAACCGGAGCCTGCTCATTCGCGGTTTCATCCAGCGTGAGTTTGTCGATCAACGCCCCGCCTTCTACAGCCAGATGGCTGCATGGATTGCATCCGGTCAAATCCGATACAAGGAAGACATCGTCAACGGGCTAGAGGCTGCACCAGAGGCTTTCATCGGTTTGCTGGAAGGGCGCAACTTTGGCAAGTTGGTGGTTCGCGTCGCGGAGTGACGGCATTTCCGGCTGGGTTGCACCTGGTTGCTGGGCGGTTTCGATCCGGGCGAGGTGAGCTTTGACCGTCCGGCGCCACAAAGCGCGGAACGCCATCAAAGCACTCCTGCGACATCGGTTAGGGCAAAATCCTTGCCGACAAAGAGCAAGGGGCATCCATGCTCTTTCGCAACTTCATAGGCAAAACAATCCCCGAAATTAAGCCCAGCAGGGTGCACGCCCTTGCCCCAACTTTCATAAGCACGGGCGATGCGTCGTGCCGATGCCGGTGTGATACTGACAATTTCGAAGCCGAGGCCTTCGATGAGGCGCTCCATTTCTTCGCCGACATTTCGCCTTGCAGCCACAATCAGCACTTCAGCCACAGTGCCAGAGGAAATCAGGAGCTTTTCTTCGGCTTCCAGTGCAACGGCGCAGGCATCCGCTTCGGGTTCATTCAGCACAATGGCCATTAGTGCCGATGTGTCGACCGCGATCATTTCGGAAGGCCGTCATCGCCATAGAGGAAATCCTGGCTTCGCGCGGCATTCGGTCCGGCTACCACCTTTGCGGCGGCAGATGCTCGCACGGCCGTAAGCAGCGTCCGACGGGATTTCCGGTCTGGCGTCGCCTTGATTGGCACAAGCCGTACTGCTGCGTGGCCATGTCGGGTAAGGATGACATCGTCGCCCGCCTCGGCTCGCCGAACAAGCTCCGTTAACTGTCCCTTTGCCTCTGTGACAGACACCTGCATGGTCAACTCCGTAATGGACCACTTAACGGTCCAATCTGCGCTGGTGTTTAGACTATTTGATGGTCCGCAGCAACCGCGTGATAACAATGGGCGCTTCACCGCGACAGCCCAAGCCTCAATGCACTTAAAGCGGCGACATTGGCGGCGCCCCTCCAGGTTTTCACCGAAAGCGCCAGTCCAGCGGATCGCCAGTGTGTGGATGACGCGGAGGATGCCCACAGGCATCAAACTTGTATAGGCTTGAAGGCAATAGCCCTCTAAATGAGCACTCCGCCACTAGATCGTCGAATAATAGATCAGGTTGAGGCCGTTATAGATCACGTGAAGGGTCACGGCCGGCCAGATGGAGGCTGATAGGCGGAACATCGCACCAAAGAAGAGCCCCATCACAAACGCATCCACAAAGATGACGCTCGGTCCGTGAATTGCGGCGAACATGAGCGAACTGCCTAATACCGCGACCCATGATCCGTATTTTTCGAGAGCGCTCTGGACCACCCCGCGAAACACCAGTTCCTCGCCAATCGGTCCCAAGACCGCGCTCGTCAACAACAATAGCAGCATCCCCGCGAGGCCGCCGTTTGCCGCAGCTTGAAAATCCGCTTGTGTGTTCGCTTCGGAGATAAAATGGAAATAGACCGCTTCGACAATGAAGATCAGGCCGAAGCCCACCACGCCAAGCGCTGTGCTGATCGCTATCCACTTGAGCGTCGTCGGACGAAAGCCGAATGCCCCCCAGTTTCGAACACGATAGAGATACGCGCCGAGCAATCCAGCGAGGCCGAGCGCAAAGTTCGCTGCACCGGCGATGTTGACGCGGAAGACGGCCTTGTCGTCGGGCTGGAGCAGCATCCAGTAGCCAAGAAAGCCAATGCCGAGAATATAAACACCAACAGCGATCGCGATCTCCGGCCATCCGGGTTGCGCGATCATGCGTGTCTGGGCAGGTCGAATATCAGTCATTGGGCAGCCACAAATCCACCAATTCCTCCACTGTCACGGCCGTTATTTCTATCAGTTTAGCATTGTGGACGGCTGGTGCTGAAATCTGCGCTGGCAATCCAATGTCCCTTGGCGCGAAGCGGTGATAGGCGGCGATATCTTGCCGTGGAAAACCCGATCATTTCTCTCTGCAAGAGTTTAGGTGAAGCTTCTGGCGCTCCGACTCATCAGAACATGGCTTCGGATCGGGCGGCGACCAGCAGCCAGCCGGGAGGATAGCCCGGCACCAGTATGGAGCAAGCTCTTTACACTGGGGCCGACTTCGAATTGGATCATCCCATGGATGAAACCGACTTGAAGCACCTACGCCGTTGCGTGGATCTGGCTAAAGCTGCCTTGGACGTCGGCGACGAACCCTTTGGCTCGGTCCTGGTATCGAGCGCCGGCGAAGTGCTGTTCGAAGACCATAATCATGTGGCGGGCGGAGATCATACCCAGCACCCCGAATTTGCCATCGCGCGCTGGGCCGCCAACAACATGGCACCGGATGAGCGGGCCGCGGCGACCGTGTATACGTCGGGCGAACATTGCCCAATGTGCGCCGCCGCGCACGGCTGGGTCGGTCTCGGCCGCATCGTCTATGCCAGTTCGTCCGAACAATTGACCACCTGGCTTGGCGAGCTTGGCGTTGCTCCATCTCGTGTCCGGGCCTTGCCTTTCGAAAGCGTGGTGGAAGGGGTTGCTGTCGAGGGACCGGTTCCCGCACTCGCTGAGGAAGTCCGGAAACTGCACCGGGCTTTTCACGGAAAATGAAATGCGGGCTGAACAGGTCGGGTCACGGATTGAGGTTGATGAAATTTAGATCGGCAGCTTAACTAGAGCGTCCACCAGGGCGATTGTCTCTCGGAGGTTCTCTGCCATTCGCTCGTGGTCTGAAAGCCGGCGCTGGGTCGTATAGGTTCGGATACCCTGTCCGTCGACTTCGTATGTCTCCATCGTCTTGCTGCGGATGGAGTAGATCAGACCCTCGCAGGTCTGCAGATCAGTTGCGAGCTTCTCACGTAGCGCTGTCATCGCTGCATTCATGGGGTCCCTGTTGATGCGAGCATTTGTTCCAGTCATCAAACGTGGAGCGCTTTGGCAGGTTCCGGGAGATTTCAGGCAGTTCAGGATCTGTCAGAAACCATCGGCCTAGAAGGTATCATCGGTCGAGGAAACCAAGCGTTCAATCTCCAAGAATGTAGCCACGGCTGCAGCGCAACGCTGTCTTGAAGGACCATATCGGACAACGATGGCTCGGGCGCGAGCTTCACCGATGCCAAATTGCTCGCCGAGCGAAGCAATAAGCGCCTCGCGCTCTTTGGACGCAGATTTTTCCTTGCGTTTCTTTTTCGGCATTTCATTTCCCGACTAACGATATCGGTTTGGTAAGTTATGGCGAGAAGTTCAAGGTTTTACCTGGATAGCACACATCCAGTGCACGACGTTTATGAGGCTGGGAGTGAATCCAGCAGCCCAAGCAAGGCGAGGGTGTTTAATAGGTCAATCGAGTTTGCTTCCGCCTCCTTTCAACGATATTCGTTCGTTGATAGGAGGTTGCGATGGTTCTTTTCTGGTTTGATCAGCAAGAACGCCTGAAGACGAAGAAGGGCCAGGAACTGCTCTCCGATGACCGTCGGGGCGACATCGTCCCTACAAACGTCGCACCGGCGCCGGAGCCAGTTGAGGGCAAGATCGCAGTCAGGATTGGACCTGATGGCAGGCCTGTGGTTGTCGTGAAGGAATAGGGGCTCCAGCCAGCGACTGCACTGATGTGGCTAGCCTTCCTGTCGCTGCGTGAGGTCAGGCAAGATGCGGGGTTCGCGCTTCGGTTCAGAGGCGCGGAATTCGCGCTCTCTCTTTTCTTTGAGCGCTTTCGCGAATGCAGGATCAGCGAGCAGCCGTGCGCGGAGAGCCAGCTCTTCTTCCGTAATATTGGGCAGCACCGTCGTCATTGGGCATAAGGTCCTTGCTGTGGCGGCTTGAACTTACCCCTTGGGTCGGGGCTGTCCTTTTTTCGGAAGCCAGCCCAAGGCTTCCAACCGAGATATTCAACCTGTTGCGAGGCGTTAATGGTGGCGCACAGCTTGTCGGTCTTGCCGCCTTTGACGTTCGTCGAGATGCGCCCCGACCCTTTCACTCCCGAAAGACGGGCGAAAACACTTACCGGATAAGGGCAGTTGTTTCGAAAGGTGACGCAGGAACACTTTTCACCTGAGCCGACGCAGGAAGTCAGCGTTTTTCCGAGCGTAAGACCGCAATAATCGCTGGATGCGACATCTCTGGATGGTTTGCTGGCCTGTCGCGATACCTGCCACTTGCAGGTTTCCGCCGTTCCGGCGCGCTGCGTGTAGGTTCCTGACATGGCTGACCCATTCACAGAGCCGGTGAACGTGCCACCGTTGCCGAACGAGTTGGAGTAGTCAAATCGGATGCTCTTCCCGGAAAGTCGGCCCGACGTGATCTGACCGTTCGTCATTCCGCCGGAAACGCCGCCGGAATCATCTATGGAAAGCTTGAGTGAACCAGACCCGTAGGAGCAGTTTATGCTGCCTACCCAAGTTGTGTCCGCATTCGCGACAGTCAGTGTCATAGAGACGGCGAACAAAGTCGCCAGAATTCGAAGTAGCATACTGTGTTCCCCCAGGCCTTGGGGAATTCTGCTCTAGCTCCGTCAAACAGACAAGTCGGAGCGAAAGCTCTTCAGAGATCGCGAGGTCCACGGCAGGCTTCGCCGCCTCGCATAACCAATTGCAGGAACTCAAAAGCCCAAAATCAGGCGAGATTTACGGCTTAGTTCGTCTCATTAGCGAGGAGGCTTGGGCACGGCGTCGGACACCCGGGCTTTCGCAAACGACGACGATATGTGCGTCCTTTAAGTGTCCTCTCTGAACTAACGCGATTGCGCGTAGACGGATTCTCGGATCATCTGCCAACCGCTCTTTTGGTGGCGCCAGAACTGGCTGAAGATCAGTTCGACTGGTTTGCCGCTGACCTGCATGGTGCGCTTGCCGACCACCATGCCGATGTCGCGGCTCCTGCTCGCATGCAGGTATTCAACGGTGTTCTTCTGCTGAGACGCCGTGTCCTTGTCACGCTGCTCCGCAAAGAACGAAATGATGGCCTGCTTGTCCACCACCAGGGTCTCGCCACTGCTGTCGAGCCGATGGATCAGAAAATCGTCGGCATAAAGCGACCGCAGCTCGTCGGGGTCATTGCGTGCGGCGGCGTCCAGTCGCCTGCAATTTTCAATAAGCTCTTGGTCCATCAATTCCCCCTATAAGCCCGCTCGAGATCAGAGATGATGATCTTCTTCATCTTGTACATGGCCTGCATGGCGCGCTCGGCTCTGGCCCGGTCCTTGTCGGCAATCATGTCGAGCAGGATCGTGGGCGTGACCTGCCAGTAGACGCCAAACTTATCCGTCAGCCATCCGCAGGGCTGTTCGCGGCCGCCGCCGGCCGTCAGTGCATTCCAGTAATAGTCGGTTTCCGCCTGGTCGCCGGTCTCGACCAGGAAGGAGAAGGCTTCGTTGTATGTGACATGCGAGCCGGCGTTGAGGGCCTGTACAGGCATGCCGGCCAGTTCGAAACGCACAACCGACAGTTCCGGATCGGGCAATCTGGTCTGACTTAGTACCCGAGAGTCCTTGAACACCGAGCGATAGAATTCCATGGCCTCTTCGGCCTGACCTTTGAACCAGAGGTGCGGGTAGATTTTCATGACATTCGACCTTTGTGCTTTGGGGGATATTTGGGCTTTTCAGCGATTGAACGGCTGGATCGAACCGTCCCAATCACGTTCGAAGCCGAGATCCTGAAGACGATGAGTGGAGAAGCGCTCGAACCGCTTCGTTGCGCGGCGATGCTGCAGTTTGACCAGCAGGTCATGGGCAGCACCTGCCATCCGCTTTCGTAACCCGGCAATCACGTTCGCGAGATCGACTGACACCGGGGGCTGTGACTTTGTAAGTGCGTAAATGTTACTCATGTGAGAGCCTTTCCGGAGTTCGTTTGATGGTCGGCAAGGGTAAAACCGTTTGCTTTCATGGGATAAGCATGTGTAATTTTGGGTTGGACGACAAACGACTAATCCTTTGAGATTTGTAAGAAGAAGTTACAGATAACCATGGCCCGGAAGCTGCCACCCTTGACTGCGCTTCCCGCTTTCGACGCGGCCGCGCGTCATTTGAGCTTCACGAAGGCTGCCGATGAACTCCTGGTGACGCACGCGGCTATCAGCCGTGCGATCCGGAACCTGGAGGAGGTTTTGGGCACCCGGTTGTTTGAGCGGCATACGCGCTCGGTGCGCCTCACGCCTCAAGGTGCTGCGTATGTCGCCGAGATCGGTCCGGCCTTGGACCGCATTGGCGCTGCGACGATCGTCGCGTCG
The DNA here is from genome assembly GCF_004136315.1 of Mesorhizobium sp. Pch-S. Taxonomy (NCBI): domain Bacteria; kingdom Pseudomonadati; phylum Pseudomonadota; class Alphaproteobacteria; order Hyphomicrobiales; family Phyllobacteriaceae; genus Mesorhizobium; species Mesorhizobium sp. Pch-S. The sequence continues at coordinate 3,311,030 of NZ_CP029562.1, forward strand.
GCTTCAAGGTCGGCGAGCGTCCTCACCGTCAGCACATCTGACGGCTTTGCAGGGCGCTGGCTTGTTCCACGGTTGCACCGTTTCCACAGTGCACACCCGGACATCGATGTGCGTCTCTCGACATCAGGTGTGCATGCCGACTTTGTCAGGGACGGGATCGATATCGCCATTCGCTATGGCATGGGCGAGTACCCAGGCGTGATTTCGGAGTTTCTGGCTGATGAGGATGTCTCACCGGTCTGCAGCCCTTCATTGCTCGAAGGCAAACACCCGTTGCGCACGCCAGCTGATCTTAAACATCACAGGCTGATCCACGACAATTTTCGGCTCGGGTGGGAGACGTGGTTTCGCGAGGCGGGCATCGATGACGCCGAGCCAGGCATTGGCGTCAAATTCGACTCCGCCGTCTATGCGGTCGAGGCCGCAGTGCATGGCGAGGGTGTTCTTCTCGGACGAAGCGCGCTCGTGTCAGTGGATCTGGCAGCAGGGCGGCTGGTACGTCCTTTCGATATCTCTCTCAAATCGCGATGGAGCTATTATGTGGTCTATCCCGAAGGCGCATTGCGACAGAAGAAGAACAGAATGTTTCGCGATTGGTTGTTTGCGGAAATGGTAGATCAACCCCGAGAAATCTTGCCCTAGAGCGCGCCTGCCTCAACGGCTTACCAGTCGCGGACGGCTTAACTGGTTGGCCCTCCTGCGGCGCAGCGTGGAGTCTGGCCTTCATGGAGTGAATGGCAACTTGGCGTCCTCAAATCGACCGTCCCAAAAGACGGTTGAGGAACGCTTCCTTCCGGACACACATGGCAGCACCTAGGCGCGAACGCTGATCGATTTTGCGTTTCCCGTTTGTCAACGCGCCGCGACCATGTCGCGGGCATGTGTGGAAAAAGTGGAACCAATTGTTGGCGTGCAGATTTTGTTACTGGGCGAGCGCCTGAATTCAACAAGGAGCCTGTGTATGGGAAGCACATCGGACAAGGTCAAAGGTAAGGCCAACGAGGTCGCCGGGAAGGCGCGCCAGGCCATCGGCAAAGCCGTGGGCAACCACGAAGAACAGGCCAAGGGCAAAATCCAGGAAACCAAGGGTAAGGCGCAGGTCGCCAAGGGCCAGGTTAAGGACGCTGTGAAGAACCTCGTCGACAAGGCCTGATCGTAAAATACGCCCCCATCAACGAGCCCGCGGCAACGCGGGCTTTTCCTTTGGAGAATGAAATGCGGATCAAGATGTTGGCTGCAGTACCGGTTGCCTTCGCGCTGCTGGCGGGAAGCGCCCAGGCTCAAACGCCCGACGAGCCCGCCGTCACCGCCTGCAAATCGACCGGCTTGTTGGCGTTGCAAGAGAAGTCCAAGGACATCACCGATCTCGTGATCGATATGGAGAGCGTCGCGGTCAGCAAAGCTGACACCAAAGTTGAAGATGTGCCGGTCAAGACCGTCATCCTCGGCGAAGCCTATATTGCTCGTAGTGGCAAAACCGGAGCGCCTGATCGCTTCGTCTGCCTTCTCGGCGAAAAGGGCAAGGTGCTGTTGACCTTCTTCACCGCACAGTGAGCAAATTCCGTCGTCGCGCGTTTCGGAGGTTGCTAGGGAGGGGCGTTACGAAGTCACGGATTTTCGTGGCGGCTTCAAGGGCCGTGACGTACGGGGTGGCAGCGCCAGCGGAACGGATTCACCACCAGCAACTCCTTAATAGCCGCTATGTGTCGTTGGCCAACGCCCGCTTTCGAAATGCAGCCCCACGGATAACCCGGTCCCCGACTTGCTCGAAGACCGGGATAGCGCTTGTTTCAGGTCATTCTTTAGGCAGAGGTGGTTTGCCATCATCGGGCCGCTCCAGACCGCCTCTATCCGGTCCAAAATCCTTCCAGCCGTGGCGCGGTCCATGCGGATGCGGCGCGCGCAGTTCGTCGACGCGACCATCCTTGTGGATCACCATGCCGGCATGGACAAAGCCGTCGTCGAAACGCCCTTGGATGGTAACCTCCTCATTCTGGGCGACAAGCGGCGAATTGGCTCCGTCTGGGCCGACATCGACGAGCGCGCGGCCGGAGCTGTCAGCGATGATGAACTTGTTGCCGAAGATCTCCGCCACGTTGCCCTTGACCGCGACCAGCGTATTGTCGGCCATCGCGCTTACTGCAACAGGGGGCAGGAGGGCCTGGCGCTCATCTCGGTGCGAGAGTTTCATGGCGACGGCGCCGGCAACGGCTCCGACCAGAAGCATGCCCACCAAAGCCGACCCGCCAAGCACCTTACCGCGCAATCGGCGCCTGGAAGGCTGCTTCGAAGAGGTGTCAGCGTCAGCATTGCCGGCCGGGTCGATATTGTCTTGGTTCGACATTTGCGGTTCCTTTCTTGGGTTGTCGATGGCGCTTTCTAGCAAGCCGTGTCGAACCGAAACTGAACCGCGCCGTTCAGGTTGAGTTAAGTTGCGGGGCCTATCCCCGAACGTGCTGCAAGTTGAAAGTGACCCATGCGTGTTCTCCTCGTCGAAGATGACATTGTGCTGGCTGAAGGCATCTCGAAGGCGCTGCGTTCGGAAAATTTTGCCGTCGACGTCGCGCGCAATGGCGAGGACGGCGTGCATCTCGGCGACACCGAGACTTACGATGTCGCGGTGCTGGATCTGGGCCTGCCCAAGGTCGACGGGATCGGGGTGCTGACCTCCTGGCGTAAGGCAGGGCGCGTGATGCCGGTGCTGATCCTGACCGCCCGGGACGGCTGGTCGCAGAAGGTAGAAGGGTTCAAGGCCGGCGCCGACGATTACATGACCAAACCATTCCGCATCGAGGAGTTGGTCATCAGGCTTCGCGCGCTGGTCCGGCGTGCTGCCGGCTATGCCGCGCCGTTGATAACAAGCGGGCCGTTGAGTTTCGACGCCCAGCTCGGCACCTTCGAAAAGGATGGATTGCCGCTCAAGCTGACCGCCCTCGAATGGCGTGTCCTGCAGTGCCTGATGCTGCGCAAGGATATGACCGTCGACCGCTCCAGCCTTGTCGAGCGCGTCTATGAAGGCGACGCCGATGTAGACTCGAACTCGATCGAGGTGATCATTGCAAGGCTGCGCCGCAAGATCGGCCATGACATGATTGCGACCGAACGGGGTCGAGGCTATCGGCTGGTCACACCGCCATGAAGCTGGCCGGACGCATAAGAAGCCTTGCGCCGCAATCGATTGCCGGACGTTTGGCTTTCGGGTCGGCCATCCTGGTCATCCTGGCCCTGATCGTCACCGGCATCAGCACCGGATTTGTGCTGTCACGCTTCATCCGGGGCCAGATCGACCAGCGGCTCGACACGCAGATCGGCGCGGTTGCAGCGGCCTTGTCAGCGCAAAGCACATTGCCTCAGGGATTGTCGCTCGGCGATGCGCCGCCATTCGACCGGCCAAACGATGGCTGGTACTGGATGGCGACTGCGGACGGGCATCGCTATCGCTCCAAATCACTGGAGGGCGGGGATATCGTCAATCAGGGTTCAGAGCGCTGGTGGGATGCTTGGCATCGAGGCCCATCTGACGACGACGCGCGACCGCGGCCTTTCAAAGGCGCCGGACCGCGCGGTGAGCCCTTGTACTTGCGAACACAAATCGTGCCGATGGATGGGGTCTGGGTCACGATCACGGCTTCAGCGCCGGCGCACGCTCTGGTCAAGCCATTGCGGGATGCAATGGTTCCGATCGTGTTGTCCATGCTGGCGCTCGGGCTGCTGCTCGGGGGCGCGACCGTCCTGCAGTTGCGCCTTGGACTTCGCCCGCTGGCGCGTATGACCAAGGATCTCGAAAATGTTCGCGCCGGCCGAACCGAGTCCATTGGTGGATATCAGCCGCGCGAATTGCGCGGGCTGGTCAGTGAACTGAATTCATTGATCGCCCAGAATGCGGAAGGCATCAAACGGGCGCGTGGTCATGTGTCAAACCTCGGGCACGCGCTCAATACGCCCCTGGCGGCGCTGGCGCTGTCCTTCAGCAGTAGCGACAAGTCTGGGGATCGGGATCGTTTCGCGCTGGTGAGCGAGATGCAGGAACGCATCCGTCATCATCTGGGAAGAGCGCGGGCGGCGGCCTTGCATGGCGCATCTCATGTCAGCACCAGCGTCGGCCCGCATGTTCAGGACATCAAGGACGTCCTTTTGAAAGTTCATGCGGATCGGCGGCTGGTGGTCACCACCGACATACCGGAGACGCTCGCTGTGGCCTGTGAACTGCAGGATCTGGACGAGATGCTGGGCAACATCCTCGACAACGCCTTCAAATGGGCACGCAGTGCTATCGCGGTGACAGGTCGCTTCCAAGACCAGCACGTTGTGCTCGAGATCGAGGACGATGGCCCCGGGATCGCTTCTGAGAAGCTCGATGAGGTGATGAAGGCAGGACGCAGGCTCGATGAGACCATACCGGGCAATGGATTTGGCCTTTCCATCACGCGAGAACTCGCTGAGCTCTATGGTGGCTATCTGATTTTGGGTCGGTCGAGATCGGGCGGCCTGAAGGCAACGGTTGGTTTGCCGGCCTCCGTGGCAGGTGTCGGCCTTTAAGGGCGAGTCCTTCCAGCCAATTCTGACAGGTTTGATCCAGCCTCCGCGTTGCCTTCGGGGGAGCTAGAGATCCGCAGGTCCCCGCTGCGGCGCAAGTAGCTGGAGGCGACAAAGCGGTCGGTTCCATCTGGGCAGATCTGCGCTCTCATTGCTGTCGTTCGATGCCACGCCACCAGGCCAAAAAACTGTCGTTGAGATACAAAACCAGTTTCAGGCGTTACTGCCCTCCAGCAGATCAAACAGCCCGCAAATACCTCCTCGATACCCTAGCTGGCATCGAGGAAGCTTTGCCTAAACCTAATCGCTCATGCCATCTCGACGCTTTCTGCGGCTGCACGACGAAGTTCATTTATCGCGCCGTGGCTTTTCAGCCATTCCGCACGCCGCTCGAACAGGCTGGGAACGACTGCATTGACTTCGGCTATTAGTGCGCCGACATCGGCGGTGAGCAAGCGCCCGCCATCGACGACGATGCGTCCCGCAACCATCGTCAAATCGACATCTCCGCCCTGCACGGCGTGGACCAGATTGTGATGAAGGTTTCCCGCAGCCCCACCTAGCAACGGGGTCATCCGTGGCGTGTCGGTGCGAACCGCAATCAAGTCTGCTTGCTTGCCGACTTCGAGAGAGCCGATCTGCTTGTGCAAGTTCAATGCTCTGGCTCCGTCGATCGTTGCCATGCGACATACGGACCATGCATCGAGGGCTGCCGCATCAAGGGTAGACACCTTTGCCAGGAGAGAAGCGGACTTCATCTCGTCGAACATGTCGAGGTTGTTGTTTTCTTTTTCGCCATCGGTCCCGATGCCAACGGCCACCCCCTTTTTTCGCAATGAAAGCACCGGTGCCGCTCCGCTTGCCAACTTCATGTTGCTCACCGGATTATGGGCAACACCAACCTTGCGTCGTGCCAGGATGTCGATCTCGTCCTCTGACAGCCAGACGCAGTGGGCAAGCAGGACATGGTGCGCATCAAGCATCCCGAAGGCTTCAAGTGCCTGGACGGGGCGTTTGCCATAGCGGCGTTCGGTTTCCTCGACATCGAAGCGGCTCTCGTTGCTGTGGGTATGAAAGCCGACCTTGTATTTGCGGCTAAGCTCTGTCGCGCGGGTCCACGCATCGGGCGTGCCATAGAACATATGCTCAAGACCGACCCAGACCTGGATTCTTCCTTCAGCGCGCCCGTGCCATTCCTGGATAAGTGCCTCATTGGTGTCCAACGTCTCGAAATAGTTGTGATCCGGGTGTTCACCGACGTAGGGAACCAGAACGGCGCGGATACCGAGTTCCCTGGCGACCTTGGCGCTGCCATGCATATACCGCCACATATCGAGGATTGTCGTCGTTCCCGACAACAGCGCTTCAGCATAGCAGAGGTGCGAAGCGATCTCAGCCTCCTTCGCGTTCACGACGCGATGCATCGGATCGATATATTGCTGAAGCCATTCCCAAACAGGAAGTCCCTCCGCGGTTCCGCGCAGCAGACCAGAGTGGGCATGGGCGTTGATCAAGCCAGGCATCAACAGCCTGTTGGCAAGCTTCCTGACCGGAATTCCCGGATTCGCCGCAATCACACTTGCTGCTTCGCCCACCGCCTTGATCCGGCCGTTTGTACCGACGGCGATTGCGCCATTCGTGATCACCGTATTGTTGTCGTCCATTGTAATCAGGTGGTCGGCGCATAGGATCAGTGACATCATTTTCTCCATATTCAGATGGTTAGAGGAATTCAGGCTTCGGCCGCGAGAGCGCTGCGACGCGCTTCGATCTCTGCGGCCTGGTCGGATGCCAATCCGTTGAAAAGCAAGTTGAGCAGGATGGCGCACAGTGTGGCGAGGATGATCCCGCTTTCGGTAACGATGCTTGTCCATGCGGGGAGGTGAGCGAAAAAGCCTGGCGCCAGCATCGGGATCATGCCGACACCAACGCTGACTGCGGCCACCAGAACGGACCCCTGGTTCTTCTCGAAGTCGACGGTCGAAAGGATGCGCACGCCCATCATGGCAACCATCGCAAACATCACGAGAGCCGCGCTGCCGAGCACAAAGGGCGGGGTCGAAGCGATCACATAGGCGAGCTTCGGGAATAGCCCGAGGGCGACGAGTATGAGACCACCGGCGGCGCAAACGTAGCGGCTCTTGACCCCTGTCAACGTAACCAGCCCGATGTTCTGGGAGAAGGATGTGTAGGGGAACGCGTTGAACATGCCACCGAGAACCGCGCCAAGTCCATCGGCCCTAAGGCCCTTGACCAGGCGTGGCGGCGTTGTGGGGCGATCGACGATGGTGCCGAGCGCCAGAAACATTCCGGTGGATTCGACCATCGTGACCAGCATGACGAGACACATCGAAAGGATCGCCAGCGGATCGAAGACTGGCATGCCAAACGCAAAGGGGCGAATGAAGGCCAGCCAGGGTGTCTGGGACCATTCCGACAGGTTGATCTCGCCAATGGCAAAGGCAGCGACGAAACCGGCCGCAATTCCGACCAGCACCGCGACGTTGGCAAGAAAGCCCCTGGCGAAGCGGGACAGCATCAGGATCAGGATCAGCTCGCCAAGCGAGATGACGAGGTAGATGGGAGACCCGTATTTTGGGTTCGGACTGCCGTCGGGCAGCAAAGGTGGTCCTCCAGCCGCCCAATCGATGCCGACCTTCATGAGGCTGATACCAATGACAAGCAGCACCGAGCCCGTCACGACAGCTGGGAACAACCGAAGAAAGCGGCCCATCAGAGGGGCAAACAGGATGCCGAACACGCCCGATGCGATGATGGCGCCATAGATGCCCGGCAGTCCAAGCCCCGGGTTCATGCCGATGGCGATCATAGGGGCGATCGAGGTGAAGGTTACCCCCATCATCACAGGCATCCGCATTCCAAAGCCGGGCAATCCCAGCGACTGGATCAGCGATACGATGCCCGCGACGAACACATCCGCACTGAGGATGATGATCAGGTGCTCTTTGGGCAGATTCAGCGCCGCACCGAGTATCAACGGCACCACGACACAGGCCGAATACATGACTAGGACATGCTGGAAACCCAAAACCGCCGTGCGGACGGGCGGCAGCCTGCGGTCTACTTCATGGACTTCAACTGACATTTCTCCCTCCCTGGAAATGAATGCCGACGCCGAGGTCGAATGCCTCTTGTGCGTGCGGCAAGCGGAATATTGTGGAGGTTGCGCTGGCGTGTAAAATTGGGACCCATCTGGATTCCCGATGGATCAAATGGACCTCTCGCTCGACAAACTCTGGATTTTTCAAGCGGCCGCCCGCGAGAAATCGTTCTCTGAGACCGCTCGAAAACTCGGCAGGGCGCAATCGGTGGTAAGCAGCGCTATCGCTGATCTCGAAATTGATCTCGGTATTTCGTTGTTTGATAGGCAAGGACGCTACCCGCTGCTGACCCATGCGGGTGAAGCCCTTTTGCCGGAGGTGGAGGCCATCCTCTCGCACTGCGACAGCCTCCAGGAACGGGCCCATGCATTAAGCGGCACCTCGGAAGCACGGCTCTCGATCGTGATTGAAGATGCTTTTCCTGCCGCTGAAATAGGCGGAGTGCTTGCGGCCGCCAGCCGGAAGTTTCCGGGCATCCAGCTCAACGTCCTGCAGCCGACGGGCGAGGGGATGGTCGATATGCTGATCAAGGGAGATGCGACTTTCGCGCTTGGATGTGCACGCCCGCATTACCCGCCAGGGATAAGCTTTCGCAGGCTGGGCGACGTTGTCCTGATCAACGCATCCCGGCACGACCATCCCTTGGCCCAGGTCGATGCGGTTCGGTTCTCCCATCTCGCCGACCACCTGCAGCTCTTTCTGGCAGGACAGACCAAGCATCTCCTGACGAGCGAATATCTGAAATCCCCGCGCAGATGGGTCGTCCAAAGCCAGGCGTCGTTGCTCGACTTTCTAAGATCCGGCCTGGGATGGGCCATCGTTCCGAAACGGCTGGTGGCGCCGGACCTGCAGGCTGGTCTTGTGACCGAACTCAAGCTGGACGCGTATCCATTCACTGATTGGCGGGTCGGGCTCGATCTCGTGTGGAAGATCGACGACACACCCGGCATCGTCGCAGCTTGGCTGAAGGCGGAGTTGGGTCGAACCCATATTGGCAGCCGAGAATGAACGTGCGGGAGCGGCATGGAGACCGCTGTGTGAAAAGTTCACTCCGGCAGCTTTGCGCCTTCATTTCGAACGCACGACCGAGCGGCTTCGTATCCCGAAAGCAGCCGCTTTGCACGAAGCCGCGCTATCTATGCAATGAGGCTGCCAAACAACTCGCGCCCGACAGAATTCACGGCGTGAGCCCCGCACATTGGGCGGTGTTGCGGATGTGCGATTCCATCTCGTGCTTTGCACCAGCGCTATCGCTGGTTGTCAGCGCCTTGATGATGCGCCGGTGCTCGGCGATGGAATCTTTCATGCGTTCCGGATTGGTGATGGGAATCGGCTGGCGCTGTGTTTCGGCCAACTGGTCGCGCATCGTCTCATAGAGCGTGCGTAGCACGGCATTTGAGCAGGCTGAGACGATGATGGCGTGGAATTCGAGGTCTGCCTCGACGTTGGCCAGCCGGTCCTGCCGGGCCCAGCCTTCTTCCATAACGCGGGTGGCTGCTTCCATCTGTTCAAGCTGCAACTGTGTTAATCGTCCGGCGGCCAGTCGTGCGATTTCCCCTTCGAGCATGATACGGGTCTGGAACACGTCGAAGACCGAAAAGCTCTCCGAATAACGCCAGGGCGCCATATGGCCCGTCTGACCTTGCGGTGGGCTGGCAACGAACGTTCCCCTGCCAGGTTCCGTCTTCAAAAGGCCGAGCGTTTCGAGCGTCAGCAGTGCTTCACGGAGTGACGCGCGGCTGATGCCGAAGTTTTGTGAGAACTCGCGTTGCGACGGAATCTTTTCGCCCGGCTTCAGTGTCCCGCCCGTGATCATGGCCTGGATTTCCCGAGCCACTGACTGCGGAAGAAGCGTCTTGTTCAGCATTCTCACCCTCTTCTTCAACCCCGCGGGAGCGGGGTGTTCAAATCTATTTTCGACCGGTGGCCTTGCAAAGCGGAAAGAGCCGTGTTTCTGTGGTCTAACTGGTCTGACCAGTTAGACCATGTAGAAGACTTCGAAATCAAAAGGCAAGGGGAGCCCATGACACTGGCATCAAAACTCAAAACGATCCTGCTTTCCGCAACTTGCGCCGTCGTTGGCGTCGTGGCCGCGCACGCTGCCGACCTCACGGTGGGGGCCAACATCGGCAACGTCCCTTGGGAATTCCAGGATGCGGACGGCAAAGTCGCTGGATTCGAGATCGATCTCGTCAACGAAATCGGCAAGCGGCTCGGCAAGTCGGTCGAGTTCGTCAACACACCTTTCAACGGCCTGTTTTCAGCCGTTCAGTCGGGGCGGATCAATATTGGCATCTCCTCGATCACCATCACCGACAAGCGACTGGAGTCGGTCGCCTTCGCGCAGCCCTATTATGACAGCGATCAGTCACTCACCGTGACCGCATCCTCGGGCATAACCGGACTCAAGGGAATGGATAGTAAGGTGATCGGCGTCGATACCGGGTCGACCGGAGATATGTGGGCCGACAAGCACAAGGCCGACTACAAGTTTGGTGAAATCCGCCGTTTCGAGGGCCTTTCCCCGGCGATGCTCGATCTCGTCGCCGGGCGGATTGACGGCTATGTCAGCGACATTCCCGCACTCCTCTATTACGTCAAGGACAAGCCCGATCTGAAGGTCGTCGAACGTATCCCGACCGGCGAAAAATACTCGATGATGTTCAAGAAGGGTGATCCGCTCGCCGCGGAAGTGAACGCGGTGATCACGACCCTGAAAAAGGAAGGTTTCGTCGCGAAACTGCACGAAACCTGGTTTGGCGCAAAAGCGGAGGAAGCGACCTCCACTGTCGCCGTCTTCGACATGCCGGCTGCCAAGTAGCCAACCAACCGGTGTAGCCTCCGACCGGCGAAGCCTCGGGCTTCGCCGGCCTCCCAAGGGAGCCGTCGTGGCATGAATCTCATCGATACCTTCTTCAACGTCAGAGTGCTGCTCGACAGCCTGCCGCAGCTGTTGCGTGGGCTCGTCGTCACGCTTCAGATCGGCGTTACCAGCATTCTTTGCGGATTGGCCGGGGGGCTTTTCCTGGCTGTTGCCCGTCTTTATTCGCCAGCGGTCTTCAAGCCTTTCATCCGGATCTATGTCGACTTCTTCCGGTCGATTCCGCTGCTGGTTCTTCTGATCGTCGTCTACTACGCGCTGCCCTTTGTCGGGATAAAGCTCTCTCCTCTGTTGTCCGCGGTGACGGCACTCACGCTTGTTTCAGCCGCCTATACAGCCGAAATCTTCCGCGCAGGCATCGAAGCGATACCGCGAGGGCAGTTCGAAGCATCGGCGGCCTTGGGCCTCTCGAACAGACATACGATGATCGACGTCATCCTGCCGCAGGCAATCCGGGTCGTCATTCCGCCGCTGACCAACAATTGCATCAACGTGCTCAAGGATACTGCGCTCGCGTCGGTCGTTGCGATGCCAGACCTGTTGAAGCAGGCCACCCAGGCGCAATCGCTTGCCGCCAACCCGACACCGCTGATCGGTGCGGCGGCCATCTATGTCGTGCTGCTCTGGCCGCTGGTGACCATGGTTGCCAGGTTCGAAAAACGTTTCAGCCGAGGGAGACGCTGATGGCTGCTCTCATTTCCATCCGTGGCCTGACGAAAGCGTTCGGCCAGTTCACCGTCCTTCACGGCATCGATCTCGACATCGCCGAAGGCGAGGTGGTTTGTGTCATCGGACCTTCCGGTTCCGGGAAGTCCACGTTGATCCGCTGCATAAACCATCTGGAGACTTTCGATTCCGGGTGCAGCATCACGGTGGATGGTATCCGCGTCGGGCAGGGGGCGGCTCTCGCCAAGGTACGTGCCGAAGTCGGCATGGTGTTCCAGTCGTTCAACCTGTTCCCGCACATGACGGTGCTGCGCAACGTCATGCTGGCGCCGATGCGGGTGCGGGGAACTGCGCTGTCGGAAGCCGAGCGCAAGGCGCGGGAACTGCTTGCTCGTGTTGGTATCGCCGAGCAGGCCGACAAGTATCCCTCGCAGCTCTCGGGTGGGCAGCAGCAGCGCGTGGCCATCGCACGTGCGCTGGCCATGGAGCCGAAGGCACTGCTCTTCGATGAGCCGACCTCGGCTCTCGATCCGGAAATGGTTGGCGAAGTGCTTGACGTTATGCGCACGCTGGCCGGCTCCGGCGTCACCATGATCGTCGTCACACATGAGATGGGCTTTGCGCGCCAGGTCGCCGATCGCGTCATCTTCATGGATGGCGGGCGCATCGTGGAGGTGGGAACGCCCTCAGCCATATTCGATACCCCTCGCGAAGAACGTACACGCGGTTTTCTGCGCGCCGTCCTCAATCATTGAAAACCACGCCCCAAAGGATGATACGAATGGCCATCACCAATCCGTTGGACATCGATTTCGCTCGCGCCCAGTTTCCTGGCCTCGCGCGCGGTTGGACCTTTTTCGACAACGCCGGTGGATCGCAGATCCTCCAGAGCGCGCTCGATCGCATAAACACGTTCCTGATCGAGAAGAATGTTCAGATCGGCGGTTCCTACGCGGTGTCGCAGGATGCGGCGAAAGCGCTTTATGAGGCGCGCACTGCCGCCATGCATCTGGTCAACGCTAGCCGGCCGGAAGAGATCGTGTTCGGAAGCTCGACGACCGCACTGCTGCAGAATCTGGCTCGCGCCATGGCAAGCCAATTCGAACCTGGCGACGAAATCGTCGTCACCGTCAGCGACCATGAGTCAAACATAGGCCCATGGGACAGGTTGCAGGCAGTGGGAGTGGTCGTGAAGTTCTGGCCTCTCGACAGGAAGACCCTGGCGCTGGACCTCGCCGACCTCGAGCCGCTGATGAGCGAGCGCACGAAACTCGTCTGCGTATCCCATGCCTCGAACATCCTCGGCGCGATCAATCCGGTTCGCGAGATTGCCGACTTCGTTCATGGCCGGAATGCCAAGTTGTGTGTCGATGCGGTGGCCTACGCACCGCACCGGGCTGTGGACGTGCAGGCATTCGATGCGGACTATTATGTCTTCAGCCTCTACAAGACCTACGGGCCGCACTATGCATTGATGTACGGGAAGTACGATCTCCTGCTGGAGCTCGACACGCTCTATCACTACTTCTACGGCAAGGACAAAGTCCCCGGCAAACTGGAGCCAGGCAATCCGAACTACGAACTTGCCTATGCGACCTGCGGGATCGTCGATTACTTCTGCGAACTTGGCGCGCGCGCTGGCGCGACCGGTTCGGTGCGCCAGAAGATCGAAGCGGCGTTCGAAGCCATCACACAACAGGAAGATGCCCTTGCGGAGCGGCTGCTGGCGTATCTGCGCCAGCGCAACGATTGCGAGGTCATCGGGCAGGCCGTCAATCGGGACAGCAAACGCGTTCCCACGATCTCCTTCCGTTTTGACGGGCGCGATGCGGCCGAGATCTGCAAGGCCATAGACGGGGAAAATATCGCTATCCGGTACGGCGATTTCCACTCCCGCCGGCTGGCCGAATATCTCGATGTCACCGACCGCAACGGGATGCTTCGTGTCTCGATGGTGCACTACAACACGCTCGAAGAGGTCGACCGCCTGACGGCTGCATTCGACCGCGTGCTTTCGAGCGATACCGGAACCGTTGTGCAAGCACGGCGCCTCCGCTGAATGCTTGGGCGGAGAGCGGCGATGCATTTCGACACGGTTATCCGCCACGGAACGGTCGTGACGGCGAGCGACGTCTTCAAGAGCGATGTCGGTATCATTGATGGTCGGGTTGCAGCTCTTGCAGCCGGGCTGGCAGATGCCGACGAGATCATCGATGCGAGGGGCCTCTATGTCATGCCCGGCGGCATAGACAGCCATGTCCATCTCGATCAGCCGTCAGGTCCCGGCATCGTCATGGCGGACGGTTTCGATAGCGGTACACGATCGGCGGCGATTGGAGGCAATACGACAGTTCTGGCTTTCTGCATGCAGGAGAAGGGCCAGAGCCTGCGTAGCGCGCTGAAGGCCTATCATGCCAAGGCAGAAGGACACTGCCATGTCGATGCGGCGTTCCATCTCGTGATCACCGATCCATCCGCCGCGGTTCTGGGCCAGGAACTGCCGGCCCTGGTGGCAGATGGCTACACGTCCATCAAGATCTTCATGACCTATGAGGGTTTGCGACTGCGCGACGACGAAATCCTGTCGACCCTCGATGCCGCCCGGCGAACCGGCGCACTGGCCATGGTTCATTGCGAAAACGAAGATGCGATCCGATACCTGATTGGCCGCCATGAAGCGGAAGGGTTGCTCGAGCCCAGATATCACGCCACGACCCGGCCCATAGCGGCGGAGCGCGAAGCAACGCATCGGGCATTGTCGCTTGCCGAAATCGTCGACACGCCGATCGTGATCGTTCACGTTTCCAACCGGCAGGCGATGGAAGAAATTCGCCGCGCACGGGAGCGGGGACAGAAGATCGCGGGCGAGACATGTCCGCAATATCTGATGCTGACAGCGGAGGATCTGGACGGCGACGCGCTTGAGGGCGCGAAGTATGTCTGTTCGCCGCCGCCTCGCGACCGGGAAAGCCAGGAGGCTTGCTGGAATGGTATCGAGCAGGGCGTATTCGAGCTGTTCTCCTCGGATCATTGCCCGTTTCGGTTCAACGACAGCGAGGGGAAATCAAACGAACGGGGCAAGCAGAGCTTTCGCTGGATCCCCAATGGCATTCCTGGTGTTGCCACCCGGTTGCCGATCCTCTTTTCGGAAGGGGTGGTGAAGGGGCGGATCGACCTCAATCAGTTCGTTGCGGTGACGTCGACCAACCACGCGAAGCTCTATGGCCTCTACCCGCGCAAGGGAACAATCGCGATCGGCGCGGATGCCGATATCGCGCTGTGGGATCCCGACCAGGAGGTGGTGATCACCAACGATATCCTTCAACACGGTTCGGACTATACGCCCTATGAAGGATTGGCGGTGCGAGGATGGCCGGTACGTACGCTTCTGCGTGGGCAAACCATCATGCAGGACGGCCATCTCAGCAAGGCGACGGCCTCCGGCATTTATCTTCGCAGAACCCTGTCATCGCTGGCGCGCAATTGCGCTGAAACGAACTCCGTTTGAATTGGCTCAGATTGCATCGGAACATATCGATCGTTGGCTGCAAACTGACCCCCTGCAACCACACCGACAGTTCTGCTTCCTACTGGCAGTCATGGAAATCCAGGTCAGTTGCGGCCCATGCAGGCGCGACTGTGCGGCGACACAAGCCAGGGCTTAGCCTCTCGCGCTGATCGGTATGGGCCCGGATGGATTGATAGGTGCTGACGGCCGCGCAAGCACTTCTTGTTGCCACATAGTGCCGATAAGCGCACCCGGCGCCCCATTTGATGGCGCGTCTCAGGCACCGCCCGCTCAGCTTCGGCTGGGCGGGCTCTTTTGATTTCAGAAGCGTTAAGGATTTTGGAACTCCGGGCGAAAAGCTGACTTTTTGGGTTCAGGCAGCGAGAGATGCCCGCAGTCAAAATGTTCGATCATATCAAACGGAGCTTCATATGACCGTCCAACGCTCGGCAATCAGCGGGATTGCCTTTCCTGGCGATATGGATGCGCTGCACCGCATCTACGACAGCCTCTGCAACGAGCGTGGATTTTGTCATGGCAGCCCGGCCGCCCAGGACTTGGCCAGAGCGACGATGAGTCTGTTTTCCCAAGGCGTCTCCGACGAAAGCGAAATCCGGGAAAGCATCGCGATCTACCTGGGCCGAAAATCGCCAGCAGCAACTCTGTTGCACGGGGGACAGTGATGGCTTCGTTCAAGCCGGTAATGTCGCCGCGAGAGGTTATGAATTCCCCGTTTCCTGCATGCATCGCGGTGTGAAAGCGCTGTCCATGACCCTGCCGAACACGGCGAAAGCACAGTCGCAGGCGAAATGCATTGCGGTCAAAGCTGAAGCAAGCACAGCCTGGGAAGCGGTCCAAGCCGCTTCACAGGCTGTCCTTGCTTACCTACCGAGAGTTGGCTTCCAGGCGTGGAGGGGCAGCCTCGCGCTGAGGCTGAATGACCGCGCCGAGCGGATGGCAGGCGGTCAACTTTCGGTCTGCCGGTAAAGAGCAACCCGGTTCTGACCTGGGCTCATGCATCCGAGCGGCTCTCACCAGGGGATGGCGGCGTCACTGCCAGGCTTCGCTCGATGAGTGTGGATATACGCTGCGAGAAGACCTTGGCATCTTTCGGCTTGTCGCCGTCGAGGATGCGGGCTTCATCATAAAGCAGATGAACCATATCCTGCCGGAACGGCAGGTCCTCGTCGCTGAGCTTCGCCAGCGCCAGAATGCGCTCGTGCCGAGGATTGATTTCAAGCACTGGCTTCATGGCTTTATCGAGCCGTCCAGCGGCACTCAGCAGTCGCTCGATCTGGCGATCCGGTCCACCTTCCGGAGCCACCAGACAGACAGGGCTTTCGGTCAGGCGCTCGGAGCTTTTCACATCCGAAAGCTCTTCGCCGAGGGTCGATTTCACGAACGCGATGAAGGTTGCAATCTCAGGGGTGGCTTCGGCATCGGGTTTTGCAGCATCGTGTGGCAGCGCAATCTCGGACAGATCAGCGCCACCCTGCGTTACCGACTTGAAAGGTTTGCCGTCGAACTCCGGCGCCATCGTCACCCAGAAACTGTCGACCGGGTCCGTCAACAGAAGGACCTCGACGCCACGTGCTTTGAACCCCTCAAGTTGCGGCGAGGCTTCGAGCCGGGCCCTGTCGTCGCCGGTCATGAAGTAGATCGCGGTCTGTCCGCCCTTCATGTCCGCGATATAGTCGGCGAGGCTGCGCCATGCTTCGCCTGATGTGGTCGAGTGGAAGCGGGCCAGTTTCAGCAACGCTTCGCGGCGTTCCCAATCCTCATACAGACCCTCCTTGAGGACGACACCGAAGTTCTCCCATATTTTCAAATAGCGCTCGCCGTCCGTTTCGGACAGTTTTGCGAGGTCACCGAGGATGCGGTTGGTTACGCCCTTGCGGACTGCCGCCAGAAGCGGGCTGTCCTGGATCATCTCCCGTGAAAGGTTCAGCGGCAGATCGGCGGAATCGACGAGACCGCGCACGAAGCGCAGATAGCGTGGCACCAGATCCGCATCGTCGGTGATGAAGACCCGCCGCACATAGAGCTTCATGCGACCCTTGCGATCCTGATCGAACAGGTCGAAGGGGCGCGAGCCCGGAATGAAGGCCAGCGTGTTATACTCGTGCCGTCCTTCGGCCTTGAAGTGAATGGTCTCGGCCGGTTCGTCATACAGGCCGGAAACGCCGCGATAGAAATCGGTATAGTCTTCAGGCTTGATGTCGCTCTTCGGCTTTACCCACAAGGCCGTGCCGTCCGCGATCTCTCGTCGGTCGGCTCCCGGCGTCTCGACCAGCGCGACCGGCACCGGCACATGGCCGGATTGTTCCTTGATCAATCCTTCGAGGTGATAGGGTTGCGTGAAGCTGGTGGCGTCCTCCATCAGGTGAAGAACGACACGGGTCCCGCGCCTGGGCGCATCCGCAATCGGGGCCGGCGCGATTTCATATGAGCCCTTGCCGTCGGAAGACCAGCGCCAGGCCGTTTCAGTTCCTGCCTTGCGCGTGATGACGTCAACCTTGTCAGCAACCATGAAGGCCGAATAGAAGCCTACGCCGAACTGACCGATCAGTTCCGCACCTTCTCCAGATTTCGCAGCCTCGATACGCTCCATGAAGGCACGGGTGCCGGAGCGCGCTATCGTCCCGAGCGCCTCGACCAGTTCGTCGCGGCTCATGCCGATGCCATTGTCCTCGACGGTCAGACGTTTTTGGTCGGGATCCGCGGAAATGGTGATGGCCGGCTTGGCATCGCCGCCGAGCAGCTCCGGCCTGGCGATAGCTTCGTATCGCAGTTTCTCGCAGGCATCTGCAGCATTGGAAATCAGTTCGCGCAGGAACACGCTCCGGTCGGAATAGACCGAATGCACCATCATATGGAGAAGGCGTGAAACATCGGCTTCGAAGGATAGGGTCTCGGCTTCTTTCACATCTGTCGTCATGGAAGATTACCTGCTGCAAGTGAATAGGGTAGACGGCCGATGAGATGGCCAAATGCGAGCGTGCTTTCAAGTGTCTTTCGTCTTGGTCGAGAGGGCGTGTGCGCTTCGTATTGCTGAACTCTTCAGCCGGCGAATGCAACTTTTGCCCCCGGCGCGGGAAGGCATGACGCTGGAGGAGAATCCCATCTCGTTGACGTGGTTGACGGCATGCGCGGGCATTGGCGAACCGTGTCAGGTATTCATGGCTGACACATGTTGGCGCGCAACTCGTACTGCTTGAGGGCCCGACCGGTTTATCGGTCGTCGCGTAACTCGCAACGGCTCACCTCATCGGCCGGCGACACGAGGCGTGTCTCCATGTCAGAAAATACTGGGAAAGTTGAACGAACGTCCTGGTAAGAGTTCTGTCTCAGGGTGACACGAAAACCGCTGTCGGAGCTATTCACCGGATATTGACAGAACTCGCGTTATTGCCCTCTCTGAGGATAGGCCCAGTTCAGAGCATAGTCGTCAAGTGCGGTAGGATATGAGTTATCAGGACGTCATCGGACTGCTGAATACAAGCATGTCTGTCATATTCTGCGTATCAATGTTCTTTCTTTGGCGTCACCATGGCAACCTTACCTACATAGGAATATTCGCTCTCTCATACGCGACCAGGGCTATCTGCTTCGGCGTATTCTACTTCGCGTTTACGTTGCAGGATCCGGTGCTGCGGCTTCTGGCCAACGTATTCTTGATGTTATCGATGGTTTTGTTGTCGTTCGGGCTGTCGAGCCGGCGCGGACGACGACCTCGCTACAGCATTCTCCTCATCATTGCTGCAGTCGCGTTAGGCGCGCTTTATTACTATCAGTTCGTGGAGCAAAGTCTGCTGGCACGAGTGATCTATCTCAATGGCGGGCTCGCTGCCGTTGGCCTGGTGATGTTGCTGGATGTCGCGGCACGGCCCATTCGCACGCCAGTTGAGCAGGTGCTGCTCGGCCTGATACTCATTTCGTGTGTCGGGTTTCTTCTGCGCCCCCTGTTCTTGCTCGCGTCCAGCGATGCGGCCGGGCCTGTCGAAGGGGCCTATTGGCTCGTTGTTTCAATATCTGACGCTCTCATATGCGCGATGACTGCTGTCGGGATATTCGCAGTGATCGCAAGCGACGTCATGGATAGCATCAAATCGGATGCCCAGGTCGACGCGCTGTCAGGCCTGTTCAATCGCCGCGGCTTTGAAGCGCGCGTGGTGAATGCGCTGGCGCGGCAGACAGCAGAGGCACCGGCTGCGATGATCCTGAGCGATCTCGATCACTTCAAATCCATCAACGATCGCTTTGGACACAGCAGCGGTGACAAGATCATCCGTGCCTTTTCCGAAACCCTGAAGGACAAAGCTCCGGGAGATGCGATCGTCGCCCGCTTGGGCGGGGAGGAGTTTGCGGTGCTGCTTCCCCCAGGACAGGCCATCGTCGCGCAAGCCGTCGCGGAGGCTACTCGCTCCGCGTTCAAGGAAATCGCGCCAGCTATCCTTTCGAATGAATTTGGCCCGACAGCCAGCTTCGGCATCGCAGTCGCATCAAAGGGCGAAGATCTCCTATCTTTGCTCGATCGTGCAGATCGTGCGCTCTATCAAGCAAAGAGCGAAGGGCGCGATCGCATTCGGCAGGCTGACTAGAAAAACCGTGAGCGCCTTTCTAATTCCGCCTTCCACCCTGGAGACCGATCTAAGCCGGCGGCCCCACAAGACTTACGCAAGGATAAGAGGAGATGCTTGCGTCGCCATCGGCCTGTGGTGATTCGGGTAGGGGGAACCGCGACTTGAGTGCAACTGCCGTTACCAGCTCCGACGCTTTCGTAAGCAGAGCAGCCAGAATGGCGCTGCTGCATTCTGCCTGCTTCCATCGCACCACTGTGGCCGCCGCGATGACGGTGCTCCTGCCTTCGGCGGAAGCGCTTGCGCAATGCGCCCCGCCGCCACCTGCGGCGGTGAGCATCTCCTCCGGCAACTGCGAGGATCCGGCGTTCACCGCGCGAGAGAGCGCGGGCACCGTGGTCGAGGTCACCGGCACCGGGAGTTATAGCGCCACCTCTACCCATCTTCTGGTAACGAACAGCGGCTACGGCGCGCATGCGACCGGCGGCGGAACAATCTCGTTCACCGGCCTGCCTGACGATAGCACTACGCTGAGCGAAATCACGACTTATGGCTTGGGCAGCCACGCCCTCTATGCCGAGGGTGGCGGACTGATCACCGGTGACAACATCGCCATCTACACAAACGACGCCGGCGCTTATGGCGTCGGCGCGGTGGGAGCCGCTAGCAGCGTTACGTTGTCCGATGGCGCGGTAAACACTTTCGGTGACGGCTCCCACGGGGTCTATGCGGCGAGCGGTGGGACGATCATTCTGACCCGAACCGATATCCAGACCTACGGCGCGGGTGCTTCCGCTGTCTTCGTGGACGCCGGAGGCTCGATCACCCTCAACAACCTGAACACGTACAGCAACGGAGACCATGGTCCGGGCGCCGTCGCCTCCGGTGCCGGCAGCAGCCTCACCCTCAACAAGACCTATGTGAACGTGACGAGCAACGGCAGCGCCGGACTGTTCGCCGACGGCGGGGGAATGGTCACCATGAACGGTGGGGCCATCGCGAGCGGCGACTATTACGGCGGCACCGTCATTGCCAACACACCGGGCATCGTCGCCCGGGGCACCGGCAGCAGCATCCAGGTCAGCAATGGCGCAACTTCCGCCACCTATGGCGCAAACAGCCCCGGTGTCTGGGCGGACGCCGGAGCCACGATCGACTTTTCGGGCTACGGCATCTTCACCTATCAACCCAATTCTCCCGGCGCGTCGGCAAGTGGAGCGGGCAGCACGGTCACCCTGACCAACACCATCGTGCGCACGTCCGGCCCTTGGAGCGCTGGCCTGCTTGTCACCGACGCTGGAACAATCACCGTGACGAATACCGAGGTCACCACCGGCTTCAGGGTGACCGGTGGCAACCCGCCAGTCCTCCAGTTCCCAGATGCCCAGATCGGCTTGGAGGCGCATGGCGCCGAGGTGGTCGGTGCCGGCAGCCGATTGCAAGCCGAGAATGCTGACTTCACAACGAATGGTGATGGTGCCGTCGGCGTGAGGATCAGCCAGGGCGGCATAGCCTCAATTGTCGGTAGTACCATTGCAACCAGGGGTGATGATACCATTACGGCCGGCGGCGCCGATGGTGTGCGCGTGAACGATGCCGGAAGTCATGGTGTCGTGACCGGAACTTTGATAACCACTGCGGGCATGAATGGCGTAGGCTTGCATGCCAGGGCGGGCGGCACAATCGTCGCCAAGGATGTGAGGCTCGCCACACAAGGGCAGAACGCCCGCGGCGTCCAGGCACAGGAGCCTGACAGCACCATAGCCCTGACGCGTACCGCCATCATCACCGGCGGCACCGGTGCCGCGGGCGTCCAGGCCGACAATGGGGGCACGGTGCAGATCGTCGGCGGTTCGGTTGCCACGACTGGCAGCACTGCGCATGGATTTGCCGCCATCAACGGCGGTACAGTCAATGCCACCGGCACTGCGGTCTCAGCGACCGGTGCCGGATCGACGGCGATTTACCTTGCCGGTAAGGGTCCGAGTGCGATCTCTGTCACCGGTGGCAGCCTAACCGCCACGGATGGCGCGATCATCCGGGCGGAGGGCGGCGACGGCACCGTCTCGATCAGCGGCGGAACAACGATAAACCCGGCCATCGTGAACGGTCGGCTATTGCTGGCGCAGGTAACCGAGGATGCCGCGGCCAAACCGGCCAAGCTGACGCTGAACATCACCGGATTGCCTTCGCTGACCGGCGACATCATCGTCGATCCCTCCACCCTCAGCTACAATCTCAGCAACAGCAATTGGACCGGCAATCTGCTGCTGACCGGCTCGGGCAACACCGCCACCGCCAGCCTGACCACGGCGCGATGGACGGGCGACCTTTTGGCCGATGCCGACAACACCGCCGATGTGGCGCTGGCGCAAGGCAGCCTCTGGACCGGCCTGGCGCGGAACGCGACCGATGTTGCCATCGATGGCAGCAGCGCCTGGGATGTGACCGGGGATTCCAACGCGACCGGCACGGTGACCAATGCCGGCCTGATCCAGTTCCTCGCACGACCGGGAGCCTACAGCACGCTGACGGTCCGCAACTATGCCGGCAACAACGGCCGCATCGGCTTCAACACCTATCTTGAATCGGACAACTCGCCGAGCAACCTGCTGGTGATCGATGGCGGCCGGGCAAGCGGCACGTCGTCGGTGCTGGTGGACAATGCGGGCGGTCCAGGTGCGCAGACCGTGGCAGATGGCATCCGGCTGGTGCAGGTGACCCGTAATGGCACCACCGCGACGAACGCCTTCACGCTCGGCCAGCGCGTCGCCGCAGGCGCCTATGAGTACCAGCTCTTCCGCGGCGGCAGCACCGGCGCCGATGATTGGTTCCTGCGCTCCCACCTCGTCAACCCGCCGACGACCCCGACGGCGCCGAGCGGTCCGGACATCCCGCTCTACCGTCCGGAGGTGGCGCTCTATGCACCGATCCCGGCGATCGGCCGGCAGATGGGGCTCGCGACCCTCGGCACCCTGCATGAGCGCGTCGGCGAGGAAGAGAACATCCGAAACCTGACCGGCCGCGGCTACGTCAATGGCGGCTGGGGCCGCGTCTTCGGGGAAAACACGCGCAACCAGTGGGACGGTACCGTCGACAGCCGTGCTGCCGGCGACCTCGTCGGAATACAGGCCGGCCTCGACGTCATCCGCACCGATCCCTATGCCGGCGGTCATCGCGACCATCTCGGCGTCTATGGTGCGTATACCGATTACAGTGCGCACTCGGTCTCCGGCTTTGCCCTCGGTATCGAGAACCTTCGTGTCGGCCGTCTGTCGATGGCAGGACCTTCTCTCGGCGCCTACTGGACCCATTTCGGGCCAAGCGGCTGGTATGTCGACGCCGTCTTCCAGGGCAACTGGTACGACATAAACGCGCGCTCGGACTACGGGGCCGCGCTGTCCACCGACGCCACCGGCTATACCGCTTCCGTGGAGGCTGGTTATCCGATCCGCTTCGGCGAAGGCAATCGCTGGCAGATCGAGCCGCAGGCGCAGATCATCTCCCAAACCATCTCGGTCAACCGCTCCAGCGACGCCTACTCCGGCGTGAGTTGGGACGAGGGCCATGCCTGGACGGGACGGCTCGGGGCACGGCTGCAATATACCGATGAGGATGCGCAAGGCAGGCTCTGGCAGCCTTATGCGCGGGTCAATCTCTGGCACGCCTTCTCCGGCAATGACAGCGCGATCTTCGGCTCCGCCTCACCCGCCATCGAGACCCGTTTTGGCGATACCGCACTCGAGCTCGGCGGCGGTGTAACCGCGCGGGTCAACCAGAATGTGAGCATCTACGGACAAGGCTCCTACCGCTGGTCGCTCGATGGCAATCGCAGTCGCCAGACCGCAACCGCAGGCACCATCGGCATCCGTTTGAATTGGTAGCTGAGACAATCGAGGCGGGAAGCATTCCAGCATCGCAGGCTCGGCATGACAGCAAGGCCGTCATCTCGGACATCCAGCCTGCCTTTGAGTTTCCTGAAAGCTGCCGTTCGCACCGTCAGACCGGATTGCAGCAGGCTTGACGGACCGTTGCAGATACCCAAGTCCGGGGTAGCTGAAAGCGTATGTCAGTTCATTCGGGGCGGAGCGCCTCGAAACTGATGATTTCGTCGTCTTTGTGCGGTGCTCTTCCATGCTGATAGTTGCCTGACACCACGACATCGACAAAGCCCGCGCGCTCCAGCGCCATCGTGAGCTCTTCGACGCCCCACCACCGCAACTTGAACAAATCGAGTTCGGATTTCGCAAGGTTTCCATCTTGCCAGAGTTCATAGCGCAGACAGGCGAGCGTGGTCTGCGCGACATAGTCTGTTTCAACCCGATGATCCGTGAGTGTCAGCAGATCGCCATCCTCTGTTTTCCAACGCCGGACCGAACCGGTCGGCCCAAGGAAACTATCTATGGGGTCGAGATCTAGGATCAATTTTCCGCCGGGAACCAGGTGATCATAAAACCGTCTCAGCACAGCGATCGCCGATGTCGTATCCGTCACCAACTGAAACGACCCCGCCGGGATGATGATGGCTGCAAAGCTTCTGCCATAGGAGAAGTCTTCGAAGGTCTGTCGTGTTACGCTTGCGGAAAGGTTTCTCTTCCTGCATTCGTCCAGGCAGTAGCCGAGCATCTCGTCGGACGCATCGAACCCTTCGATCGAAAAACCAGACTCGAGCAGTGGCACATAAACGCGACCGTTGCCGACAGCAGGTTCCAGGATCGGGCCCTCGGATTCGCCAAGGCGTTGCCGATAATATTCAACATCGCCGAATGAACGCCCGACCGGTTTGTCCAGATTATAGACCCAGGAAGCCAGTGTCCCGTAACGATTGTTCATTCCAGCCTCGTAGGATCGATTTAGCCGCGCTGCTTCCGCCCTACTCGAAATCAGCTGCCATAAACTTAAAGAAAACGATCCTCGCCAATTGCGAGTAACCGTAAATGGGGCCCGAACGGACCTTCGCGCAAGCGATGGCGCTGGTCTTGTTGAGCATGAGCCAGCGGCTGCAGGGTGCATTGAGAGGGCAGCGACAGCGGGCAAATGGCACGCTGTCGGGGCCCGTCATCACGCGCCTGCATGCAGACGGATGGCTCGTGCCGGTAACCGCCTTGAATTGCCGCGGACCGAGGAGGTCACCATCGCGAATGAATTGCTCGCCGCCTCGGCCCCATTGGTCAGACCACCGTGTCCGGTAGCCGGCCCTCAATATGACTTCCTGGTTTGCTATCGTTGCAAGTAAGAAATTCGTGCCTGGCCGGTTGACTGGGAACGCGACGTCCAATCCGCCGTTCACACAAACTCTGCTTAAGCACGAAAGCAGCCGTTGGACCTGCATCCGGTCCCGCCTTCACATCGGCTTCTGGAGCAGAGATGCCAATCTTGTCGCTTGATCTTTGCATTGACCCTTCCCGATAGCCTGTCCGCTGTCCGCTGTCCGCTATCCGCTATCGGCGATATAGGCGTGCTGCGCGCGGCGGCCCGCGGTTACCCTTTGGGGAACGTTGGCGATGGGGCCGCTATCGGCATGAGGGGGCGCGAGCATTTTTGCGCATCCCAGGGATGCCTCGGGCGCAGCGTATGCGACATCAAGAGGGCGCTGTGCGCGCTGAATGAGCTTTCGCCGCCACGTCCACCCACCACCGGTTCACGACGTCCGGACTGGTCAGCTGGTTTTGCGCTGATGCCTCGAGTTGCATCCTGCGATATTCGCTTGCGGTCGTGCCGAACCGTTGACGGAACGTGCGGCTGAAATGGGCTTCACTGTTGAAGCCGAGATCTGAGGCTATTTGGGACAGTTTGCGTGTTTCGAGGGGATCGCTCAGGGCCGCTCGCACCGCGATGAGCCGACGTTCCTGAACATAGCGCATGATGCCACCCCGGCGGGCGAAGGCGCGGTAGAGCGATGCCCGCGAGATGCCAAGCTTCTCAGCAAGGAAATCCGGGGAGAGTTTGCCGATGGCAAGATTGTCACGGATTGCGGCCTCCGCCAGCGACAAGAGGTCATCATCGGTATGGCGCGAACTTCTGGATGTGAAGTCCGGCTGCAGCAACAGTCGCTTCAGGAAATCCGCCGTGTCGGAAACGGTGCGTGCAACCTCGTCCTGCGAAATTTGCGTGCTGCGCTCCTGAAGTGACCGCATATGGGCAACAAGGAGTTCGTTGCGCCTTGCGTCGAGCCGTGGTTTCAACGTGCCCGGCGCTATTTCGCCTAGCATCCTGCGGGGAACAATCAGCGACAAGGTGGTGGAAGCGAACGCACGCGTCCGCACCTCATGGGCCAGGTCGATCACCGCGACCTTTCCCGGGCTGATAGAGACCTGTTCTCCGGATACCTTTCCGTTGAAACCACCGCTCATATAGAGATGCAGCAAGATGTGGTCCGGCGTCGAAGCGATGCGCTGTCCATCCCGGACAAACATCTGTGGTTCGAACGATACTTTGGCGATGACAATGTCACCCAGAATAGCGCCGTTCGCCGATCCGGCGGGCAGGGTTTTGCTGCGCGTCCACGGCCTCGGCTCGAACAGGGGGG
Organism: Mesorhizobium sp. Pch-S; assembly: GCF_004136315.1. NCBI lineage: Bacteria > Pseudomonadati > Pseudomonadota > Alphaproteobacteria > Hyphomicrobiales > Phyllobacteriaceae > Mesorhizobium > Mesorhizobium sp. Pch-S. The sequence continues at coordinate 3,336,852 of NZ_CP029562.1, forward strand.
ATAACACCGCGCTCCAGGTCGCAAAGGCCTGGTTCGGATCCAGTCCGGTCGTCACATAGTAGAGTCTGGGTATGGTCATGCCGGGGAGATTCGCTGGTCGATGATACTGACCGCGACATGAAGAACAAATCAACTTGAAGCGGACAGACGCGTACCAGCGGCAGCATGCCTCAGTTCCGTATCTCGTCACGCCCCCGGATGTTTAAATTTTCGCGAAAATTTTGATCAAGCGTCTCAAGCGGCGAACAGGCTGAGCCTGGCTGCTGACATCCCCGCGCAACTTGTGTTTTCAAGCACCCGGACATGGGGATGACGCCGGGATCGCGGCGTGTGCTTGGGTGGGTAAAATTGCATATTCGTTCTGACGGGATCACTTCCGGTTCTCGCGCCGTGAAGGCTTTTGAGCGTTTTCACGCATCGACAGAGGGCCAGCGAGAGGGGCCGTCCCGGCCTTCCGTGATGCGCGCCAGGAGGTTTGCAAACCGTGCATGGCGTGGAGGCTTGCTTGCCTGCACCGCGTTGTTCGGCGTGGTACTGGTCGCGACAGACGCCCTCGCGCAATCCGCCGGTGGTCGCGGCGGCGATGGCAATCACGATAGCTATGGAGGCGCCGGCCAGACCTTCGGGGTTACGGGTGCGGCGGGCGGAGACTCGATATATTACCGCGGTGGCGGCGGCGGCGGCGGTGCAGGCGCTGCAGGCGGCAAAGGTGGCTCCAACACAGGCAGCGGCGGCACGGCCGGCACCGATGGCAATCCCGGCAGTCCGATCGGCGCAAACGGTGGCGACGGCGGCAGCGCCAACTACGGCGGCGGCGGTGGCGGCGGCGGTGGTGGAAACGGCATTCGGTTCTCCACGGCCGGCATGCAGATGATAATCAACGCGACCGGTGGCAACGGGGGTACCGGCGGCACGACCTTCTACAACAACGCCGGGGCCGGCGGCGGTGGCGGCTCGGGTGGTTACGGTGTTGGCGTGACCGGAGGCGCGCTGAACCTGAATGTGTTCGGCACGGTCAAGGGCGGTAATGGCGGCGCCGGCGGAACCGGTTACGGTGACAGAAACAGCGGCGGCTCCAGTGGCAGCGGTGGCGATGGCGGCGGCGGCGTCTATGTCGGATCGGCCGGATCGACGCTCAACCTGGCAGCCGGATCGATCATCGGCGGCGATGGCGGCGCGGGCGGCATTGGCGGTCGCGGCAATGGCGCTTCCGGGCGCGGTGGCAACGGCATCGATTTCAGCGGCGTCGGCAACAATATGGTGTCCACGCTGGCGGGCACCGCGATCCGCGGTGGCAACGGCGGTCCGGGCGCCGACGGCGGTGTCGGTATCGTCGGCAATGGCATTACGATCATCAACGAAGGTACGATCGCCGGTGGCTATTCGAACCTTGGCGCACCGGGCGCAGTCCAGGCCGCCGCAATAGCCTTCACCGGTGGCACCAACAGCCTGAGGCTTGGCAATACCGGGACCATCGACGGCGCCATCAGCGTGACGGGTACGCTTTCCATTGATCCCGGTACAACGGCTGCCGGCAGTGTGACGCTCAACAACATCATTCGTGGCACCGGCGGTCTCATCAAGGCAGGTGAGGGCAGGCTGGTGCTGACGGGTGCGAACATCTACACCGGCCAAACAACCCTGGCGGCTGGAAGCCTCAATGTCGGAAGCGCCGGCGCGCTTGGCACATCCGGCGCACTCAGTTTTGCGGGCGGGACGCTGCAATACAGCGCCGCCAATCAGACCGACTATTCGAGCCGGTTCTCGACTGCCGCCGGCCAACAATACAGCGTGGACACCAACGGCCAGGACATCACCTGGGCGGCGGATCTGGCATCGTCGGGCGGTCGTCTTGCCAAGTCGGGCACTGGCACGCTGACGCTGACCGGCGCTGCCGGCTATACCGGCGACACCGTCGTGGCGGGCGGCACCCTGCGGTTCGGCGATGGCGCGGGTGGCAGCACCGCCCTGGGCGGTTCCGTCATGGTTGCCAGCGGTGCCACTGTTTCTTTCGAAACGCCCGGCAGCTCCGACATCGGCGGGCGCGTAGAGCTTGGCGACACGGCTGCTATGTCGATACGGGCCGGAGCCGGCCAGCCACTGCTGAAGACTGCAGGCCTCAGGATCGGGGCGGACGTGAATTTCAATCTCAGTGGTGTCGGCGATCCGAACCGTGCCAGCCAGATCCTGATCGACAGCAGCTCGGTCATTCAGGGCGACTTCGCCACGATCAGCGTTGGCGGTTTCAGTGGCATGGTCGACTATCTGACTGTGAACACGCGAAAGTCCGCCGATGGAAAACAGTATCTGGCCAGCTACGATCTGAGCTGGACCGCCAACAACAACCTGGCTCACGGCACTTTCACCCTGGCCGACGCTGCGAACAGTTTCACCGTTGGGGCTGATCTCGCTGACCGGGCGGCAAATCCTGTCACGGGCTGGGATGGGAAAGCGCTGACCAAGACAGGCGCTGGCACACTGATCCTGGCGGGCGACAATACCTATAGTGGCGGTACGACGATTGCCGCCGGCACGTTGCAGATTGGTGAGGGCGGCAGCAAAGGCTCGATCGCCGGAGACATCGTCAACGAAGGCACCCTTGCCTTTTATCGCTCCGGCACGCTGGCAATGAACGGGGCCATTTCAGGCGGCGGCAGGCTCAGGCAGCAGGGTGCGGGAACGGTGGTGCTGTCCGGCATCAACAGTTATCGCGGCGGCACCGTCATGGACGCAGGCACGCTTTCGGTTTCGGCCGATGCCAATCTGGGCGATCTGTCGGGTGGTCTTGCTTTCCACGGCGGCACGTTGAACACCACCAGCAGTTTCGACACTGGTCGCGCTGTAACACTCGGTTCGAGCGGTCGCTTCGATGTTGCCGCAAACACCTTGCTCGGCCTGTCGGGCGCGGTGTCGGGCAGCGGTGATCTGATCAAGGCCGGCGCAGGCACACTGAAGCTCAGCAATGGTGGCAATGTCTACGGCAACACGTTTGTCGAAGCAGGCTCGCTGACAGGTAACGCCTCAACAATCTCCGGGCGGATCGGCAATGCTGCAACGATGGTGTTCGACCAGGTTTCGGACGGGATCTTTGCCGGCGATATCGGCGCGCTCAACGGCAACCGAGGCATCATGATCAAGCGGGGTGCTGGCGAGCTGATGCTGACGGGCACGTCCGCCCTGGATTGGTCCGTCGAAAAGGGAAAGCTGTCGACCACAGCAAGTCGCTTCGGTGGCAATGTCATGATCGGCGCCGGTGCTGGTGTCATCTTCGACGAACAGGTTGACGCCCTCTATTCGGGAGCGATTTCTGGTGCCGGCAACCTCACCAAGACCGGATCTGGTACGTTGAAGCTTGCCGGTGACAGCTCCGGTTTCGTCGGGTCGACATCGATTGCCAAAGGCATCCTGTCGGTGGACGGTTCGCTCGGTGGTTCGATCCGTGTGATGCCTGGAGCCCGCCTGCAAGGCAAAGGCACCATAAGTGAGCTCACCGTTGCGGCTGGCAGCACCATCGCACCGGGCAATTCGATCGGCACGCTCAATGTGGCCGGCGATGTCTCCCTGGCCGCGGGGGCCATTTATGAAGTGGAAGTCGCAGGCAATGGCACGAGCGATCGCATTGCCGCCAAGGGCAAGGCGACGGTCGACGGCGCCAAGGTGGCCGTAACGGCACTGGATGCCGCGACAAGCTATCAAGACGGCCAGAATTACACGATCCTGACGGCAGACGGAGGCGTCGCGGGTGCTTTCGATCCAGCCGTGCTTTCGCGTTCGGCATTTCTGGATGCGACGCTTGTTCAGGGAAAGAACACGGTCGATCTGAAGATCGCCGTCAAGGGCGCCAAACCAACAGGACCGGTGTTCGAGAAGGCGGCCAATACTTTCAACCGTCAACAGACCGCAGGTGCGCTCGACAGGCTTCAGCAGAGTGGCCAGTCGCTTGCACTTTACAACAAACTGCTGCCGCTCTCGACGGAGGAAGCGCGGTTGGCCTTCGATGGCCTGTCGGGCGAGGTCAATGCTTCGATGGTGACTGGCCTTATCGAGGACAGCCGCTTCACGCGCGAAGCCATCAACGATCGCCTGCGTTCGGCTTTCGAGACGGTCGGCGCCATGCCGCTGACGGGTTATGGTGACGACGCCAAGGAGATCGCCACGGCTTCGGTTGCGTCCGAACGCGGCGGCGCCTGGGGCTCGGTGTTCGGCTCGTGGGGCCATTTCGGCGGCGACGGCAATGCGGCCACGCTGTCGCGCAGCATCGGCGGCTTCGTCACCGGCGTCGATGGCCTGATCACCGATGAGGTCCGGCTTGGTTTCCTCGCCGGCTACAGCCATTCGTCGCTGAAGATCGACGATCGCAGGTCTTCGGCTTCGATAGGCAACTACCATCTTGGTCTCTACGGCGGCACACAACTCGGTGCACTCTCTTTCCGTTCCGGCCTTGCCTATACTTGGAGTGAGATCGATAGCAGCCGGCAGGTGTCGTTCCCCGGCTTCACAGACAGCCTCACCGGCGACTATCGCGCCGGCACCACCCAGGTCTTCGGAGAACTCGGCTACAGCATGAGGCTGGCCGCATCGCCTTCGAGCCCTTCGCCAACCTGGCTTATGTCAATGTCCACACCAACAGCTTCACCGAAACGGGTGGGGCATCGGCACTCACCGTGCGGAGCGGCTCCAGCGACAACACCTTCACAACGCTCGGGCTTCGTGCCTCGACCGACTTCGATCTCGGCTCGGTGAAGGCGACTGTGCATGGCACGATCGGCTGGCGCCACGCCTATGGCGATATCACGCCAACGGTCAGCCAGGCCTTCACCGGCTCCAATGCGTTCCAGATCGTCGGTGCACCGATCGCCAAGGACGCAGCCGTCATCGAAGCGGGGCTCGACTTCACCGTCGCGCCACGCGCAACGCTAGGGATTACCTATCACGGCGAACTCGGCTCCAAGGTCAGCGACCACGGCGTGCGTGCGGATTTGAGTGTGAAGTTCTAAGGGCAGGGCACCCGACTTGCTTGCGGTTGCGCACGCGCGGGCGCGCGCACCGGGTACGGGTTAACAAGGTGATCCCAAGTGTAATTGATAGGCCTATTCGACGCTCTCACTGAGAGGTGGCCTATCTCCTTCGTGGAGGCGGCGGTCAAATTGGGTTTCGGCGCCTAGTCGAAATCAAATGCGTGAAGGCATGATGTGGAGAGAAGCTTGCCGCGGTGAAGCGACCGGCAGCTTTGCGTCCGCATTTCGGTCGTTCGGAAACTGGGAATTTTCCACCGAAAGCGGACATGTCCGCTGGATACTCAAGAATAAGGGTATTTTGGAGAGCGTCTGGTACGCCGCGCCCGTTGAAGACGGGCAATATTCTGGCTCTCTGGCATCGCACTCCACCCGGCTGGCTTATGTGTTTAGCTTACAGAGCTTCCGAAAGCTCCCCTAGCAACTATGCTTGCTGCATATTCCCGATTCGGCCCCACGAACCTAGGCTGTCCCCCATGTAGAAGGACTTGGCGCGTGTATATTCCCAGAACACTTATTGCTGCTAAGGGAAGCAAAGACGAGCGTCGCGTCTCAGAGCCTGACATCGCCGGACTCGGGCGCGTTGTAGTCCTGTTGGGGGAGCCCGGAATCGGAAAGTCGGAGCTGACGACGCAGTTGGGCGATTCATTAGGTGCAATCCGCGTGGCGGCAGGCACTTTCAATAGAACCGCAGACCTTTCGATCTACAACGATTTGGCGCATCGCCCGATAATCATCGATGGACTGGACGAGATACCGGCCTCAGCTACCGAACCTGCGATTGACAGGGTACTGGGTAGGCTTAGCCAGTTGCGCAACCCGAATGTCATAATTTCTTGCCGAGCCGCAGATTGGACCGGCGCGTCCAATCGGGCAAGGTTTCAGAGTGATTATGGGGTGTTGCCCGTCGCGGTGCACATCATGCCATTTAACGATGAACAAGCGAGAGCATTTCTTGTAGGGTACGACACTCGCATCGATACGGATAAGTTGCTGTCAGCGATTGACCGCCAAGGGCTTAACGATCTCGTTGGCAACCCGTTGACGCTCAAACTGTTGGCCGAGGTGTGGCTTCAGGATGAGGGTCTGCCGGCAACCAAGACCGAACTGTTGGAACGGGCAACCTCGCTGCTAATCAGGGAGGAGAATGACGCTCACGACCAATCGCGGCAGGCGCAGACCTCGTCGGAAGCACTCTTGGCGGCGGCTGGAGCCATGTTTGCACATTTGCTCTTGAGTGGAGCCGTTGGCGTAATCACGAACAATCGAAGAAAGGCTGCAGAAGGTTTCATACCTCTAGCTGAGTTGGACAACATTTGCACAACGGCGGATGCCTCCACTGTTACCAAGACACGGCTTTTCAAAGCCGAGGTCGAAGATCAGTTGGTTCCTGTCCACCGTGTCATTGCTGAATATCTGGCTGGGCGATGGTTGAGCCAGAAACTTGAAGACAAATTGTCGGAACGCCGTCTTTTGGCGTTGTTGCAATTCAAAGGAGGAGTGCCATCGGCGCTGAGAGGACTTCATGCCTGGCTCGGCTATTTCTCGCCTAGGGTTCGAGAGCGATGCATTGACACCGATCCGTATGGTTTCCTGCGGTACGGCGAAACAAGCAGCCTAAGTGCCCAAAGTGCGCGTCATCTATTGAAGGCGCTCGCGAAATTGGCTGAGGATGATCCATATTTTCGTAGTGAAGACTGGAGTGTTCGGTCTGTTCGCGGTTTGGCACAGCCCGAGCTAAAATCGGAAATTGTAGCTCTGATTACCAGTCCAAACCGGCATGTGCAGCTTTCTGCGCTGGTTCTAGAATCGCTGGCGGGGTCGCCTCTGACCGCCGAAATCCTACCGGAACTAGACGGGCTAATGAAAGATGCACAGGCTCCGTTTGTGGAGAGGAGCCGGGCATCAGAAGCACTCGCGAAATCGGGTCTGAATATTGACTGGCAGGAGTTGGTTCGCGCGCTGTTGGCGCAGAAAAAGCACGATAGCTGGCGACTTGCTGCTGAAACTATCGGCGATGTTGGTCCGGCGGAATTTCCCGCAGAAATGATCGCAGACGTGCTTGTCGCGCTTAACGGGATCAACGGCTCGGAAAGACGTGAGGCTCGTGTTGTCGGTGCAGACTATGCGTTGATCCGGCGCATCTCTGCCGAACCCGCACAATCCGTTCTGGATTGCATCGCCGTGGCAATTGAAGCCAAACGACACCCGCGCCATTGGCAACTAGGGCGAGGCCTCGCTTCCGCGATTGAGCGTCTACTAGAAATCGCAATCGCCGGACCTCCAATCGAATCAAGACGATTCTGGTCGTGGGTTCGGCATCTTGGAAACAGATTCACCCATCAAGAACAGGCCGACAGAATTAGGAACTACCTGTTAGCGAACCCGGAGTTTCGCAGACAAGTCCAACGGCTGGTGCTTTACGACGAAACCATTGACGGAGGCCCCTGGATGGCCATCGTCCACGAATTGCCGAACTCTCTTGTAGGTTTGAGCCTATCAATCGAAGACACGATCTACTTCTTGCGGGAGATCGCCGACACCAAGGAGTTAACTACCTATCAGTCGACAGTCTGGAATGACTTGGTTCAAGCTACCTGGCGTCGAAATCAGGGTCAGGAGAATCTACAACTCGTTATCGACCAAGGGATTCGACAACACGAGCAGCTAGGCCCGGCATTCGAAGCAATAAAACGGCCTCCAGAGCGTGACTATGAGGCAGAACACAGAAAACGTCAGCAGCAGTACGAATCAAGGCGGCAGGCGAAGTACCGGCAGCATCGTGCTGGATTCGAGAAAGAACTGCCCCAGATCGCCAGTGGCCAGCAGATCGGGGCATTAATATCGCTTGCACAGGGCTATCTCGGGCGCTTTTCGGACCTTCGCGACCACAGCAACCCTCGTGACAGGCTTGTAGAGTGGGTCGGGGAAGAGGTTGCCGAGGCGGCGTGCCGGGGCTTTGTTGCCACACTCATGCGTGATGATCTGCCCGACTTGGAGAAAGTTTGCTCAATCCGAATTGAAGGCAAACACTGGACCATTGAGCCAATAATGCTCGCGGGTATCGCTGAACTGGTTAGAGCAGATCGTTCGCTTGCCGAGATTCCATCAGGTGTGGTTCGGGCCGTGCTCGGTATCTGGTGGGACATGCCAGAATTCAATTCGACGAAACTAGGCGATGACATCGAGGCGGCCTTGGAGCAGGCCGTCTTTGTTGATGGGCAAGGCATGGAAACATTCGTCACAACCGTTATCGAGCCTCAGATATCGAAAGAGCACGTCACCGGCTTGTATCGATTTGCCCGTGAGCCGAGGTTCCTGTCATTCTCACCAAGACTGGCGCTGAGATGGCTCCGAAATTTCCCAAATGCTGTATTCAATAGCCAGCTTGAGTTGATCCAATTGTTGATATGGCATGGAGACAGGACCGAACTTATCAAACTGATAGAGGATCGGGTTGGCGACTTGGATTCTCTCGATGAACAGTCCAAACGGTTGTGGGTCGCAGCCGCCTTTTGCTTTGTTCCATCGGCCTTGCCGCTCTCCGTTTCAAGGGAGATTATTTGGCCGATCAAATCGATCATTCTACCTGATCGGACAGAGCGTGCCGGGTTGAACCTCCCCGTCGACCGCTATGCCGCGATTGTTAGCACTTTTGCACCTGAATGGCCTTTGGTGGGCCATCCCGCTGGCGGTTGGAGTGGCGACCAGAACCCTTGGGACGCCAGCGAGTTCATATCCTACTGCATCAGCGCAATTGGCGCTAACCGGACGGCCGAGGGCACAGAAGCGATTGACCATCTGTCCTCAAGCCTTCAAGGGACGGGTTATTCTGACCTCTTGAAGCATGTCTGTCAGGAGCAAAGGCGTAATCGCCGCGATGCGGAATATTCGATACAGACATTCGATTCCGTTAGGAAGGTTCTCGAGAATCTGGCCCCGGCGACCGTGACCGATCTGAAAATGGTCATGCTTGATCATCTAGCAGACGTTCAGAAGTACATCCGAGATGCCGATACTAGCGGCTGGGAAACTTTTTGGAGCGGCAATCGCCCGAAAGACGAGAACGTTTGCCGGGACCGATTGCTTGACCTAATTCGTCCGCGCCTTGGCGGCGGGATCGAGCTGTTTCCGGAACTTCCCATGCCCGACCGAAATCGGGTCGATATCTATGCAACGATTTTGGGTCAGGGATTGCCGATTGAGATTAAAGGACAATGGCATCCAGAGGTTTGGAATGCGTCTAAAACGCAGCTAGATGACAAATACTGTCGGGACTGGCGAACGGGCGGATACGGCGTCTATTTGGTGCTTTGGTTTGGTGAAGGGACTGGCAGAGATTTGACCCTTGGGCCAAGCGGCTTCTCAGGATCGTTGACCCATCAAGACCTCGCGGAACAACTGTCCCACGGTTTGGCCGAAAGTGACCGGTCACGAATCCAGATCGTAGTCCTTGATGCCTCAAGACCAACAACCAAGAAAGTGCCCCCGGTGACAAAGCGGGCGGCTCGCAAGAAGGGTCGGCCCGTCAGCTAGGCCCATACTTTTCTTTCCTGCTCCTACAGACGAGATTAGAATCTCCAAGCCCCGACAACGAGTCGGCTTTCTTGGCTTTGCTAAGGAAATGCGGAAAGTCCGCTTCCGGCCCAAAACGGAAATCGGAGTTATGCTCAGGAGACGACAATCGCGAGCGGAGGACGAAGGCGGACAAAATGGCGGATGTTTAGAGCCCTTCGAGCCCTGACACTAGCTTTCCCGTGTTTTCAGAATCGACTCTGTAAAACCGCGCGCTCGCTGGATGAAATCGCGTTCCACATCAGAGGCCTGTTCAAGGCCGGAGAGATAATCTTCAAGTTTGCCTCGTACGCGATCCCGAACATCGGGTTCGGATACGCTTATCTGCTCGATGAGCGCTCGCAGCGTTGTCTCAATCGCGAGGAGCCGCGCGCCGAGCGCGACATTGTGAGGATCTGACACTGTGTTCTCCCGGTGCGGTGCGACCGCATTAGCTCGCGGTCTTTGATTCTATAAGATGCTCGTCCTTCCCGGTTTTCAGGGGGTCGGCTTTCGGCCCGGTTCCAGACTTTAGCTGGGCCCGGCTAAATTGGCCGCTCGTCGGAGGCGGACAGTCCCGCGTCCCGGCTTCGCCGTCGCATACTGACGCTCCTTAGACCGCCTTGTTGAACCGATCTCGCGGACGCGAATTTGCTTCGAAGCCCTGCCAACTGACTCCCGGCTGCGGATGTCAGGGCTTCTACGCTTTATGCGCTGCACCTTTGTTTGCCGCCTGCCGGCGGAATTGTCCTACAACGGAATTAAGAGCGAACTAACTTAACACCGGGATGCTTGCCGTTGGTGAACTCAACACCTTCAGCTTCGAGAACTGATCGCACTTTGTCTTGAGTCTCGCTTGAAACCGCCGCAGCGCGTTCGCTGTCACTTTCACAGCGCTTGATCGTGGGAACAGAGACACCGGCTCGGCGGGCCAACTCTGTTTGGGAGAGACCTATTAGCGCCCGAGCCGCTCGCATTTGCGCCGCTGTTACCAATTGTTCTTGATCCTTTTAGATCATTCGTCTATGATCCAAAGGTATCAAAGATACCCTTGGACTCCGGTCCGGGGCGGCTAGACGCAGTGTTGGCGCACTGAGCCTAGCCTAACCACGTCTAAGCTGTCTGGAGCTCGGATCATGGCTGATTCCGACCATACCACGACTTTGTCCATCGTCACCCGCACCAAGGCAAACGGGGAGAGGGTGGCTATTGCACTTTCGCCGAAAAATCCGGAGGCCGGGTCAGATCCCGCTGCTGACGTTTGGGGCAAATGGCGGGCGGCACAGGAAGAGGTAGACCGGCTCTGCCGTCTTCAGCAGCGCCTTGAGAGGAATGTGAGTGCCGGGGCAGTGGGCTTGGGTGAATATACCGAGGCGCTGCTGGCCGAAAACCTGGCCGGTGAACAGGCGTTGGATATGCTCGTGCGGTTGTCCCAAACACCGGCTGCATCGCTTGTTGGTATCGCAGCCAAGCTGGACGCGGTGCTGGGCGAGGCGCAACCCAGCGAGGACGATGATGAATTTCCGTGGCCGCTGATCCGCTCGGCCCTGGCCGATCTCATCCGGATTGGTCGGCTGGGTGTGCCAATGGGTGGGAGCGCAGCGGCGGCTCGGACGAGAGCTGGCAATTCGGCATGACAAGCGGGGCGACAGGCTGCGGCGGATCACGCCTCCGGGTCCAGCAACCGGACACCTTCGCCCTTCTTGTCCACCGACAGGAATTCTATGCCGGCTTTTTTCAGGGCTCTTTCGATGGACTGCAGCGTGCTGACGCGTGAATCGACCTTGCCGTTCTCAAGCCGCGCCAAAGCGTTCACCGAAACGATTGCCGCGTCCGCGAGCTGCTGCTGCGACCAACCAAGCAGAGCCCGAGCGGCTCGAATCTGTCGTGGACTGACCATGATGCCACAATCGGCAGGCATCCGGCCTCCGCCACAGATAGGGTGAAATTCAACCTCATAAGGTGTAGTTCTGATGCTGGCGTGCTCAAGATGGGGCGCGGGACGGGAGGAACGGGTGGAGCACAAACGGACCTCGCTGACACGGGCGGGCTCGTTAAAGTCTGGAGTCCCCGCGGGTCTTACGCCCGAGCCGCATCCTGCCGACCAGCATGTCGGGCGGCAGATCGCGATGGTCCGCGTCCAGTCGGACGTATCGCAGGCACAACTGGCGCGCGCCATCGGCATCAGCTTCCAGCAATTGCAGAAATATGAGAACGGACGCAACCGCGTCAGCGCTTCCATGCTTTACGAGATCGCCAAGGCGCTCAAGGTTCCCGTCGGACGCTTCTTCCAGGGGTTACCGGGCCATGACGCGGTCAACGGTGAAGCCGTACCACTGCCTGCCGATGAGCGCATTCATTTCATTGCGAGCGCCGAAGGACGACGGCTCATCGCCGGCCTGGTGCAATTGCGCCCACGCTTGCGTGCGCGCATTTCGGAACTGATCGCCGACTTGACCGTCAATCCCTGACACCGCTGGCATCATCCAGCGGCGCTGGCGATGCCAGCCCCTACTGGCGCGCCAGTGGCAGAACCGCGTTTTGGCGCGAACCGGGGACAGTGGGTGCCGTTGCCGCTTTGGCCTGGCAGGCGCAGACAAAGACGACGACCGGGGCTGATGCGCTGCGGGGGCGGATGCTTGGGCAGCAGGCGGGTTCGAGTACCCACGAATTTTGGAACGTCAACAGTCGTTTGTCGTTGAGTCGACACAGGCGTTTCGACAGCGGGCGGGGTTCCATGGAAAAAGTCTTTTCTCATTTCGCCGACACCATTTCGCGGTGGACGGGCAAGCCTGCGACATTCGTGCTTTGCGCTCTGGCGGTCGTCGTCTGGGCGGTCAGCGGCCCGTTTTTCGGCTTCTCCGAGACCTGGCAACTGATCATCAACACAGGCACGACCATCGTAACCTTCCTGATGGTGTTCCTGATCCAAAGCACGCAGAACCGCGACAGCACCGCGGTGCAGGCGAAACTGGACGAACTCATCAGGGTCGGCCAGGGCAAGAACGAGTTCATCGGCATCGAGCGGCTGACGGATGCCGAGGTCGCGCAGTTTCGGGCATGGTGCGAAAGCAAGGCGAAACATGCCCGGCGAAAAAGTCCCCCATGGGACGACAGAAAAGCAGCACGTTCCAAAGCAGCACGGTCCTGAGCGCCGGACAAAGCACGCGGCCTTGAGGCTTCGCCCCCCAGCAGCGTTTACCTGCCAGCCGCTCCGCGCCTCGCGGTCCTGACCGAGACATCCCAAAATGTGAACGGTACATCATTGAACGTTTTCCTGGCGCTTGCGTTGGCCCTTGGGGGCAGCCGCAACCGAAAGGATGTTTTGCCATGCAAACCCTGCCCGAAAGGCTGGAAAACAATCTTCTAAGGTCCCTCGATGCGGAGGATCTCACGATCCTCAAGCCTCACCTGGAGGATTGGCAGGCAGACGCGGGCACTGTCATTCACCGACCGGGAGAGCCGCTTCGCGATGCTTTCTTTCCGCGTGGTGCGAGCATGATTTCTTACTGCGTCGTTTTCGGGCGCAAGCGCAGTGTCGACACGATGTTTGTTGGCCGCGAGGGCGCAGCCGGCTGCATTGTCACTCAGGGCCAGTTGCCGGCCTACACACAGGCGCAAGTGCGCACCAGCGGCCCTTTCTGGAGGATAAGGCTGTCGAGGCTTGATGAGGCGAGACGTCAGTCGTCAAACCTGGAGAGCGTTTTTGCGCGCTATTCGGAATGTGTGCTGGCTCAGGTGTTCCAGTCGGTCGCCTGCGATTCCAATCATTCCATCGAACAACGAGCGGCCAAATGGTTGCTGACGGCCATCGATCGAACCGGCGGAACCAATCTGACGCTGACGCAGGAGCAGTTCGCGTCAATGCTGGGCATAGGCCGGAGCTATCTGAGCCGGGTGGTTCATGATTTGCGCAAGCGAGGCATTCTCGAGACGAGACGCAATCGCATCATCGTTCAAAAGCCTGATCAGCTGCGCGCGCTTGCCTGCGATTGCGACACTGCAGTTTCGAGACACTTCGCGACGCTCTTGAAGGGGGTCTACGCAAACAAAGGCTCCGGTCGCTAACGCGGCCGGAGCGATTGCTTGCGGCATTGCGACGAACTTCAGAGCGGCTGCCATCACTGTTTGGTGCGGACAGCTTGAGACGTTGAGAAGCCGCTTGCCGGCTGGATCAACGGGCCTGTGCAAGACCCTTCACCCAGCCATACGCAACTGCTCGCCATCCGCGTATTTTCGGCCAAGATAGAGGTTCAGGCTTTCGCGGATTTCCGCCTCTTCGCTGATACCTTGACCGAACAGGTTCATCATGGCGCGTGCGACATCTTCGGCGGCAGCGCTGCCACAAGGGAGGCCCCACCGAAGGCAGATGTCGTCGTAGATTCCCTTCAGGAGGGTCAGGTCATCCGGATACAGGATGCCGACGCTGTTGGAGAGGTAACGGGAAGCGGACATGGCTTCCTCCCTTCACTTGGGGCGGAAGCGTGATCGTCGCTCACAGCCGGCGATGCCCTGGTTAAACTATCGCCGGTGAGAACAGGATAGCCCCTGTTTTGAAAATGCGTCTGTTTCATAGTGGACACATGCGTTCACGTATGAAGACAGCTGGATTCGAGCACGCGCAATGACTTAGCGCCGCGACTCACGCGCGTTGCCCTACCGTTCGGGGTGACGAAGACTGGCTTGCTGCGGGAGGCTGCCTGTCCCTCCAGGCTGCCGCGACGATCGGCACAAGGCTAGACGCCAGAAACAGGAATGTTGCAGGCCGATGGTTCGGCCTTCCGGTCTGGGAACCTGCTGCGTCGCCCTACACAGCGCTTGGACAGTGAACTAGGTATTGGTTACGAGGTATGTGACTTAATCATTTGCGATCGCGGGACGGCGACCATGGCGGCTCTGGGAAGACATGAACGGTTGCAGATCATGTTGAGCGGGAAAGAACTCGAAGCACTTGAAAACTGGCGCTTTGAAAGAAGAATGCCGTCTCGCGCCGCAGCGGTGCGCGAGTTGCTGCGGCTGGGCCTTGCCGCCGAGGAGGGCCTCGTCACCCGACAGGTGATCAAATCGCGCGACTTCGGCGTATTGGACCCAGACAGCGAGGGTAGCGAGAACGGTCCGGACTGACGGCGCCCGGTCCCTCGCGCTTGCGAAACCTGGCTGCGTAGAAGGCCGTCCCGCGGATGCCGTCAGCACTATTGGTGTTATGGCCGCCAGAAACACCATTTCTCGGCGTTTGCCCTGCAGCTTCGGGACGCTACCCGGCGACTGGCGCGATCTTTTTGGGCGCTCTTGCAAGGATGCGCTCCGAGACCGCTTGCCCGCCTTTGTGACCCTTCCTAGATCGCCTTGGTATGGGTACCGTTTCAGACGCAATCGCTGACGATGAGATGCTGGATAAATTCCAGCGTGATGCGCTCGACTATTTCGTGCGTCACGCCGATCCCGTGACTGGTTTGGTGGCAGACAGGGACCGGCCAGGATCGCCTGCAAGCATAGCCGCTACGGGTATGGGATTGGCCGTCTATGCCGTCGCGGCAGAGCGGGGATGGATCGGTCGAGAGGAAGCCGGGAGGCGAACCCGGACAACGCTGCGATTTTTGATGAACAGCCATCAAGGGACCGAACCTGACGCGAGCGGTCACCGGGGCTTTTTCTACCATTTCCTTGATATGAGAACCGGACAGCGCGCCTGGAAGTCGGAACTCTCGACGATCGATACCGCACTGTTGATGGCAGGTGTTCTGGTTTCCGGCCGTTATTTTGACCGCGATCGCGAGGACGAAGCGGAAATCCGCAAGTTGGCCGATCAGCTATACCGCAGGGTCGACTGGCGCTGGGCGCTCAACGGCGGCGCCCTGGTCTGTCACGGCTGGAAGCCGGGCAAGGGCTTTTTGCCCTATCGATGGCTTGGCTATGACGAAGCGCTCATCCTCTATGTGCTGGCGCTTGGGTCGCCCACATATGGCATTGGGCCGGAATGCTATTCGGCTTGGCTGACAGGCTATCGGTGGAAAACCATCTATGGCCATGAGTTTGTCTATGCAGGTCCGCTTTTCATTCATCAGTTCTCCCACATGTGGATCGATTTCCGCGGGATTCGCGATGCGTTCATGCATGGGCGAGGGCTCGACTATTTCGAAAACAGCCGCCGCGCGACCTTCGTCCAGCGCGAGTACGCAATGCGCAACCCGCGCGGCTTTGATGGCTATGATCAGAATTCATGGGGCCTCACCGCCAGCGATGGGCCAGGCAGGCAACGTCAGCAAATTGATGGAACAACGCGGAGCTACTTTGATTACCGCGCCCGCGGCGTGCCCTTCGGACCTGACGACGGCACATTTTCGCCGTGGGCAGCTTTCGCGTCGCTGCCTTTCGCTCCCGAGATCGTCCTGCCGACGATCCGACATGTCCACGCGAGCGAACGGACGGGTGATGCGCCCTTGCTTGGCGCCAGTTTCAACCGGACGTTTCGCACCGGCAGCGAAGACGGCTGGTTTTCGACGGACCAGGTCGGGATCAACCAGGGTCCGATTGTCGTGATGTTCGAAAACCATCGCTCAGGGCTTATCTGGCGGTTGTTGCGCGGATGCTCATATATCGTCGATGGACTTCGTTCGGCCAGGTTCAGCGCCGGTTGGCTTTGACGGCGTGTCGGTTATCTGGCAGAGGCTTAGCGCAGCAGGCCTTCGTCCTCGAATGCGTCCCACCCTTCCAGAGCGTCGCCTTCGGCAACGTCCTTTCCGAGCCGCTTTTGGTCCTTGTCCGCCCGTGTCCGCGCCGCTTTGTTGGCACCGCGTCGCCTGTTGCGTGTAACCTCCTCGGCATCCTGTTCGCGCCAGATGTTGGGCAGATCGTGGTCAAGCACGTCTTCGATGTGCCTGGGATCGAACACATGAAACGTGACGGATTTGGAGCGCCCACGCATTTTCACGGTGCGGGTCCCGATGCTCTGTAGCCGCCCATCCTTTAACCACTTGTGGCGTTCGCGCGACGATATTGCGAGAACATCCTCGGCTTCGCGTGGCAAGACCGGAAGCGTTTCGAGAGTGGCAACGGTTCTGGTTATCTTCTTCGAGGCGGCTTCGAACGCCTCGGCATCCTCTTCAGCCATTCGCAGCACGAAGCGTCCGGTCTCAGCCTTGGCGTACTTCCTCACAGCCCAGGGCAAATGTGCACGCACCTCTCGCTCGATGCCTTTCATGCGAACCGCAGACCCGAGCGTCGCAGCTGCAGTCAGGGGCCACTCGGCAAT
Organism: Mesorhizobium sp. Pch-S; assembly: GCF_004136315.1. Classification (NCBI taxonomy): domain Bacteria; kingdom Pseudomonadati; phylum Pseudomonadota; class Alphaproteobacteria; order Hyphomicrobiales; family Phyllobacteriaceae; genus Mesorhizobium; species Mesorhizobium sp. Pch-S. The sequence goes on from NZ_CP029562.1 coordinate 3,353,673, forward strand.
CAGCGACAACGGTCCGTCCTGAGACTTTTTCTCTTTCGGCAGCAACATCGCTCTCGTGATGCTGGCGGAGATCTTCCGCAAGCTTGTCGATAGCGCGATCCTTTGAGAATGGCGGGAGCCAGCGATTGCATCACCTCGAAGATGTTCTGATCCGAAATATGCACAATATGGGTATTGCGCGTTGCGGCCTCCAGCAGCCCTCGCGAATACCACGTTGCGGTGCAAACTGCCGCGTTGCAACCCGCTGATTTCAGGAACCTTCCCGTCGCAATTCGGTTGAGTAGAACTCGACGGAGGCTGTGATGGCTCTCAAAGCGAAGCCCGACAAAGACAGGAAGGGCGCCTTGCCCAAACCGGCGGGTGCTGAGCCGAGCGACAAGCCGGTAAGGTATACGAGGGACGATCCTTCGCCCAACCCCAATCAGACGATTGAAAAGAAGCGGCCGGAGCGGCGACCCTGAATTGCGCCGGTTCTCTTTCGCTCGGCCTTACCAGCGACTTCCTGACATTGCGTAGATCTTGGACCGTTGTTTGATGCCAAAAGCTGTAGCCCGTTCAGAAAAGGCAAACCCGACTGGCGCTGCCGCCAAGCGAAAACCCAGTACCACGGCCAAACCGGCTTCCAAAAAGCCTGCGCCACCCGAACCCAGGCTAAGGAAGACGAGCGCTCCTGAAGACCGACACGTGAAAGCGGTTGCGGACGCAGAACTCATTGTCGAAGGCGAACCCGAGGCGGTCGGGGAGGATGTTCCGCCCCCGCCCGAGGCTGTGGAACCAGACCCGAAGCTGACGCCCGAGGAAGCCGAAGCGGCACGCAAGAAGTATCTTTTTACGCGCTTCTGGATCAGTGCGCGTGGCTACTGGAGCCGCCGCGGCGACAGGCTCGCATGGCCGCTCACGCTCGGGCTGGTGACGCTGATCTGCATCAATGTCGGCTTCCAATATGGCATCAATGTCTGGAACCGCCTGATGTTTGACGCCATCGAGCAGCGCAGCGCCGGCACCGTCTATTTCCTGAGCGCGGTCTTCCTGCCGCTGGTCGTGGTCAGCGGCACCATTGTGGTGACGCAGGTCTACCTGCGCATGACGATCCAGCGGCGCTGGCGGTCCTGGCTTACCACGGCAGTGATCGCGCGTTGGCTGACCAATGGCCGCTATTACCAGCTCAACCTGGTGAGCGGGGATCACCAGAACCCGGAAGCCCGGCTGACCGAGGATCTGCGAATCGCCACGGAAGCGCCGGTGGATTTCCTGTCCGGCGTGCTCAATGCGTTTCTGTCTGCCTCCACATTCATCGTGGTGCTGTGGACGATCGGGGGCGCCTTGACGGTGTCGATCGGGGGATCGTTGGTCACCATCCCCGGCTTCCTCGTCATTACGGCCATGGTCTATGCCGCCATCACGTCGACGTCGATGTTCGTCATCGGCCGCAACTTCGTTCAATTGTCCGAACAGAAGAACCAGGCCGAGGCCGAATTCCGCTACGTGCTGACGCGCGTGCGCGAGAACGGCGAAAGCATCGCGCTGCTTGGCGGCGAGGAGGAGGAACGCAGCGGAATCGACAGGACCTTTGCCGGGGTGCTGGCACGATGGGCAAAGCTGACGGGCCAGCACATGCGCACGGCTATGGTGTCGCAAGGGTCCAGTTTGTTTGCGCCCGTGGTGCCGATCCTTTTGTGCGCGCCAAAGTTCCTCGACGGCTCGATGACGCTCGGACAGGTCATGCAGGCCGCTTCGGCATTTGCCATCGTGCAGGGCGCGTTCGGCTGGCTGGTCGACAACTACCCACGCCTTGCAGATTGGAATGCTTCAGCGCGCCGCGTCGCTTCGCTGATGATGTCGCTCGACGGGCTGGAGCGCGCCGAAGAAAGCGACACGCTCGGGCGCATCGAACATGGTGACGCCGAAGGTGACGTCATGGTCAGCCTGAACCGCCTTTCCGTATCTTTGGATGACGGCACCGCCGTCGTTAAGGAAACCAAGGTGGCGATCGAGGCGGGCGAGCGTGTTCTCGTTTCCGGCGATTCCGGATCCGGCAAATCCACGCTGGTGCGCGCCATTGCCGGGCTCTGGCCATGGGGCAAGGGCACCGTCAACTTCCATCCCGACAAGCAATTGTTCATGCTGCCGCAGCGCCCCTATGTGCCGACAGGAACGCTGCGCCGTGCCGTCGCTTATCCGGGTGCCGCAGATGACTTTTCGACGCAGGACATCGAAAGCGCGCTGGACAAGGTGGAACTCGGCCATCTCAAAGACAGGATCGACGAGGACGCACCCTGGGACCAGACGCTCTCGGGAGGCGAGAGGCAGCGCCTCGCCTTTGCGCGTCTGTTCCTGCACCGGCCGGATATCGTCGTGCTGGATGAGGCGACGGCGGCACTGGATGAAAAAAGCCAGGACAGGATGATGGCGACAATGATCGACGAATTGCCGAAGGTCACCGTCATCAGCGTCGCACACCGCGCGGAACTGGAAACCTATCATAGCCGCAAGATCACGCTGGAGCGGCGCAAGGGCGGCGCCAGGCTGGTCAGTGACATCGACCTCATTCCGCGCAAGCGCGGACGCAACCTGATCCAGCGCGCCTTGTGGGGAAGCGGCAAGAAAGCGCGCAGCTAGGCACTGCGCCCGGGCGGGCTTGGACGCCACCCGAAATGCACTTGCTGAAACGAGAAGACCTGCTCGTCACCGAACGGGTCTTGTTGCCTGGGCGGGACTCGATACGCATCCGCGGTGCCAATCTGAATGCTTATGGTAAATAATGGGTTAGCCGCCACTGGCATTTTGGACGGCTTGCATCGCTTATCGCGGGGCACTCATGGCGCTGATCGTGTAGGGCGTGCCGGTCCGAGTACCACCAAGTTCCGTAAGCACAAGATAGTACCGCCCCTGGGGCAGCTGCACGGTGAGATGCTGGTTTGGCAAGAAGCCATTGACCAGGCTCGTTCCGTTCGAACTTGCTACGGCTAGAAGGTTGTCCGAAGCGTCGACAATGCTTGTCCGCACCAGCGCATTGGTGCGCAGCACGGTCAGCTCAAGCTGGTTTTGCGCGCCCGTGAGGTCGAACATCAGCCGATGGCTTTGCTGTGGCCTCAGCCATTCTGTAACGACATAGATATGGGAGGGCGCAAGCGCCGGGTCCGGCGCGTTGTTGTCCTGGGTGCGGTCGATGTAACGGGATTTGCCGTATTGCCCATTCTTCCTGAGCGGTCCCTTGTTGAAGTTCCTGATGCTCGACTGGGGATCGCCCCGAACGTCGCGGGGGCCAAGCGGATCGATCTGAGGATTGACGGTCGCTGCGTAGTTCGCCGGTCCGGAGACGGATGAATTGTCTACGTAGAGACAATAGTAGCCGGGATCATAGGCCTTCGTTTCCAGATCGTCGTGCGGTCCTTCCTGAAGTGTGATCCGGGTGTTGTCATAAGGGTCGACCATCCGCATCCTGTAATGCCGTCCGACACGGACGCTGAAGGGATGGCTGTCGCCCGGCAGGAAGAGCACATAGGCATCGCTGTCACTCGGGTTGTCCAGCGACCCCCGCAGGTTGACCGTGTTTTGATAGCCGTCCAACAAGGGGGCACTGCTGCAACGCGCGCCGGCATTGTCTGTCTGAGGCACGAGCCGCGCCTGGATCGTCAGGTCGTATTTGAGCATGCGTCCGTTGGCGACACCCGGGTCCGTCCACACCGATACGAAATAGTCGCCGGGACTCATCCCGAGGATGAAGTCTTCCTCGTCGCCGCCACGCGAGCGCCAGATCATTTCGCCTCGTGCGTTGTGCACGAACAGCCACATCGATCGGAGGGGTCTCTCGGCCAGGTGGAAATGGACCAGCCACTGGTTGGCGGGAACGTTGAAGCGATAAATGTCGAGGGTGTCGAATTTGTTCGTCGCCACCACGCCCAGCGCGCCGGGCTCTGCCTTGTCGGCTGGCGTGTTGAAATCGGGCTGGGTCAGGCTGCCCAGATCGCCGGCCCGGTCGAAGCTGTTGTTGTTGACGGCGCCGCCGTCATAGTCCGAGGGCGGCGTCCAGGATTCTGCAAGAGCCGCAGACGACACAAAAATCAGCAAGACAGTCAGCAGGATGCGCATCGAATTTCCCCCTCGGTGCCCAGCTGGAGAATTTCGCGCAAGGATTGGTCACCGACAAGGTGATATCGACAGGCAGCGAACCGGTATCGCAGGTCCGAAAGATCTGACGCCTTCTCCCTGCCCATAAGGGTTTCGAATGCGCTGAAGGACCTTGCGAACTGAAAATGGCCGCTCGTCTGAGGCGGGCTGGCCCGTCCCGGCTTTGCCCTCGCATACTGGGACCTTGGAGCTTGCTGGCGTTCGAGCCAGCTGGCTGTCTGCGGTACCGGCCACCGGCGCTGGAACTCTTGGGGCAGGTTCCATGGTCAGTGACCTGACCACCCTTCCACATCCGTCAAGCTGCGGACGGGCGGCAGGGACGCTTGCGAAAATTTCCCCGCATGACCGGGTGAGGGCACCTGCAAGTGCCCTGCGCCGGCAACGCCCACCCGGTCTCGCCTGCTCTGGTGAGAACGATCAGGCGACCTTGCCACCATGTCCGGAATTGCGCGACGTCATCCACGCTGGTGGAACCGCGAGTTCTTCCAGCACCTTGGCAGAACGCGCAAAGCCTTCAAACGCAGACTTGGCAAAAGCAAGCGGATAGTCGCTCTGAAAGGCGTGCTGACAGGCGCGCACAGCAGTATGATAGATGGGTGTACGGCGGGGCTTTGGCCATTCATAGAGAAACTCCAGGGCGTCCTCGAGGCACGCAATTTCCTGGATGAAGTTGTTGCCGTTTTTTATGAAAACGGGGCTGTCGAACATCCGATCGTTCATCAGGTCCTCCAAATCGAACGACAATGCGGTTCAAGGGTGCCGCGGCCGGCTGCGGCAGCGGATTGGAACGATATGTGATGGGTACTTCGAGGGTTCAAGGGGGAAACACTGCCACCGCAGCGTTCGGGCGACTAGGTCGGCTTAAGGCGTTTGGCGCTCAAATACATGAGGGCGGAAGCTGCCTTGACACGGTTCCAGCCAGCGGCTTCGGCCTCGTCGAGGATTTTGTCGATAGGCCCGGCCAACGCCTCCTGGCAGTCGCTATCGTATGCGATTTCATTAGGCCCGTAGGCAGGTTTGCGGATTGAAGATTCCTTTGCCATCTTGGATCGTCCGTGCAGTTCGTCGCGAGGTCGTTTTATCGTGACGTTCAATGTTGTCAACAAGTTAGCCTCTCGTTACGGCGGCGAGACTTGCAATGGCTTTGTCGATTTTATTCCCTGAGATGGTGGGGTGCGCAAATCCAGGCGTGCAGCCGGTCCGCTCGATAGGCAGAGGCTGGGCGAAGCGCGCTGGGATCGTACAACGGCCACCATGCATGCCCGTGTTGGGAGAGCGGATACGCAGTGCCCACGCGGACCTGCGCTGAGAACCCTGGCAGGACTGGCGATATCAGTGTGACCGCAGCCGGTCGCGACCATGGCGCGGCAGCAATCTTTTGGAACGCGCCTCTCGCAGCTTCGTTAGCTGTTCGAGGCCGACAAGCCTCATCACTCACATGGGAGACGACAATGCCGAAGCAGGATCCCGCGAAGCACGGCTTCGCGGACACCGAGGATTATTTGTGGCGCTCGGCGGGGCATCCTCGCCCTCAAAACGCAAGCGATGACACAGACGACGTCGAGCCGGCGGACGAGGACGAGGAAGACGAGGAGGAGATGGCCGGCGAACTCGGCTTCCCCGCTGACGATGACGAAGACGATCAGTAAGGCACCAACCTAGCTCTGTTCAGCGATGAACGGAACAGTGTTTCAAGGAGGAATTCGAAATGGCTAAGACCTCATCGCAAGGCCTGCAGGACCTTTTCCTGGATGGATTGAAGGACATTTACTACGCCGAGAAGAAGATCCTGAAGACGCTGCCGAAAATGGCCAAGAGTGCGTCCGATGCCGCAGTCTCCCAGGCCTTCGAAAAACACCGCGAACAGACCGAAGGCCATGTCGAGCGGCTTGAGGAGGTATTTGCGATGCTCGAAAAGGCACCGCGCGGCAAGATCTGTCCGGCCATCGATGGCATCATCGAGGAGGGCTCGGAGATCATGGAGGAATACAAGGGAACGCCGGCCATCGACGCGGGGCTCGTGGCAGCGGCGCAGGCGGTGGAGCACTATGAGATGGCGCGCTATCGCACGCTTTGCGCTTGGGCCGAAGAACTCGACATGCCGGATGCTGCCAAGCTCCTGAAAACGACCTTGGACGAGGAGAGCGAAACAGATGCCACCCTTGCCCACCTGGCCGAAAGCGACGCCAACCAGCGCGCGCTGCAGAAGGCAGCATGACTGTTGCCAGGAGAAACAAGCCCCGGTCACGGGGCTTGTTTTGATATGATGGCCTAACTCAACAAGCGCGGAACCCGTTGGCAATCAACGCATGCCGGATCGAGACCGCGATCGAGGCGTCTGTTGCGCGCGACGCTGTCGCCTCATCACGGAAGCCATCCTCGCCGATGCCCTCGCGCGTACAAGGAAAGGAGCCAGCCAATGCCTCGCCCACATGACTACGAGACCGGAGCGCGCGTTGCGAAACCGGGCAAGTCGCGGCGTCCGGACCCGATCCACACCGGCGATCCCGCCGACGAGCCGAAAAAGCCGTATGGCCTTGTCGAGGCTCCCGGCGACGTCAACGACAAGACCCGGCATTCCGAAGGGCGCAGTCACAGCCATCCCCGCCTGCGCGGCCATCCGGGTTGATCCACGGCACAAAGGCCATTGGATTGCGGTACGGGCCGACCGCGGCTGACTCGGTGCTTTTGCGTGTCGGGATTCAGCGGCTGTTTTCAGCCGCCTTGCCCTGGCAGATGCAGTGGTTGGATAGCCGCTGCTCCCGATCGACACGGCAGCACATACCGACAAGAGAGTGGCTACCGTTTCCTGCCGCGTGCACAGCCTCCTGAAACGGGAGGGATGTGGCGTCTCTGTGTGGGCGATGCTCAGTCCCGCCGCAGATCGACCGCAGCATCGCCAATCCCGTGTTCCTCGGCTGGTTCAGCCAGGTGACATCATTGACACGATGATTTCTGCACCGCGGCTGTCGGGGACAGACCGCGCCCATCAACGGGCAATGGCACTGATTTCTCGTTGGCCCCTCTTTTCGCCGATCCTGTTTTTGACCGGGGCAGGACTTTTTTGGAACCGGACGCTTGTGAATGAATTTTTGGCTGGATCGCTCTCTCCGGGCGATCAGAGGTGATGTTCACTGCATCTTATGGGGAGACCTCAATGCCGACGTTCAAGCCGGTTATCTTTGAAACCACAAGCGGATACAAATTCACAGTCACGTGCCTTCATGATGTCTTCAAGGTCATGGCAATGGGATGGCCGAACAAGCGCTGTCCCCTCTACAATGAGGCCTTGTGCCTGAGCGCCAGAGCCAAGGAAGGCTGGTGTACGCCAAAGTCTGCCTACGACGCGTTTGTGCGGGCCGCGCAAGCGCAGAAGCGGATCGTCGAACCGCGCAAGCTCATCGATCGTGTCGCCTCCGAACTCATTGCGATCGAGCCTGAGAACTTCAATCCGTTTCCTGATCCGTCGCCGATGCGCTCTCGGGTTCGCCGCCGCATCCAGGCTGTGACGCAGGCAAACAGAAAGATCCATGCGTAGGCAGTGGCTTGACCCTTGCAGGAGGTGAAGATGGCCATCCTTCATTCGTCGACCACCGGCATCGCCTACCCGGGCGACTTGGAAAATCTCAAGCGCATCTATGACATGCTATGCGAAGAACGGGGTTTCTGCCACGGCAGTCCGGCTGCGGAAGACCTTGCCATGGCAACGATGAACCTTTTCGCCCAAGGTGTCTTCGACGCGCGCGAGATCGTCGAGACGTTAAACCTCTACCTGGACCGGAAAGCGTCGGGGCCGAATTTCCAGCCGGCCCTTGCGGCCTAAGGCTGAAGGTCCTGCTCATAATCAAATGGATTGCTGATAGCCGCAGGCCCGAAGATGGCCTGCGGCTCAAGGGTGCGGGATCATGTTCGGGATTTTTGAACCATCTCAAACCCCGCGCCGGTCGTTGCTGGAATGATGTGATCTCGACGTGATCGAGATGCACAGCGATCGCGGCACATCGCTGCTGCGAAGAGATGATGCATATGACTTTTCCGCGGATGTGCTAATCCAGTTCGCCATGAACAAACAACGGCGTTCCATGGCGGCGGCAACCACGACCGATCTGGCAGAACTGATCCGCACCCACGACTGGGCAAGCACAAGCCTTGGTCCGATGCAGCAATGGCCCACGTGCCTGCGCATTGCGGTCGACCTCATGCTGCCTTCAACCGCACAGATCGTCATGTTCTGGGGTGAGGATTTCGTGGCTCTCTACAACGACGCCTATGCGCCGACGATCGGGAACAAACATCCTCGTGCTCTTGGCAGGCCCGCCCGCGAAAACTGGTCGGAACTGTGGGATGATCTGGAGCCACTGCTGCTGCGGGTTTTGCGTGATGGCGAGACCGTGTCGGCAAAAGACAGACCTTTTTATATCGAGCGGCACAATCGTCCCGAGAATGTGTTTTTTGATATCTCGTATTCCCCGGTTCGGGATGAAGCCGGAGCCATTCGCGGCGTTCTCTGCATCGTCAACGAAACGACCGAGCGCGTCGTCGCCCAACTGACCGAGCGCCGGTTGGCGGCAATCATCGAGTCGTCGGACGATGCCATCATGAGCATCGATCTGGATGCGACGATAACGAGCTGGAACGCCGGCGCCGAACGGCTCTATGGTTTTGCGGCGGAGGAGATCATCGGAAGCTCCGTTACACTGCTGCTGCCCCAGGACCGGTCGGAAGAAGAACATGCCATCCTGTCCCGCATCCGCGGTGGCGAGCGGATGGAGCCCTACGAAACGGTGCGGCTGCATAAAAGCGGTGCGAACATTGACGTGTCGCTGACCGTATCGCCTGTGCGCGATGCCGCGGGCCAAATTGTGGGAGCATCGAAAATTGCGAGGGATATCAGAGCCAAGAAAGACGCCGAAAACCTGCAGCGGCTGCTGATGCACGAATTGAACCATCGTGTGAAAAACGTGCTGGCAACGGTGCGGGCGATCGCCAACAAGACGTTTCGTGGGGAAGAGCACATGTTGGCGCGAACTGCGTTCGACGCACGTCTTCTCGCCCTGTCGAAAGCGCACGATCTGTTGACGGCTGAAAGCTGGAGCGGAGCAGAGTTGACCGCTCTCGTAGCGGACGTTCTTTCTCCCTATGGCGCGACCAATATTGCAGTCACGGGTCCCCGTCTGCGGCTGCCGTCGGAGGCTGTGTTGTCGTTTTCATTGGCCTTGCACGAACTTGCCACCAATGCCGCCAAATATGGCGCCTTGTCCGTCCCCACAGGCCGCGTAGACATCCGGTGGTCCATCATCGAAGACGGTGGCCCTCGTCTTGCCATGCGCTGGACTGAAAGCGGCGGCCCACGCGTGGCCGCACCTCGTCGCAAAGGGTTTGGCTCGCGATTGATCGAGCTGTTGTCGACGCAAATGAATGGCGAAGTCCGCATCCACTACGCGGCGTCGGGCGTGGTCTGCGAGATCGATGCGCCCCTTCAACAAGGCTGGGTTGTTGCAGCATAGGGTGTTGCGTCCCACAGCCGCGTGGCTCCTTCTCAAGCCAGCGCGCCGGATGAGTTCGGTCTCTCGACAGTCATCGACACTGGGCTTGCCGATGCCGGTGTGGGTCTCTTGTTCGATCCGACAGGCGTCGCTTCACCTGGCCGGCCGAGGAGGCTCACACATGGCAGATGAAAAAACAGGAACGCCGGCACACAAGCAGCGTTGTCCTGCATAGCTCCAGTCAACGGAGGTTCCAATGCAGGTTCGGCGAACCGAAGTATCAACGCAGATCGAAGGTGGCGACGCCTACGGCTACCGGGTGCGGTTTCAGGGAGCCGACGGTCAATTCATCACGGTGGGCTTCCGCGCCGACCACTGGCTTGACGATGACGATGCGGTAAAGCGACAGGCAATTGCGATGATGGCTGAAGCTGCGTCCACGCTTGGGCCGCTGATTGCCTATAACGCGTTGCGCAGCGGCAATATCGCGCCAGAAGGAAGGTTGGTGGACCAGGTTGGCATCGGCCAGATCGGCGGCGACGTCGACGAGGAGGACGACGACAGTGCCTATCAGGAAAACGATGAGGACCTGCCCGGTGACGACGAGGAAGCCGCTATCAACCGCAGTCCTTCAGGCCAAGGGGGCCGTTTTGACAAGTCCTGACCGGCGAGACGGGTGGAGATAGTACATGGCGCCGCGCGCACTTTGGAAAGGGCATCTCAAACTCGGCGACCTGGACTGTCCGGTGGCGCTCTACGCGGCGGCGTCCAGCGCCGAGCGTATTTCCTTTCACATCGTCAACCGCAAGACAGGCAACCGTGTGCGGCGCGAATATGTCGATGAAGAAAGCGGCAAGCCGGTGGCTGACGACGACCAGGTGAAAGGTTTCGATCTCGGCAACGACACCTTTGTCACGATGGAAGCCGAGGAAGTCGCCGAGCTTGTACCGGATAGCGACAAGACCCTGTCGGTGAGGCGCTACGTCAAATCAGACGATATCGATCCGGTGTTCTTCGATCGCCCGTATTATCTCGGCCCTGATCATGGCGCGGCTGATGCGTTCGCAGCCATCCGCGACAGTCTGGCGGCGGAAAAAGCGGTAGCGCTGGCCGAGACGGTGCTGTTTCGGCGGTTGCGCACGCTGGCGATCCGCGCGCATGGAAAGGGGCTTTCTGCGAATACCCTGCATTTCGACTATGAGATCCGATCGCCCGAAAAGGCTTTCGCGAAGGTTCCTGATCGCAAGATCGACAAGGAGATGCTGGATCTCGCCAAGCACATCATGAAATCCAAAGCTCGCGCGTTTGATCCGGCGCGGTTTGACGATCGTTATGACGCAGCTCTTGCCGAATTGGTCAAGGCAAAGATCGCCGGTCGAAAGATCAAGCCGCCGAAGCGCCGGCGTGAAGGCAAGGTCATCGACCTGATGGAGGCGTTCCGTCGCAGCGCCAAAGGCGATGATGCGGCAAAAAATGGCGATGCCAAATCGCCCCGGCGCAAGGCCGGCTAGTCACTGTCACGGCCATCAGGGCCCCGATCCGGACCCGGTCGGCCTTGCCGCGGAAGCGAACTGACCAAACGAGCGTAGTGATCCATCTCGGAGATGCTCCATTGTTCGAATTCGTCGACAAGGGCGACGCTTGCTGCGCGATCAGGGCCGATCGCTCCAGTCTGGTGCAGCCGGCCAAGGACATTTCCAACATGTGAGCGCGACACCTGGAATCGTTCGGCCAACGCGGCGTAGCCAAGCGCGATCCGCGGCTTACCGCTGCTGCGCCGATAATGATCAGCCATGATCGCGGTCAATACGGGATAGCCGCCATCGTAGCCCGCCATGGCAAGGACAGTTGGAAACGGCGCGATAATGGTGCCGGAAGACAGGATTTGGCGCGCGGAAGCCCAGATCATTCGGCCAAGGCCATCAGGGGAAGCTGCGGCAAGCCGTGCCAGATCTCCGTCGTGAATGTGATCATGAGCTGCGAGGAAAGCGACACAGGAGCGGCTGATCTCTTCTATCAGAAGCGCTTGAGGGCGCAGGATCGAGCGACGGCGATTTGCGGCCTCCGGTTCGGCAGATACCAGGCCGGCCTGTTTGAGGACCGTCACAAAGCTCGTCAATTGGCGAGGGCTGAGTCCCGAAACGGCTTTGAGACGGGCGAGGGTTGGCGAGGGGGTGCCTTCCTCTGCCCACCCGTAATAATTCCAGATGAGCATGTAGGCAGCGTAATAGCGGTCGAACTGATTGAGAAGTTTTCTCAGTGGCCAGCTGGATGACGAAGGCTCGATCATCGTTTCGCAATAGTGCGCGACGGCCGCTGTGAACTTTGCGTGGCTTCTCATCATGCGTTTCGCTGCCAGCGATGCCTTTGCCATGCAACCCGAAAATCCGGAATGGTGCAAAGTTTGGATTGGTGAACGCGCCTGTCAGTGCGCAATAACCATCACCCATTGAAACAGTTTGGGTGACATTTGGCGTGGCGGCACCGGCAGGTTCAGGTTTTCAGATCCTCCCCTTTCGATGCCAAAAAGCGTCGGCGGTGCTTCTGGCCGGCGCGTCAGCCCTTGCGCTGATACCTGGTACTCTGCCCGCATCAGCGCAGTCTGTGTTCTGGGATGGCGGCAATTCAGCCTTGCATGGGAACGGAGTGGTGGACGGCGGCTCCGGAACGTGGACGGCTGGACAGGGTCCGCTCGACAGACATTGGACCGACCAGGCCGGCTCTTCCAGCGCCGGTTTTGCTCCAAATCCGGCCTTTGCTGTGTTCCAGGGCTCCGCCGGAACGGTGACGGTCGACAATGGCCAGGGAGCGGTTGGCGTCACCGGCATGCAATTTGCCGTCGATGGTTATCGTATCCTCGGCGATCAGCTCCTGCTCCGGGGAGCGAATGGCGCAACCATCGTCAGCGTGGGGGATGCTGCGGCTGCATCCCAATCGATGACGGCAAATATCGCGGCTGTCATCTCCGGTAACAGCCGGCTCATCAAGGATGGGCAGGGCCGGCTTGAACTGGCTGGGACAAACACGTTCACCGGAGGAACAACCATCCGATCCGGAACCCTCAGGGTTCTCAATGATCGTGCCTTGGGCAGCGGCCAGGTCATGATGGCAGCTGGAACCACCCTCAGCTTCGCCACATCGCCCTGGCAGTCGATCGGGGCCGTCAACATCGCAGGCGATGTCATCTTCGATGTTGACCGTTTTCAGAACGCCTCGCTGAACCAGGCAGTCAGTGGTCCAGGCGGGTTCACCAAGACCGGGCTCGGTACCCTCAGTCTTTATGGCGACAACAGTTTTGCTGGCGACGTCCACGTCAGGGAAGGCAGATTGTGGGTGGACAACTGGGCTGGGCAATCCAACAGGGCGATCCCTGACTCCGCGCGCATCACCGTCGACGCAGGTGCCGTTGTTGCGTTCCAGAAGGGCGAGACCATCGGCGGGCTGACCGGCGCCGGACTGGTGGACATCACTTATGCAGGAGACCAGGGACTTACAGTCGCAAGCAACAACGATTTCACCTTCGACGGCAACATCTCGGGCGGAGACCCCGCAAGACCAGGGTTCCCGGCTTCCTATCGCTTCACCAAGGCGGGGACCGGAAAGCTCGTCCTGACCGGGATCAGCGATTCTCGATCGGCGGTCCTGGTGAACGGCGGTGCGCTCGTCGTTGACGGATCCATCGCCAGTGGCCTCGTCGATGTCGGAAGCGGCAGCCTGTCTGGGCGTGGAACCATTGCCGGGGCAGTCCAGGTCTATGGTGGCACATTGAAGGGACAAGCCGCAGCGACTCTTGCAATCGGCGGCAGTCTGTCTCTGATCTCGGGATCGGTCGTCGATATCAGTCTCGGGTCAACCAGTGCCGCGCCCTTGTTCAGCATCGGCGGCAATCTCACTCTCGATGGAACGCTCAATATTTCGGATGCTGGCGGCTTTGGCGCTGGGGTCTATCAGTTGATGACCTATCGCGGAACGCTCACGGATCGGGGGTTGGAAATTGGCGCCAGGCCCGTCGGCGTGGCATCTGGGGACTTGACGCTGCAAACGGCCGTCGCCGGGCAGATCAACCTTGTTTCTTCTGCCGGGGCGACGCTGGGGTTCTGGGACGGCGGAAATCCATCTCTCCACGGCAACGGCCAGATCGACGGAGGCTCTGGCGACTGGCAGGCCCTGGGCACCAACTGGACTGACCAGACCGGCGTCATCAACGGTCGTTTCAAGCCTATGCCCGCTTTTGCGATATTCCAGGGCGCCGCAGGCGTCGTTACGGTCGATGACAGAGCCGGTGCGGTCAGCGTCACCGGCTTGCAGATTTCGACCGACGGCTACCGCATAGAGGGTGACGGGATCGAACTCCAAGGCGGTGGCGGAGAAAGCATCGTCCGTGTCGGCAATGGCGCCATATCGGGAGCTGCAACAACGGCCACGATTGCGGCCGAACTGTCAGGGGCCACCAAACTCATCAAGAACGATTACGGGACACTGGTTCTGGAGGGGATCAACAGCTATTCAGGCGGCACCGAACTGCGCGCTGGAACACTGCAGGTGTCGCGAGACGAAAATCTTGGGGCGGGCGCAAGCGCGTTGATCTTCAGCGGGGGGACACTGAAGACCACATCTGGCTTCGATACGACACGATCGATCACGCTCGCCCAGAGTGGCGTGTTTGATGTTGCCAGCGGCGTCACGCTGGACTTGCAGGGGGCGATCGCCGGTGCTGGCGACCTGGTCAAGCAAGGATCAGGCTCGCTCGTGCTCGGCGGCCCGGCAGCCTATCGCAACACACAGGTGCAGGCAGGCACGCTGATCGCCAATTCCAGCTCGATTTCGGGCAATATCGGCAACGCCGGGACCATCGTGCTCGATCAATCCTGGGATGCCAGTTTTGCTGGCAATGTCGTTGGTCTCGACGGCCTGAAGGGCACCATGGTCAAGCGCGGTCCCGGCGACCTGACACTGACGGGGGCGTCGCTGCTCGACTGGGCGGTGGAAGCGGGAAGTCTCACGTCCTCTGCAGACAGGTTTGCAGGCGACGTTTCGATCAGTCCCGGCGCTACCGTCCGCTTCAAACAGGTGTCCAGCAGCACCTTTGCCGGCGCGATGTCCGGCGCGGGCAGGTTCGTCAAGGAAGGGGATGGGTTTCTGCGGCTCACCGGCGACAGCTCTGCCTTCGTGGGAGCCACATCCGTCGACGACGGCGTGCTGGCGGTGGACGGCAAGCTTGGCGGGACAGTGCAGGTCCAGGCAGGTGGTCGCCTGCAGGGAACTGGCACGGTCGGAGCTGTCACCGTGGCAGGCACGATCGCGCCCGGAAACTCGGTCGGCACGCTGGATATCGCCGGCTCAGTTGTCTTGGCCCCCGGCTCGACCTATGAGGTCGAGATCGCAGGCAATGGCGCGAGCGACCGCATCGCCGCGACCGGCAAAGCAACGCTCGGTGGCGGCACGGTCGCGGTCACGGCGCTCGACGCGCAGACCAGCTACCAGGATGGCCAGAGCTACACGATCCTCACAGCAGCGGGTGGCATTACCGGCAGCTTCGATCCGGCCGTACTGGCCCGCTCGGCCTTCCTCGATGCGGTTCTCTTGCAAAGCGTGCAAGCGGTCGACCTGAAGATCGCCTTGAAGGAAACAGGGCCGGTGTTCGGCAAAGCCGCCAACACCGACAACCAGACACAGACGGCTGGTGCGCTGGACACGCTGCAGCAGAGCGGTGCGCCGCTGGCGCTCTACAACACGCTGCTGGTGCTGTCGGCCGATGAAGCCCGCGCCGCCTTCGACAGCCTGTCGGGCGAGGTTCATGCCTCGACGGTGACGGGTTTGCTCGAGGACAGCCGCTTCGTGCGCGATGCCGTGAACGATCGCCTGCGCTCGGCCTTCGAGACCGTCGGCGGCCTGCCGCTGATGGGCTATGGCGACGATGCGAAAGAGATCACCACGGCTTCGGTTGCTTCCGAACGCTACGGCGCCTGGGGCTCGGTGTTCGGCTCGTGGGGGCATTTCGGCGGCGACGGTAATGCCGCGAAACTGTCGCGTTCGACCGGTGGTTTCGTCACCGGCGTCGATGGCTTGATCACCGATGACGTCCGCCTGGGCTTCCTCGCCGGCTACAGCCATTCATCCTTCAAGGTCGATGATCGCAGGTCATCCGCCTCGAGCGACAACTACCATCTCGGCGTCTATGGCGGCACGCAGTGGGGAGCCCTCTCCTTCCGCTCCGGCCTTGCCTACACATGGAGCGAGATCGATACGAGCCGGCAGGTTACCTTCCCCGGCTTCAGCGACAGCCTGACCGGCTCCTACCGCGCCGGCACCACGCAGGTCTTCGGTGAACTCGGCTACAGCCTCAAGGCCGGCAGCGTCGCCTTCGAGCCGTTCGCCAACCTCGCCTATGTCAATGTCCACACCAACGGCTTTGCCGAGCAAGGCGGCGCATCGGCGCTGACCGTCCACAGCGGCTCCAACGACAGCACCTTCACGACGCTCGGGCTGCGCGCCGCGACCGACTTCGACCTCGGTTCAACCAAGGCCACGGTTCGCGGCATGATCGGCTGGCGCCATGCCTATGGCGATGTGACGCCTGCCATCAGCCAGGCTTTCACCGGCTCAAGCGCCTTCACCATCGCCGGTGCGCCGATCGCGAAGGACGCCGCCGTCATCGAGGCCGGGCTCGACTTCGCCATCACACCGCAGGCGACGCTCGGGCTATCCTATCACGGCCAGGCCGGCTCCAAGGCCAGCGACCACGGTGTGCGGGCGGATCTGAATGTGAAGTTCTGATGTCCAGTCCGCCGCCGGCCAGTTCCATTCAACTGAAATAATTGGAACGGCAGCGGCGTCGGCACGTTCGTTCTCGTGAGTTTTCATAAGGAGGGAACAATGCCACTGGGTACAATTCTTGTTATCATTTTGATCCTGATTTTGCTTGGCGGGTTCAGCGGTCTGGGCGGCGGTCCATTTTATGGAACCGGCTACTATGGCGGCGGCGGAATTTCGCTGTTGCTCGTCATTGTCGTCGTCCTGATGGTGCTGGGACGCATCTGACGCAAAGGAGCATCACGATGCTCAAGAAGATTCCTGAAGAAAAAGCCAAGCAGGGGCGCCGAGGCACCCACGTGTTGTGGATCCTGATCGTCAGTCTGCTTTTGGCCGTGATCGCCTGGGGCGCCGTCGAGATCTACGGGCGTAAAAGTGCGGATGGTGAGGTGACACCGCCAATTACGCAGGGCGAGCCCAGCAGCAACTAGAAACTCCTCTGAGGTGCAGTCACATGACCAATCTGGCGACCAAGACCCCTGAACAGATCGAGCATTTGCGAACGCTTGCGACCCTTCAGTTCACCCCCGAATTGTTGCGGGCCGCCCTTCAGCAGCTTTCCAAACTTCAAGGTGGAAAGGGCCTGGATGCGTTCGAACGTTCGATGGTTGAAGTGATCGAAGCACATGACGGCGAGGATCAGGCGGACTTTGCCTCGATCAAGGAGTTCGCGATCGAACAGCTCTACCAGCTCGTTCGAGAGGCCAAGGAGGCGCCCGATATCAAACACCTGCTTGAGGATATTGCCGCACGCAGGACGCCCGGTCGCTCTGAAAATCTCGAAACGCTGGAGGAACAGCTGCAGTCGGGGCTTGAGGACAGCTTCCCGGCCAGCGATCCGCCAGCGGTCGTGTCGTCGACCATTTCGGGCGGCAAGGAAAAACACAAGGAATAGGCATGGCTGTGGCCTGCCGACAAGGGTCTGCGCCGAGGAGGCGCAGACCCTTTTCTTTTCAGTATCCGCCAACGATGGGGAGGATTTCGCCGGTGATGTAACTGGAGCAATGCGGTGACGACAGAAAGACATAGGCCGGAGCAATCTCTTCCGGCTGTGCCGGGCGCTTCATCGGTGTGTTCGCTCCAAACGTCGCAATCTTGTCCGCTGGTTTGTCGGCGGGGTTGAGCGGAGTCCAGACCGGCCCTGGTGCCACCGCGTTGACCCTGATGCCGCGCGGTATCAGGTGGGCTGCCAGCGCTTTGGTGAAAGCGTGTATGCCCCCTTTCGTCATGGAATAATCGAGAAGGCCTGCGCTGCCTTCGATCCCGGTCACAGAACCCGTGTTGACGATTGCCGAACCCGGAGCCATCCGGGCGACTGCCGCCTGCGCCATGAAGAAGTAAGCGTGCAGGTTCGTCTGCAACGTCATCGCAAATTGCTCTTCTGAAATGTCGGCTATTTCGTTCGCGTGAATCTGGAAAGCGGCGTTGTTGATCAGGACATCGACACGTCCGCGCTGCTCGACTGTTTCACGCACGATTTCCTGGCATTTCTCGCGGTTGCGCACGTCGCCGGGAAAAAGGATGCAGCGTCTGCCTTCGGCCTCAACGGCTGCCTGTGTCGCGGCGGCGTCGCTGTGTTCGGCAAGATAGCTGATTGCCACGTCAGCGCCTTCGCGGGCGAACAGGACGGCAACGGCCCGACCAATGCCGGAATCGCCACCGGTGATGAGCGCAACCTTGCCCGCCAGTTTCTGCGAGCCGACGTAAAAGGGCGCATCATAGAGGGGAGCGGGATCAACGTCCGTTTCTTTGCCTGGTTTGGCCAGATGCTGTTCGGGGAAGGGCGGTTCTGGATAGATGCGCCCACCCGCCTGCATCGCTCCACGAGGTTCGGCCGCCGAGCGCTTCTGCTCCTCCTTGGCGTCGACTCGGCTCTGGATGCCGCGCTGCTTTTGGGCGGTTTGTATGCCGGTGTCGTCCTGTTTCTCAGCCGTCACGGAAGCCTCCTTGGCTTTGTCGATGTGTGTGCGGCCAACGGCATCGCGAGGTGCCGGTTCCGAAAAACTGAAAACGGGAACCCACGGCGGTCATGAAAGTTGCTGTGCGAGGGAGGACTGTACCTTGGACGATCGGGTTGTGACACAGGAAGCATTGCGTGATGGTGCGCAAGCAGCACGTGCGATAGCGCTGCGTTATGTTGCCGACGGCGAAGCAGGCATCCGCCGACGCAGGGCCGGACGCGGATTTCGCTATGAGGACGCCAAGGGCCGCAAGGTCGACAGCCAGTCAGACCATGTCCGCATTCGCTCGCTGGCGATACCCCCCGCCTGGACGCAGGTCTGGATTTGTCGCGACGACAAGGGACACATCCAGGCCATCGGCAGGGATGCGCGTGGCCGCCGGCAATATCTCTATCATCCCGATTGGCTCAGCATGCGCGATGAAGCGAAGTTTTCGAGTCTGGTCCCGTTTGCGCAGGCCCTGCCTGCAATGCGACAGCAAGTGGATCGCGACCTGCGCCGGCATGGCCTGCCTCGCGAGCGTGTGCTCGCGGTGGTCGTCTGGCTGCTCGACAACACGCTGATCAGGATCGGCAATCCGGCCTACGCCAGGGATAATGGCAGTTTCGGGCTCACGACGCTGCGCGACAAACATGTCGAGATCGTCGGCTCGACGCTGCGCTTCATGTTCAAGGGCAAGTCCGGCAAGGAATGGAAGCTGAAACTGGCTGATCGTCGTGTTGCGGCGATCGTGCGCAACACACAGGATTTGCCGGGTCAGACCCTGTTTCAATATGTCGACGACAACGCTGACCGCGCCTCGGTCACATCGCATGCGGTCAACGCCTATATCGGCGACATCTGCGGTTTCAGTTCCAAACACTTCAGGACCTGGGGCGCCACCGTAGAGGCCCTGTCGCTGTTTGCGCGCACACCGTTGCCGGAAACCAAAAAAGAGACGGCGCAATTGCGCAACCAGGTCATTGACAAGGTCGCCGCCAAACTTGGCAACACGCGTGCGGTATGCCGCAGTGGATACATTCATCCCCAGATCATCACCTCCTGGGAAAGCGGGCAGCTTCCCGATCAACTGAAAGCCTCGGGACCTGTGCGGCGGAAAGAATTTCTCGAAACAGACGAAGTCCGCACGCTGGCCTGGCTCAGGCACTTGCAGGCTAGCCGGTAACGATGTGGTCAAGCCCGCTATTGCGACTGGCCCAGGGCGTGCGATGCGGGTTGTTCCGTTGACGGCGCCTCGTTTGTCCCCACAATCAGATAAACCGCCAACAATGCCACAATGGCGACGATTGCTGCTCGAACGACTGCGTTCGCCCTTTCCAAGGATGGGACTTCATGGGAACCGGCAAGGCAGCAGCACTGTTCCTCAAAATCTGAGTTCAGGGTTGCAGGCATGGCTTCACAGTCCAGGAAGGTGATCTACGCGGCGCTGGCCGGAAATCTCGGCATCGCAATCGCAAAATTCGCGGCCGCTACCTGGACCGGGAGCTCAGCCATGCTGAGCGAGGGCGTGCATTCCCTTGTCGACACCGGCAACCAGGGCCTTCTTCTGTATGGACTGAAGCGATCGGAGCATCCTGCTGACCGTGCCCATCCGCTTGGTTATGGACGGGAGCTCTATTTCTGGGCCTTCATCGTGGCGCTGCTCATCTTTTCGCTGGGGGCCGGTGTCTCGATCTATGAAGGCGTCACCCACATCCTTTGGCCGCAGCAAATAGAAGATCCGCTCATAAGCTATATGGTTTTAGCGGTGTCGGTCCTCTTCGAGGGCACGTCGTGGTTCATCGCATTGAAGGAATTCCGAAAAGAAAAGGGCCCGGGCAACTACGTCGACGCGGTCCTGGAGAGCAAGGATCCCACCACCTTCACGGTGCTCTTTGAAGACAGCGCAGCACTTATCGGTCTTGTGATTGCTTTTGCGGGCATTTTTTCCGCCCAGTACTTTGACGCGCCGCAGCTGGACGGGGTTGCGTCCGTGGGGATCGGGCTTGTCCTGGCGTTCGTCGCCATCGTCCTTGCGCGCGAAAGCAAAGGACTGCTGATCGGAGAGGCGGCAACGCCACAGTTGCAGCGTTCCATCCTGGCAATCGCAGACGGGGATGATGCAGTCGACCACGCAATGGTGTCATCACCGTTCATCTGTCCCCTCGCCAGGTGGTGGCCAACCTCAGCGTTGAATTCGTCGATGAATTGCGTGCGTCGGAGATCGAACTCGCGGTAGAGCGCATCGAAGCCGAGATTAAGAGACATCACCCCGAAGTGACGTCGCTGTTTGTGAAGCCGCAACGTTCCGGCACCTATCGAGCGGCGGCCAGCAAGCTGGCGCGCCCATGAATGCAAAAAAGGTTGCCGGCCGGTCAGGGCCGGCAACCCTCTCTCAGGGCAAGAGTGCGCGTTATTGCGCTGGAGCAGGGGCGGGCGACACAGGCGCGCCGCTACCGGCACCAGTGGCGCCTGAGGCGGCATCGGCAAGCTTGCTTCGGTCAAAGGCTGGGGCCGCGTTCAGCTGGTCCTTGCTGGCCTTCATGATCAGCCAAGTCTTGCCGTCGCTGCGAACCGCTGCCTTCAATTGATCGGGACTGACGGCGACATCCTTTTCACCGACGCCGAGGAAGCCGCCAACGCCCACCACGATGGCCTCGATCTTGCCATCGGGCGCAAGCACCAGGTCACTGATCTTGCCGACAGTGGCGGCATCCGCCTTTTCGCTCTCATAGACGGTTTCGCCCACGAATGACGAAGCGAGAATCTGGCCGTCCTTTGGTTGGATGGCTCCGACAGTGCCGGCGTCGGTTCCTGCCGGCGGCGTGAAAACTTCCTTGGTCGTTGTCGTGGGTTCAGGGGCGGCCGCCGGTGTCGCCGTCTGTGCAAGGGCCGAGCCGGCGCTGAGCAGGGAGACCGTGAGAAGTGTGGTTGCGAGTTTCATCTGCTTCTGCCTTTTCTGTTGAACACGGAAAGACAACGGCAGCATAACGGCCGGGTTCCAAAAAACTCGATGCGCCGAACCAATTTGCCGCGCAATATTAAAGGGTTGCGTGGCGCCTCAATGTGGGGGCTGTTGATCGTGAGCGACAGACAAGCGCTTCCAGAAAATTGGAACCGGGGTGGCTTTCAGAGCTTGTTTTTGTGGTGTCCAAACTCAACGAAGGAGATGACCATGACCACTTTAACAGGCCATACCGAAGCAATCCCGGCTAGCCGGGTGATCGGCACCAACGTCTACAACACCGCCGGTGAACACATCGGCGACATTAAGGATGTGATGCTGGAAAAGACCTCCAACGGCATCATGTTCGCCGTCATTGGTTTCGGCGGTTTCCTCGGCATCGGTGAGAAATATCACGCCATACCGTGGGCCTCGCTGGATTATGACAAGGGCAAGGAAGGCTATGTCGTGCCCTATGACAAGGAACAGCTGCGGGCCGCACCGTCCTACTCTGTCAATGAGCTGACCGAGCAGGATGGCTTACGGGCGCGCGACGATTCTCACAGCTACTACAAGGTGGACCCTTACTGGCAGTAGGAACTGAGCGCTGGCAGCTCGAACCGTTGCAAACCGGGGTCCCTTCTGGGGCCCCGTTTTTTATCAGCTTCGCCGGTCGATGGGGATTAATCCAAGCTCCGCGCGTCTCGCTCGGCGCCTGCGCGCGAAATGGGTTGACGTCCACACCGATGAAACCTTCTTCCGCGACACTGCGCACGGCTTCATGGCGTGGGCCCTGGCGACGCTGCTGGTCGTTTTCGTGCTTGGCGCGGCGGTGTCTTCCGCCATCGGCGCCGGGGTGCAGGCTGCGTCGACCGTGGCCTCAGGCGCGGCGGTCGGCGCTTCCGCTGGTGCTGCATCGAACAGCTCGGCCGACAGCGGCGCCACCTCCTATTTCGTGGATGCGTTGTTCCGCCCCGATGCTTCGAGGCCTGCGGCACCCGGAGCCGAAGGGGATGCTGCGGCGGCTGCCCAGGCTTCGCGCATCCTGATTGCCAGCGCGGCCGCCGGCGAAGTATCGCCGGACGACAAGGCCTATCTTGGCCAGCTCGTCGCTGCCCGTACCGGGCTTTCCGAAGCCGATGCAACTGCGTGCGTTAATGCGCTGTTCCCTCAGCTGGATGCAAAGGCCGAATTCGCCTGGGCAGGATCTTTCGGCACCACGACCACGGGCCTGCCCTATATCGGCGAATTGACCGGCTATGCGGGCGTCTTCGCGGCGCAGGGTTATGGCGGCAACGGCATCACCTATTCGCAGATCGCATCGGAGCTGATCGCCACGGCCATCGCTGGCGGCGAAGACGGCGACGCGGGTCTCTTTGCCTTTGGCCGGACCAGCATGCTGCGGCGGGTAGTGGACTGGACCAGTAGACTCGCGCCCTAAAAGTTTTGCAGCTTCCCGACCAGCAGCGTGGGATCAACTCTTTGCAACTTGCATCGTCCGGCGACGTTTGGCCCCGAGGGAGATCTTGGGACACTCTCAACAACGCTCAAGGAGGAGCAAATGCTACGGATTTTGGCCACCATCGTGTTTGGCTACTGGGCGTACCGCGTTGGTCGGGAGTTGGTCGACAGCGTGCCGGACGATTTTGACATCGTTGAGCGGCCGGGTTCGGTCTCGGAGCGGGCAAGGGCGCGCCGGCATGTATCCGCCACTCACCGTCACTGACGAGGAGGGGCGCATGCTTGCCATGCCGAGTACCTTTCGGCATTCGATGATGTCGGGTTTACCATAGCCGCTGACGCAGGCCTCTGGGGTCGGTGGTGCTCGCACCCTGGTGTGCCTTGCGTAAACGATGGCACAGGCGTCTCTGAAACAACGCAACCGGGTGCGCCTGAGCTGCGCGCCACGCACGCACCGGTGTGCACGGCTAGCGGTGTTGCTCCCTGCGTTGCCGTTCGATCTCTTCCGGCTCCTCTTCATCGATCGTGGTCAATTGATCTTTGGCTTTGGAGTTGGCGCGCAACAACTCATCCAGCTTCGCCTGCAGCGCCTGTGTGTCGCGATGCTCTGCTCGCTGAATGAAGAGTGTCATGGCCCATGTCGCCAGCGTGGCAAATCCATGCCAGTCAAAAGTCTCCCGCTCGAAGGTGAGCCACAACGCAGCATAGCCGACCAGGACCAGAAATGCCCATGGACGGGCAGTTGCCGTTCCCAAATGTGTCAGGATGCTTGCCGTGCGCAATTCTGTCGTTCCTTCTTTCGACAACCACAACCTCACATTTGGTCGTTGTAAGGCTCCTTGGTCCGACCAACCTGCTTGGCGAGTTCAGAAAACGTTGGCAGCGTTGCCCTGCGTGACTCAGTGTTGGCGAGCCTGAGCAACCGCACGGGAAAGCAGACCGCATCCCGGTTCGACGGCGACATATCCTCGAAAAGGTGTTCGTCGCCCGTGAGGGATGCTTCGATCTTGCGCAAGGCGAGATCGATCTCCTCGACAGAGATCAGGCCTTTGCGAACCAGTTCGCTATTGATGGCTGCAACGGCCATCAACAACCCTTCGATCTGAAGATTGGCTACGTTCATCGGGCGTCATTCCTCGCCACATGATGATATCTGGACTGTCGCAAGAGCGTCGAGCCAAGCCGTGGCATGGCGCAACGAGACTGCAGTTAGTCGAGGCGCACAGTCGCAACCTTGTCCCGATAGTCCTCTTTCGGATCGCCCATGCCGAGAAAAAGCTTCACGCCGGCGACGACGCTTGAGGCATCTTTCCAGATTTCGGCTTGCCCCGGCTCGAAAGCGAGCAGGCACAGTCGAGGATCGTCCTTGCCGCCCTCAAACCAGGCAGCCACGTAGCGGTTCCAAAGGCGATCGATCCGGCTGCGATCGTTGTCTGTTTTCAGGGTGCCCTCGACTGTTGCGAAGATGTCGTGCCCTTTTGCCGCATAGATCAAAGTGGCAGGCGTCGGTGTGGACGCATTTTCGGCAAGGTCGGTATCTTTCGCGGTGAAGAAATAGACTGTCCTGCTATCGTCATCGAATTGCGCAGTCATCGGTTTCGGATGAACCGCTTTTGTCCCAACCATGGCGGTCATGTCGGATTGAAACGAGTTCCAGAACGTCTCAGCAAATTCCTGTTCATTGGCCATGGTGCGGTCTCGTGTGAGTTGGTGTTGTGGAACAATGGCGAAGGGAGGGTCGCTTCGCCATCAGTGATGGGCGTGCTGATCAGCGTTGCGCCTTCGTTCGTGACGCGGAAGCTTCGCCGCCTTTTTCCCCGCCCTTGTGGGCTGCCGGATGGCCGGTGCGTTTGCCGCGCCCCGAACCACCTTCCTTCTTGCCGCCACCGTCGTCCTTGTTGACCGTGGCCCACGCGCGGCGTTCGGCTTCCTGTTCCGAAACGCCACGCTTTTCATAGCTGTCGGCGATATGATCGGCCTTGCGTTCCTGCCTGTCGGTGTATTTTGATTTTTCACCACGCGGCATGATCGGCTCCTTCGTCTCGCGTTGGAGATCGACTCCAGCAACCCTTCAGAATGCGACGTGTTCCGAAAAATTGTGGTCGAGCAGGGGAGAGGGCGCTGCAGGTCGGACGGGACAAGGTGCTCGTCTGCCGTTTCGTTGGCCAGGAAGAGAAACCGGGAAAAAGGCTTCCTGTCTGTTCAGAGTTCCGCAGGGCTTTTCCAAAGGCCGCTTTTCCAATCGGCGGATACGCGACCATTGCCGGTGTCGCCTTGTTCCTGACGATTGACTTGTAAGACGGCCAAAAACCGGAACCCGAGCCGTTCCTTTCGCATTGGACATTGGCAGTTCTCGCAACAGAGCGAGGTGGAACGTGCCAGCCGACAAACTGTCTACTTACAAAGCGAAGCGGAATTTCGAAGCGACCCAAGAGCCGAGCGGCAGCGTTGATGTGAAAGCATCGAACCGACTACGCTTCGTGATCCAGAAACACGATGCAAGCCGCCTCCACTACGATTTCCGGCTTGAGCTGGGTGGGGTCTTTAAATCCTGGGCGGTGACCAAAGGGCCGTCGCTCGACCCGCATGACAAGCGCCTGGCCGTCGAAGTCGAGGACCATCCGCTGGACTATGGCGATTTCGAGGGCACCATTCCGAAGGGACAGTATGGTGGTGGCACCGTCATGCTGTGGGACCGCGGCTACTGGGAACCAGAAGGCAAAGGTTCGATCGAGCAACAGCTTCGACAAGGCGACCTCAAGTTCCAGCTTGATGGCAAACGCCTCAAAGGCAGCTTCGTCCTGGTGCGGATGGACGGCGATCGCTTCAAGGGCAAGCGCAACAACTGGCTGTTGATCAAGCATCGCGACGAGACATCAGTCGAGAAGGACGGCACAGCCGTTCTCGAAGACAATGCGACCTCGGTGGCATCCGGTCGCTCGATGGATGAGATCAAATCCGGCAAGGGCCGCAGACCCAGACCTTTCATGCTTGCGGCAAATGCCCTCGAAGCCGACGCTGTCTGGGACAGCAAGACCGGGCTAGCCGCGCAGAACCGCCAAGCCGCACGCGGTAAGACGGGCTCACATTCCGAAATACCTGCATTCATCGAACCACAGCTTTGCCAGACGCTGTCGCGCCCTCCGAACGGCAAGGGCTGGCTGCATGAAATCAAGTTCGATGGCTACCGCATCCAGATGCGCATCTTGGACGGCAAGGTGACGCTCAAGACCCGCAAGGACCTCGACTGGACCGGTCGGTATCCGGCCATCGCTGCCGCCGCAAAAGATCTGCCGGATGCGATCATCGACGGTGAAATCTGCGCGCTCGATCACAACGGCGCCCCCGATTTTGCGGCGCTGCAGGCAGCGCTCAGCGAAGGCAAGACGGGAGACCTTGTTTATTTCGCCTTCGATCTGCTTTTCGATGGCAAAGAGGATTTGCGATCCCTTGTTCTGATCGAGCGCAAGGCGCGCCTGCAGCAACTGCTTTCTGGCTTCGACGACAGCGATAACATCCGTTTCGTCGAGCATTTCGACACCGGCGGTGACGCGGTCCTGCGATCCGCCTGTCGCCTCTCGCTGGAAGGTATCATTTCGAAGGAGGCGAAAGCTCCTTATTTTTCGGGACGATCGACGAGCTGGGCAAAGTCCAAATGCCGCGCAGGACATGAAGTCGTCATCGGTGGATACGCCACCACGCAAGGGCGCTTCCGCTCCCTTCTGGTCGGCGTGCATCGCGGCAAGAACTTTGTCTACACGGGCCGCGTCGGCACGGGCTTCGGCGGGAAAAAGGCCGAAGTGCTGCTTGCGGCCCTCAAGCCGTTGGAGACGTCCCAATCGCCCTTCACCGGCGGACTGGTGTCCAAGCGCGGCGACACGGTCGTCTGGGTCAAGCCTGACCTGGTCGCTGAAATTGAATTTGCCGGATGGACAGCCGACGGCCTGGTACGACAGGCCGCCTACAAAGGCCTGCGCGAAGACAAACCCGCCGGCGATGTCGAGGCGGAAAAGCCCGCGGATCCGGATACGGAACTTGTCGAGCCTGCGCCTGCGACATCGCGTTCATCGCGGCGCGGCGGCAAAGCAAATGTCATGGGTGTCCTGATTTCGAGCCCTGACAAGGTGTTATGGCCTGCCGAGACCGGAACCAAGGAAATTACCAAGGAAGATCTGGCACGCTATTATGAGGCCGTCGGGCCTTGGATGATCGACCATATCCGCGGTCGTCCGTGCTCGATCATTCGCGCGCCGGATGGCATCAATGGGGAGAAATTCTTCCAGCGTCACGCCATGCCCGGCACGTCCAACCTGCTTGAGCGGGTCGAGGTTTCCGGTGACCGCCAACCCTATCTGGAAATCGACAAGGTCGAAGGCCTGGCAGCCGTCGCGCAACTCGGCGCGGTCGAACTGCATCCGTGGAACTGCGAACCGTATCAACCTGAAGTTCCGGGTCGCCTGGTGTTCGACATCGATCCTGCACCCGACGTGCCGTTCGACCTTGTTGTCGAAGCCGCGCACGAATTGAAGGAACAGCTCGAACGGCTGCACCTCGTCGCGTTCTGCAAGACCACTGGCGGCAAGGGTTTGCACGTGGTTACGCCGCTCAAGGTGGGAAAGCGCCGGAAACCCACCTGGGACGAAGCCAAGGCGTTCGCGCATGCTGTTTGCATGGTCATGGCTTCCGAACGCCCGGATCGCTATCTGACCAAGATGTCGAAGAAGCTTCGACAGGGGCGGATCTTTCTCGACTACCTGCGTAACGACAGGATGGCGACCGCGGTCGCGCCATTGTCGCCGCGCGCCCGGGATGGCGCGACAGTCTCGATGCCGCTGACATGGAGCCAGGTCAGAAAGAACCTCGACCCAAAGCGTTTCACCATGCGCACGGTGCCGGGCCTGCTTTCCAAGACTTCCGCCTGGTCGGATTACTGCGATGGCGAAAGGCCGTTGGAGGACGCCATTCCTGCTTTGCGCCGGGCCGCGAAAACGTAAACGGCGACGGCCGATACTGCGCCGATGGAAGTGCCGATGGAAGTGAAGTTGTCGGACGCAATTCCTGCCGAAGACACGGTCTGGCAGTATGAACCGAAGTGACGCCTAGAACCAACCGGCCCTCAACAGTATGACGATCCAGGCAATGCTGATCGCTCCAAAGATCGCTGCCACCGTCAGCAGCGTCTGCGCGTCACGACGTGTCTGCATAAAAGTTCACCGCGCTTTCTGTTTTTCCTTGGCAAGACTGGCCCGCAGGGCGTCGGTTATGGAAATGACGTTGCTGGCCGTCCCCGGTTTGGAGGTCTTGTGTGCCTTCGCCGATTTCTTCGCGTCGGCCGCGCGCTTCTTGATGAGCTTGCTCAAGCGGTCCTGCAACTGGTCGCGGGAAAATTTCGGGTTCCAGGCAGCGGTCTCTTTCGCAATGGCCCTGCGCATCGACTTCAGCGTTTTCTCGCCGATCTTTCCGCTGTCGATTTCGCCAAAATAATCCGCCGCGTCGCGGACTTCGTCGCCATAGCGCAGGGTCCAAACGAAAATGCCTTTGTCGCGTGAGCGTAACAGGACCGCGCGTTCGCGATTGGCGATCACAAGTCTTGCTATGCCTGCCATGCTGGTCGACTTCATGGCCTCGCGGATCACCGCGAAGGCCTCCGCGCCAACCTTGTCATCTGGCACGAGCAGGTAGGGCCGGTCGTACCAGATCCAGTCGATCGACTCGACGGGAACGAAGGTCTCGATGTCGATGGTCCGGGTGCTTTCAAGGGCGACGGCCTCCAGCTCCTTGTCCGTGAAGACAATCAGTTTTCCTTCCTCGACCTCATAGCCCTTGGCTTCATCGTCCTCGGCAACCGCTTTGCCGGTTTCCGCGTCGAAATACTGGCTTCTGACGCGACGGCCGCTCTTGCGATTGATCGTGTGAAAACGGATCTGCTCACTGCTGGAGACCACCGGCGTCATCGCGACGGGGCAGGTCACGAGGGACAGTTTGAGGTAACCCTTCCAGAAAGCCTGACGCGCCAAAAACTTCGTCTCCATGCTGATAGGAGACGAAAGCAGATCGCGCGAAAGACGTTCCAATTTTTCGCCTTGGCCAATGCAAAAGGCCGGCCGGCGCCGCGGGCAGGGGTGAGAAAAGGCCAGGATAGAACCAAGAGCGCATCAGCGCGTCCTCCCGATCGGTTCCTTTCCTGCCCGCAGGGGTGGATCGATCGAGACGCAAGCCGATGCGGCCGAGACTGCGATTTCGGTGCCGAACCTTCGCGACCGCGCGGCGAAACCCTCCAGGATCGCGGCTGCGACGCTCCCGGTCGCGGCAAGCGGAACCAGCCGGTTGCTGGTGCCGGTCTCTGTCGCCCCATCGCAGTCGCCCAATACGATGGGAAGCAGGTCGATGCCGTCGAGTGCTCCGTCTGCGGCATAGCGGCATGTGGCGACGATGCTTTGCCAGACCTCCGGAGCGCTCCACTCGGTTTCTTCCGGCGGCACATGGAAGAGGAAATTTCCAAGCCCGTAGAAGATCGGGCAGGAATTGTAGATTTCCAGTGCCTGGAGAACCGGGGCGCCATGGCTGACGAAGAGATCGGCTCCGGCATCGATGCAACTGCGCGCAAAGTCCTGAACCCAGGCAGGCACGTCCTGCCATCCTGCCTCCCAATGATGGTGATGCAGATAAGCGATGACGAAGTCGCCACGCCCCGCCGCCCGCCGCATCGCGGAGAGATGCTGGTCGAGATTGTCCCGGTCGACTTCAACGAAGCGGCCAAAGTCGGCTGCCTGTCTGAAGAGGGTGCCATAGAAATTGAGCTCGCTCTCGTCGCGTGCTGGCACCGGATCGTCAGGCTGCACGTAATTCACCAATTCAATCGGCGACGTCCGCAGATCTTCGCTCAGCATGCCCAGACTGCGAAACGTCTCGACCGGCACGCCAACCGTGCGCAGGGTCTTCAGCCGGTTCACGCCAGGGCGCGATGGTCGGGACGCAGTTCGGTTTTCGGCATACATATTGGCCGGCCCGGGGCCGGCATCCATCGCAAACAGCGTGACGTTGCGGCCGCCAAACTGCCGACGTCCGGGCTTCGTCGCGTCCGTTTCGTCGGTACCGATGCCCGCATGCAGAAAGCCGCGTGACCACACTTCACTCAGTGTCGACAGGATCCCGGCCGGTCCGAGGTCGAAGGCGTGGTTGTTGGCCAAAGCGAGTGTGTTGAACCCCATCGACTGCAACGTGTCGAGGACCTCCGGCCGTGAATAGTCGAAATATCTGCCCTTGGTTGGCCATCCCCCATATTGGCCAAGGATTGTCGATTCGAAGTTGGTGAACACCACATCGGCCTGTTTGAGGAGGTCCAGGACCTCCCAGAACTGTTCCTGCCGGATGTGCCGCACATCCTTCTTGATCAGCGACTGGCCCGTCAGGGCCACACGAAAAGAACTCATCATCGAACTCGCCAGGGGTTGGAGATCAGGGGCGCTGGTGCGCCCGTCACGGAGAAACGCCGGTCCTATTTGGTCGACGCCGGCGAAATGTCGGTCTTGAACCATTTCTGGCTCAGTGCCTTGATCGTTCCGTCTTCGACCGCCGCCGCGATGGCTTTGTCGAAGCGCGCTATCAGGTCGGTGTCGTCCTTGCGCATCCCCGCGCCGACACCCGGTCCCCAAAGGCCACCATTCACCTGTGGTCCAAAGAAGACGGCCGCGTGGCCTTCCGGCGTTTCAAGGAAATCGCGCCAGGTGAAATAGTCGGCAAGCCCGCCGTCCACACGCTCGGCTGCGATATCAAGCTTGAGATTGTCGAGGCTATCGTAGCTGCGCAGTGTCACGACATCGCCGAACAGCTCCTTCAGCACGGCCTCTGAGTTGGAGGAGCGCAGCACGCCGATCGTCTTGCCGCCAAGTTGCAATCGCAGACGCTCGATCACAGCCTTCTCAGTTGTCCCTGGCGCAGTGAGGCTGAGCTTTTGCCTGACGTCGCCGGGGTCGAGGGCCAGCGCCTTGCGCACGATGAACTGGTTGTACCCGGCGGCGTAGGGAACCGAAAAGGCGATCGATTTCTTGCGCTTCTCGGTAATTGCCATGCCCGACATGATGACGTCGTACTTGCCGACAAGCAGCGCTGGTATGATGCCATCCCAATCCTGGGCGACAAACTTGCACTTGATGGCGATGCGCCGGCACAATTCGAGACCGACATCGACGTCATAGCCGTAGAGCTCGCCATTGGCATCGGTTCCGTCCCAAGGGGGCGAAGCTCCTTCGGTGGCGATCGTTATCGAATGCTGGTCTTGGGCATGGACTGCTGTTGCCGGAACTAGGGCAATGCAAAGCAGAGCGCTGGCCATGGCTATGCGCATGAGACACCTCTTGTGGTTGCTGGTTGGTCGGGGATGCGGGCTGACGCTAGGGCGCGTGAGCCGGATGGATGCGCAATGCGCGCCGCTTCGGTCGTCTTTCGCTCGACAGGTGGACTTCAAGCAGCCGCGTCGCCTTGACGGCGATCGATGTCAGCAGCAGGTAGATCAACCCGGCGACGACGAAGATCTCGTAGGGTGCGAAGGTTTCCGAGACCATGCGCCGGGCCATGCCGGTTACCTCCAGCAGGGTCACGGTGCTTGCCAGCGAGGTTGCCTTGATCATGCCGACGACCTCGTTGCCATAGGCCGGCAGCGAAATCCTGAATGCAATCGGAAACGTCACGAGCCGGGCGACCTGGAAGCGCGTAAGTCCGAGTGCCGCCGCCGCCTCGATCGTGCCTTTCGGTACGGACTGTAGGCCCCGGCAGAGAATCTCCGTGGTGTGCGCGGCACTGTTCACCGAAAAGGCCAGCAGGGCGCACCAGAAGGGATCGCGCAGGACAATCCAGAAAACACTCGCCCGCACCGCCGCGATCTGGCCGAGGCCATAATAGAGCAGGAAGAGCTGAACCAGCAGCGGCGTGCCGCGAAACACATAAGTATAGGAGAGCACGGCAAGCGACAGTTTCGGCCGCGCGAAGGCGCGGATGAACGCCAGGGGTACCGAGACGACAAAACCTGCGGCCAAGGCAAGGACGGTCAAGGTGAGCGTCAGCTTCAGCCCTGATGACAGGACCATGGCAGCTTCGAGTATCGTGCCGGGTTCCATCCTCGGATCCTACCTGCCCAGGGCCGGGTAGCGGCGTTCGGCAACCCGTATGGTGAGAAGCGTCAGAGTGGTGAGGGCGAGATAGCAGGCCGAGGCCGACAGGTAGAATGCCAGTGGCGCGCGCATCGAGCCGGCACCGACAAAGGCCACGCGCATGATGTCGGTCAGCCCGATGACCGAAACCAGCGCCGTGTCCTTGAAAAGCGAGATCCACAGATTGCCATAGGCCGGCAGGGCGAACCGCCACATCTGCGGGGCAATGACGAAGAGCCAGCGTTGCCATGCGCTGAGGCCGAGCGATTTCGCCGCCTCCGCCTGGCCTGCGGGGATTGCCGCGATCGCGCCGCGAAACACCTCGGTCGCATACCCGCTGAACACCACCGTGAGAGCGATCACGCCCGCGGTGAAGGCGTTGATCTCGACGTAACGCCCCGCGAGGCCGGTCGCGAATGCCGTTCCGCCGAAATAGATGAGCAGGATGATGACAAGCTCGGGAACGCCCCGGACGACCGTGGTATAAGCGGTGATCAATCTGGCGGCGGCCGTCTGGTTGGCGGTGCGGGCGATCGCCATCGACAAACCAAGGGCCGTTCCAAGGAAGCCGCTGACCAAAGCGAGCCCTGTCGTGACCAGGAATGCGTTCGCAAACTGGTTGGCGAAACCATGCATGTATAGATCGTGTCCTGTTGTCCAGTCGATCTCGAAAATATATCAAGCTGTTCCTTGGGTTTTAATCCATGGTTGTCGATATTATTTCGAGTAATCGAAGGTTAAATAATGTGTATTGCGACAGGTTAAGCGGTTATAAAATTCATTCAATCTATAACTTGCATTATTTTTTCTATAAATAATGGTTATATACTTTGAAAATCGGATTGATGGCTCCGGGTGCGGGAAATGTCAGCCGGACAAGGCGGCCGTGGCGCGGTGTTGGCCGTCCAGGAACCGTCAGAGGCAGACGCTACCGGTCTGAAACCATGGGGCGCAGCAAGGTGTGGAGGTCGCTCTCCAGCACGCTCGAAATCCGTTCCATGACGCTGAGGCTCGGGTTCCTTTGCCCGCGTTCGATGCCGCCCATGTAGCTGTAGGCAAGATCGGCTTCCGTCGCGAGTGTCTCCAGCGTCATGCCGCGTTGCAGGCGGACGCTGCGCACATTTGCCCCGAAGATCTCCGCCAGCCGCATGCGCGCATAGCGATGAGCAATCGGCTCACTTTACCAGTCACTATAGTGACTATAGGGTGATGGATTCGAGTTTGGAGTTGTTTCAACCCTTGCGGCATTCACGGCGCGGAATGCTGCCCGTCGCGACACCGTTGGCTCGATCCGGAACCTTGAGGGACACGGCACATGGAGTTGTCGCATAGCGGACTGAAACTGCGGCAACTCCAGGTCTTCCGCGAGGTGCTGCGAGCAGGTTCCACCCGACGCGCCGCCATGGCCCTAGGCATCAGCCAGCCGGCAATCAGCCAGAGCGTCAGGCAACTCGAAGCGACCCTGGGGTTTCCCCTGTTCGAGCGCTCATCAAACCGCATCCTGCCGCTGCACAAGGCCTGGGAATTGCTGCGCAGCGTCGAACTGGCGCTGAACGCGATCGAACGGCTCGAAGCCTCGATCTTCGCCTTGAAGAACGAAGAACGGCCACGCATCGGCATCGCGACGCCGGCGGTGTTCGGTTTCGTCACCTTGCCGAAGGTTGTCGCCGCTATCCGCGCGCAGACCGGCTCCAACGTGCGCACGATCTCCGGCACCTATGATCAGATCGGCGAGCATATCCTGGCTGGTCGGGCCGACCTTGGCATTTCGCGACTGCCACTCGACCAGCGCCTGTTCGAATGGGTCCCGCTGGGCTCCGCGCGCAATGTCTGCGTCTTTCATCCGAGCCATCGCTTCTCCCAGCTGTCACTGGTTGAAGCGCATGATCTGGCAGGGGAAACGATCGTCGACATCGATCCCCACCACGCATCGCACCAGATGAACATGAATGCCCTGCGGTACGAAGGGATCGAACCGGATATCCTTGTCGAATACGATTCCAGCGGCCACGAAGCCGGATTTGTGTCGGCGGGGCTCGGCGTTGCGATCACAAACGAAATTATTGCTCGTGAATACGCAGCATTTGCCCTGGCGTCCAAGCCGGTCGAACCGTCGGCGCTCTACCATTATGTCGCCCTTTGGCAGAAGGGCAGGGTGTTTTCCGACGCGTTG
Organism: Mesorhizobium sp. Pch-S; assembly: GCF_004136315.1. Lineage (NCBI taxonomy): Bacteria > Pseudomonadati > Pseudomonadota > Alphaproteobacteria > Hyphomicrobiales > Phyllobacteriaceae > Mesorhizobium > Mesorhizobium sp. Pch-S. The sequence goes on from NZ_CP029562.1 coordinate 3,387,770, forward strand.
AAGGCGTCGCTCGACGCGATTGTGTCGACATTTGGCAGCGCTGTGGCATCGACCGCCGTGCGCAAACGCGCCTGATGATTTCACACCATTGCCGGCCGAAGGCTGCGGGTCTTGGTGGGCGAGACAGCAGTAGAAACTTGGTTCTAATCCGCCATCAGGCGGCGCGTCATGGACGGGCAACGCACTCCGATTTGCCGGGTCGGCATTCAATACGCCTCCAAGACGCTGATAGCCTGTCGGCTCAGTTTTCGGACAGCAACTGTCGGAAAGAGGCGACGATGGCCTGGTGATGGTAGGGCTTCGGATAGAAAACACTGCCTTCGGGAATGTCGGCGGCGTCGACCTGACGGTGCCCGGAAGTGATGACGATCTTGACCGGCGGCCAGCGGTCCCGCACGGCCGCCGCCAGTTTCAACCCGTCCATGCTGCCGGGCATGTCGATATCGGTGAACAGGATCCGGATCGACGGCTCTGTTTCCAGAAGCCTGACCGCTTCATCGGCGTTCTTGGCTTCGAAAACCCGATAGCCCTCGTCCCTAAGTTGGTCGGCAACGTCCATGCGAACCAGGAATTCGTCCTCGACCACCAACACGGAAATCTCTGCCGTCATGACTTGCCTTCCTGGTGATCTGGTACGCGCATAAACCTCGTTAACAGGCTAACCGAGACAGGGTTACAAAGTTCCCACTTCCATCGATCGATCTCATACATTGGCTGCGATGCCTTTGGCAGTTGGCGTCGAGCTTGATCGCATCGTTGGAGGATGAGCGGAAGCGCGAGGCGTCGCCGGAGCTTCTGCGAGGATGCCGGCGGCCAGGCAGAAATCGTGAAAAGCGGCGTGACCGGTCTCGATGGAGCTTCTGCCGGCCTTCGTCGCATGCAGGGCGATGGTGGCCATATGAAAGAAGGTCGAGCGATCGGGCGGTGACCAGTTGGCCAGAAATTCAATCCCTTCGTCGACGGTCGAAATGGGACAAGGAGAGGGGAACCCTCCTTCGACCTAAAGGATGGTTGCAAATTTCAAAGGACAGCCTGTGAGTGATCAACGCGAAGGCGTCGCGTTCTTAAATCAGCGTTCGTCGACGACGTCGACGGGCGGGCGCAAAGGATACGAACGAAATCCGCCGCCATTCGCTGGAATGGCGGCGGATGCACGGTCTAGTCGTAGACCTTGATGATCCTGCGGGTTGCGGGGTCGACAAGGACGGTCCTGTCGTCGATCACCACGTAGCGATATCTGACATCGGGAACTTCCTCGAAACTGTACAGTTCAACCGTGTCTGGTACCGACGATCCGATATTGAGTTCGATCCCTGGCACGGACAACGACGCCAGCGGTTTCTTCTTGACGTATTCGTGAATGACGGTGTCCTGCTCGGGCGTGACAATCATATCCTGCGCACCGGCCACGATTGCACTGGCACTCACCATCAACGCCGCCAGAACCGGAACCATCGCTGTCTTCGGACGTAAAATCCTCATCACATCGTCTCCGTTTTGAAATCCTTCCGAGCGTTAATTCGGCTGGTTGCCAGAGGTTCCTGCTTTCTTCTGTGTGGCGATCGACAGAACCTGAGAGCGAGCTCCAGTGGCTCCAAAGTCTCTTTCTCGGCCTGCGCGGACATATGCGCCGCTTTTTTGATAACGCGGAGGTGCTGCCTCCCATCGGCAGGAACCGCGTGGACGCCGACCCGTTTTGTGAACAGACCCAATCTACAAACCGAGGAGAGAGATCTTGCACATTGTTCTTGGCGCAAGCGGCCATGTTGGCTCGGCGGTGGCACGCACTTTGCTGAAACGTGGGGAAGCGGTGACCGTCGTGACACGTGATGCCGCGCGATGCATTGACCTGAAAAATGCGGGGGCGGAAATTGCGGTCGCGGACGTGCGTGACATCACTGGACTGCGCAATGTCCTGCTTACCGGCAAGCGCGCATTCCTGCTCAATCCGCCGGCTGCACCGTCAAGCGATACCGATGTCGAGGAACGGGCTACCGTTGCAGCAATCGTAGAAGCCCTTGAAGGATCCGGGCTGGAGAAGGTCGTCGCTGCATCGGCGATAGGAGCTCGTCCAGGTCAGCGCTGTGGTGACCTCACCGTGCTCCACGGGTTCGAAGAGAAGCTAAAGGCTCAGTCCATTCCGGCCGCGATCAATCGCGGCGCCTATTACATGAGCAATTGGATGACGTCTCTCGATACGGTGAAAAATGAAGGCAAGCTTCCCAGCTTCTTCGCCGCCGAGATGACGCTCCCGATGGTCGATCCGGCGGATCTCGGCGAGGCGGCCGCTCGCCGGATGCTCGAGCCGGTCGACAACACCGAGCTCCGCCATGTCGAAGGCCCGCAGCGCTACAGCGCCGGTGATGTTGCGCGGGCATTTGCAGCTGCGTTGCACCGCGACGTGCAGGTCGCCACGGTGCCGCGCGAAAAATGGCTGGAGACGTTCATGGAACTGGGTTTCTCCGAAGCCGCCGCGCATTCCTATGCCCGCATGACGGCATCGGTTGTCGATGAGCAAAGCCCGACGCTCGAAAACCTCGAGCGTGGCCGCACGACGCTGAACGAGTATGTCGCCGCGCATGTGCGGGCAACAGACAACACGTAAGATTGCTGGAGGTAGCCGCCGGCCCGACGCGGAAGGGACATAGCGCATCGGGCCGACACTGGCGCGCGGATTGGAAGTGGGTGCCAGTCTCACACAACTTGCCGGGCCCACGTCCGTTCCAAAAATTTGAAACCGCTGCCATCCCGCAAACGTTTTTGACATAAGGGTTTTTGCGTCCCGGACTTCGCCGCATGGCGGCTTAACCGGCAAAGGAGAAGCGCTATGCCCATACGCCAAAAGCTGGAGGAGGCTGGCGTGTTCAAGCCCGCCGAGATTGAGATGCTTGTCAGGGTGTTCGCCGCGACTTGCCCAAAGTTCGAGAACGTCTGTGACAGGGAACAGCGCGCGGCGCGCATCATCGCCCAGTATCAAGCCGGTGTCAGGGATGAGGCTGAATTGACCGAACTGGCGCGAAAGCCACTTGGCCATTAAGGTTCCGGTACCGGCCCGATGGAGTGTGGACAACATCGGACCGGCCCGGATCGCCAACGGAGAGGTCCATCAGCCTGAGATAAACAATCGGCGTCGTCCGCCGTTCCCGAAATATGCGACGGCCAGCCCAAAAAAAAGGCGCCTCCTCGAGCGGGCTCAAGGCGGCGCAACTGGCAAGTTGGACCGCAGCTCAACGCAATCATGCGATGCCAGGTTCAAAAAAAGTTTTGGGGAAAGAGCGGCCGGCGCCAAAGTGCGGCAGCGCCGGCCTAACGCCGGTTAGGCTCCAGCGCCGGCTAAGATCGTACCCAAGCCTGTCCAGGACGCATCACCCGTTTGGGGTAGGGCGGCCGGTTGGTGTTGTTGACCGCCCGGAGGCGTCACCAGCCGGCCGCGGCGCGCGAGGCGTATTCAGACACAATCGAGGCGGCTCCGCTGTCTAGTTCGCACCACCGAGTTGCTTCGTCATCTTACAGAAATTGTCGTGGTCGGCCGCAATCGTCTTGCCGCTGCATTCCTTCATCATGCTGTCGCGATCTTCCTTGGTCAAAGCTTCCCACGCTGCCTTGAAGTCGGCATCGGACTTGAGGGTCTTCATGTCCTTGTCGGTGTAGAAGGGCGCCATCTTTTCCGGGTTATCGAGCGCCGATGTTCCGGTCTCGCCGGCGGCCAAAGCCGAACCGGTCATGACTGCCAACGCCACGGCGCTTACGCAAAGAAATCTGGTCATTGTTCTTCCTCCTGGTTCTTGGACCGCCAGATGGCAATCTCATGAACCAACGGAAGTTCACCGGTATCGTTCCGGAAACTTGGAGCAGCAGGTCGTTTAAAGCGCTACGTCCGACGCGACGAGGCCAATGCCAGCACTCGTTTCAGTCGTTGGCCAGCATCTCATCCCTGACCACGCGACCCGTGTGTTGCGGTGTGATGAGGTCAGCAAGGTCGAAACCCTGGCGCTGGGCTTCTGCCAGATACGCGCCCCGGATTTCTGGCGGAAGCGAAAAATCTCGAGAAAGCAGCCACAGATGCTTGCGATTTGGTGTTCCGACCAGCGACACCTGATAGTTGGGGTCCAGCTTGAGCACCCAGTAGTCCCCATCCGTGAACGGGAGCCAGCGTAGACCCTTTGGGAGAAAAGTGACCTTCAACCGCGCGTTCGTATCATCCACCGGCGTCGCTTCGCCGAGAGCCCGTGTCGCTTGGCCATCCTTGTCGAAACAGCGATTGTCGACGCGAACTTTCCCGTCCTCCTTCAGGGAATAGGTAGCGGTGATGTCGGTTGCCGCTTCGCCCTCCCATCTGAGCGGAAGACGGCAGATTTCATGCCAGCGACCGAGGTAGCGGTTGAGATCCAGCGTGGGAATGGTCTCGATTTCGCTCATGACATGGCCTGCCTATGCTGCTTTGTAAATTCGTGCGGGAAGTACTGTTCCCACGCCCGCAAAGAAAGGCCGAATCCATGGACTCGGCCTCTCGAATGTTCAGCGGCGTCGGCTCTCGGCCTGGCCGATCAACAGGCCAACCAGAAGGCCAACCGCGCCGCCGATCAGCATTGCGCTGGAAACGGTCCCGGGATTTTCCTTGACGGCTTCCGAGACGGAGTGAGCGCGCGACCTCAATTGCTCAGCCGCGCGCGATGCCCTGTCCGAAGCCAGATCGAGGAAACCGTTGGTCTGCTCGGCAAGGTCGTCTGCGCGGTCGGCCAGCGACCGGTTGATCTTGTTGATCTCACGCTTGAGGCTGGCAATCTGCTTCTCCAGCGCTTCCTGGACTTCGCTCGTGATCTGCTCGGCGGTGCTGTTGCTGTCTGCCATTTTTTGCTCCTTTTCGAGGTGAATGGGATCAAAACACTGCGAGATATTTCAGCAGTGAGATGATGCCGATGACAATGACGATGAGCTGGATGATCTGGCGTATACCGCCTTCAATCGGCAGTCTCTGGACGAGATACAACACGAGGACAATAACGAGAAAAGTTATAAGAATTCCGATAAGTACGCTGGAAGCCATCGTTCCCTCTCAAGTGCAGCGCCAGGTGCGCGTTGGTTAACTGCGATTGCATCGGCAGGTTCCAATTGTTTGACGGGCCGAGCGCACAGAAGGCGTCAAGCCAGTTGCCACCGCTCGCCGCAGTGCGCAGCGGCCGGTGTCTTTGCCAAATGTCATAAATTTGGAACCTCTATCGATACGCTCCGTTCGTTGTGGCGGAGGAAAATCCAGTGAGAGCTTTCACTCTGGTCGCAATGATGACCGCTCTTGTTGCATGCGATAGCGGCCCGACCCTGCAACGAGGCAAAGGTCCGGTGGCGCAGCAAGCCGGCGCCGACGGTCTGCCGGTCGGCACGGAGAATACCAAGGAGACTGCCCGGCCGGAAAGTGCGCTGCACTAGGAGTACCTGATGTTCCAGAACGATCAGATGTTCGGCGGCGAAATCGGCTTGCTGGTGCTCACCGGTGTGCCGATCTTTGTGGTGGCTCTGGTCGGGTTGGCGATGGTGTTGCGGCGCGACAATGCGATGGACCGGGAAGCCGGGAGCGCCGATCCTATGGACACATACGACACGGGCAGCGTGCGCTGTGGTACAGAACCTTCGCCCCGCCCTGGGTATCTCGGGCGCGTTCCTTAGAGGCCGAAGGAGAGCTGCGGCTGCTGGTTGGGTGCGGCGACGAGGGAAGACAGGGTGATCCCGAGCAGGCGGATGCCTTTGCGTGTCGGAAATGTTCCGGCCAACAAGCCGACCGCCAGTTCGATCAGTTGCGCTTCGCTCGTCACGGGAGCGACAAGTGTCCTGCTGCGTGTGATGATCTGGAAGTCGGCATATTTGATCTTCAGTGTCACGGTCTTGCCAGAGAAATCGCGAGACTCGCAATATTGCCAGACCTTTGCCGCCAGCGGCGACAACTCAGCCTTGGCAGGCTCAAACGCCACAAAGTCCGTGGCAAAGGTGTCTTCCGCACCGATCGATTTGCGCGGCCGGTCGGGCTGGACAGGCCGATCGTCGATCCCGCGGGCGATGCGGTAGTACCACGAACCCGCCTTGCCGAAATTCTCCTGCAGGAACGGCAAGGAACACGCCCTCAGATCCGAACCCGTCAGGATACCCAGCCTTTCCATCTTCGCCGCCGTCGCGGGTCCGACGCCGTGGAATTTCTTCACCGCCAGCGCCTCGACAAAAGCCGGTCCATGCTTCGGCGTGATGACAGCCTGGCCGTTGGGTTTGTTCAGATCGCTCGCCATTTTTGCAAGGAATTTGCAATAGGAAACGCCGGCTGACGCATTGAGGCCTGTCACCTCCTTGATGCGCGCGCGGATCAGCGCTGCGATTTCGGTGGCTATGGCGATGTTGTGCTTGTTTGTCGTGACGTCGAGGTAAGCCTCATCGAGCGACAACGGTTCGATCAGGTCGGTGTGCTCGGCGAAGATTTCGCGGATTTGCTGCGATACCGCCCGATAGACGTCAAAGCGCGGCCTCACAAAGATGAGATCGGGACAGCGGCGTTTGGCAGTGACCGAGGCGAGCGCCGAGTGGACGCCGAAGGCGCGCGCCTCATAACTGGCTGCCGCCACGACACCGCGCGCCGCCGATCCGCCGACGGCCACCGGTTTGCCGCGCAGTTCTGGATTGTCCCGCTGTTCGACCGATGCATAGAAGGCATCCATGTCGATGTGGATGATCTTGCGGACACCAGCTTCGACGCCCTGTTTGTCGCGACCGTTCTCGTCAGTCAGGACGTCGTCTACCATTGGCGCTTTCCAGGCACGAGTGCGCCGGCCATCTGGCCCGCATTCCCGGGCGAGACCCCGGCGCTGAACCGGCGGTCTCGCCTTTTCTTCGGTGGGTTGAAAATCCGATCCGAAATCAAATGTGCGACGACACTCAAAAAAACGCTAGTCTCGTTCAGACGCGCCGCTCCTGATCAGGCCGGTCTCGATCGCTTTTCAAAGGCGTTTTTGGCGGCAGCAAGCTGCCCAGCGGGATGTCGAGCGTCAGGGCAAGCCCGCTGTCTTGCCAGTCTCTCAGAATGCGCCCGTCCAGACCCCGCAGAACGGCCTTCTCCAGCGCTGTACCGAATCCTTCCCGGCCGGGATCCCTGCGCGAAGCAAGGTTGGCTTCCTCCTTCCAGGCAAGCCGTAGATCCTCGCCGCCATCGGAGATCGTGACCCTCAGGCGGCCCTCCGGTGTCGACAGCGCACCATATTTGGCGGCATTGGTGGCAAGTTCGTGCAGCAGCAGCGCGAGTGACGTCAGCGCGCTGCCCGAAATCGGCACATCGGCGCCCGCAACTTCGATGCGTGAGGCGTGCTCAAGTTCATAAGGGGCAAGGATGGCTTTCACGAGGGCAGCAACCGTTGCGGCGGAGCTGACCGGGGTCTGGCCGTTGTTCAGGTCGGGAAGCGTCAGATCATGCGCTGCCGCAAGCGTCCGCAGACGCCCTTTCAGGTCACTGGACAGTTCATCGACCGTCTGCGCGGTTTTTGCGCTGAGCGAGATCAGCCCGGAGGTCAGGCTGAACAGGTTCTTGATGCGATGGTTGACCTCGCGCAGCAGCACATCCTGCTGCGCCCTGGCATCCTGATGCAGGCTCAGATCCTGCGTCAGCGTCAGCAGGAATTCGTCCTTGCGCCGGCCGGCTTCGGCGAGCGCTTCGGCCTGAGCCTGCAATGCATCGCGCTGGGCTGAAATCTGCTGGCGCTGGCGGTAGAGTTCGAAGAACACATCCGCCTTGCTGCGCAGGATGTCGGGTTCGATCGGCTTCTGGATGAAATCCACCGCCCCGGTCTCGTAGCCGCGGAACCGGCGCTGGCCACTGGCGCTGCCTGCCGTCACGAAGATGATCGGGATGCGGCGGGTCCGCTCATTGCCACGCATCAGTTCGGCGAGCTCGAAGCCATTGAGGCCAGGCATCTGCACGTCGACCAAGGCGAGCGCGACATCGTGCTGAAGCAGCAGCTCCAGGGCTTCGTCGCCTGAGCGAGCCTTCAGCAGAACAAGGTCATCCCGGCGCAGCAGACCTTCGAGCGAGAGAAGGTTCTCTTCGAGATCGTCGACAAGGAGAAAATGAACTGGGTTCATGGACGGGCCTGCATGGTTTGGAGCGTGACGGCGATCTCATCGAGCGACATGACAAGGGCGCCGGGAACTGAGTGGATTGCCGCTTCCGGCATTGCCGGCGCGAACGCGCCGGCCGGGTCCTGGACGAGTGCAGTGCCGCCGCATGCGACGACTGCCCGCAATCCGCGCGCGCCATCCTGGTTGGCGCCGGTGAGGACAATGGCGAGCAGTGCTGGCCCATAGGCGTCTGCGGCGCTCTCGAAAAGGACGTCGATCGAAGGGCGCGAAAACAGGACAGGTTCGTCGCAGGAGAGTGCCAGTGTCCGCTCGACCTCGACTAGGAGATGATAGTCTGGCGGGGCGACGTAAACCGTGCCGCCGACAATGGGTTCCTTGTCCTCGGCTTCCTTGACGGCCACCAGGCACTTTGCGCCCAGCAGTTCCGCCAGCAGGCTGTGCCGGTCAGGCGGAACATGGACGACAACCAGGATCGGCAAACCGAAGTTCCGCGGCAATTTGGGAAGAATCGCGGAGAGCGCCTCAAGGGCCCCTGCCGAGGCTCCGATGACGATGGCTTCTGCAGGGCTTGGCGTCACGGCCAGCGCCCCTGGTAGATCTTCTCTTCACGGACGAAATCCTCGAAACCATCGCCATGGTGCGAAAAGCGCAGGCTCTCCTTGGCGCCGAGGCCCAGGAAACCCTTGCGGGCGAGCGAGTCCTTGAAAAGGCCGAGCGCCCGGTCCTGCAGATCGCGATCGAAATAGATCAGGACGTTGCGGCAGGAGATCAGGTGCATTTCGGCGAAGACCGCGTCCGTCACCAGGCTGTGGTCCGAAAACACGACGTTGCGGCGCAACGTCCGGTCGAACGAGGCTTTGCCATAAGCGGCCTGGTAATAGTCCGAGAGCGACGATCTGCCCCCCGACTTGCGGTGGTTCTCCGTGAAAAGCGGAATCCGGTCGATGGCGTAGACGCCGGCTTCCGCGGCATGAAGCGCGTCCTGGTTGATGTCGGTGGCGTAGAAGATGGTGCGTTCTTCCAGACCTTCCTCGCGAAACAGAATGACCAGCGAATAGAGTTCTTCGCCCTCGCTGCAGCCTGCGATCCAGACCTTGAGGGAAGGGTAGGTCTTCAGGTGAGGCACCACCTTTTCGCGGATGGCACGGAAGTAGCTCGGATCCCTGAACATCTCGCTGACCTGCACTGTGAGATAGCGCAAAAGATGCGGCAGCATGGCCGGCTCGTGCAGGACCTGTTCCTGCATCGCCGAGAAGGTGGCGAACCCCATCTGCTGGCGCGCCTGCCGGAGCCGGCGCTTGATCGAAGCCATCGAGTAGTTGCGGAAATCATAGTGGTAGCGAACGAACAGGGCCTCCAGCAGCAGCCGGATTTCGATGTCCTCGACCTTTGCGGGCGCGCCGGTTTCCGTCACTTTGGCATCCATACGCGCACGAGAGACAGGAGCTTTTCGACATCCAGTGGCTTTGCCATGTAGTCGTTGGCGCCAGCGTCGATGCAACGTTGTTGATCGTCCGGCATCGCCTTTGCGGTCAGCGCGATGATGGGCAGTTTCTTCCATTGGGACTGCCTGCGAATTTCCCGTGTGGCGGTCAGCCCATCCATCACCGGCATCATGACGTCCATCAACACGAGGTCGATTGGTTTTGCCTGTTCGTTGACCGTGCTGGACAAGGCATTCAGGGCTTCTTGCCCATTGCGGGCGATTTCGACGCTTGCTCCGCGCGGCTCCAGCACATTGGTCAGCGCATAAACATTGCGAATATCATCCTCGACAATGAGGATGCGCCGCCCTTCAAGCAGAGCGTCACGGTTCCTCGACTTGCGGATCATCTTCTGCTGTTCCTGCGGCAACTCCGAAATGACCTGATGGAGGAACAGACTGACCTCATCGAGCAGGCGCTCCGGTGACTTCGCGCCCTTGATGATGATCGATTTCGAATAGCGCCGAAGACGCTGTTCATCGTCGGCCGTGAGTTCCTTGCCGGTGTAGACGATCACCGGAGGGAAGGAGTAATCGCCTTCCTGACTCAGCTTTTCGAGCAGCGAATAACCGGAGGCATCCGGCAGGGTGAGATCGAGCACCATGCAGTCGAATGTCTGCTCGCCGAGGAGCTGGAAGCACTCGGCCGCCGTACCGGCGGTGACGGTTTCGACGTCGTCGGCGGCCAGCAGTTTCGACACCGCTTCGCGCTGGACGGGATCATCCTCGACGATCAGAATGCGGTTCGCGCGCTTGGTGAGCCTTGCCTCGAACTTCTGCAGGACTTCGACCAGTTGTTCGCGCTTGACCGGCTTGATCTCATAGCCGACGGCGCCCAGCGCAAAAGCGGTTTCGGAATGATCCTGCCCCGAGACGACATGGATGGGGATGTGCCGGGTCTGGTCGTCGCGCTTCAGCCGGTCGAGCACTGACAGGCCGGACTGGTCTGGCAGCCCGACATCGAGGATGATTGCGCTCGGCAGGAAGTCCCTTGCGAGATTTAATGCTTCGTCGGCGGTTCCCGCGACTAGCGCGTGAAATCCCATTTCCCGGGAAATATCGCGCAGGATGGCGGCGAACTTGTCGTCATCCTCGACCACCAAAAGCACTCGTTTGGCATCGGCTAGTGCGTTGCGGTCGTCCTTCACCCGTCGCAGGACCGTTGGCCGGGCCGAGCGCGGCGCGTCCGTAGCGGTCGGGACGACGGTGGCCGCGATGCTCGCCGGGATTTCGCGAGAGGGCAGCCTCGCCGGATCGAACCCCGCCGGGATCGTGACGGTGAAGGTGCTTCCTTTTCCTTCCTCGCTTTGGACGTCGATCATGCCACCCAGCAGCTGGGCAAGCTGACGCGAGATCGACAAGCCAAGGCCTGTGCCGCCGAATTTGCGGCTGATGGTGCCATCGGCCTGGTGAAATGCCTCGAAAACGCGCTGCTGCTGCTCCGCGCTGATCCCGATCCCGGTGTCGGAAACGGCGAAGGAAATGCGCTCATTTGCGGCCTTTGCTATCGACAGCTTGACCTGGCCGGTCTCGGTGAATTTGCAGGCGTTCGACAAAAGGTTCTTGAGGACCTGTTCGAGACGTTGTGGATCGGTTTCGATCTCGGCAGGGCAGCCTTCTTCCACATTGACGATGAGATCGAGCTTCTTTTCGGCCGCCACGGGCTCGAAAAGCTGGCGCAGATTGCTGGCGAGCCGTTCCACCGGAACGGCTTCCGGGCGGATCTCGACATGACCAGCTTCGATCTTGGACAGGTCCAGAATGTCGTTGATGAGGGTCAGCAGGTCATTGCCTGACGACTGGATCGTCTTGGCGTATTTGACCTGCTCCTCGGTCAGATTGTCGTCGGCGTTGTCCGCCAGCAGCTTGGCGAGGATCAGCGAGGAGTTGAGCGGGGTGCGCAGCTCATGGGACATGTTGGCAAGGAAGTCGGACTTGTACCGGCTCGCCTGCTCGAGTTCGCGCGCCTTCGACTGCACGGAAGCGTTGACACGCTCCAGATCGTCGCGCTGCGTCTCCAACTGCTGGGTCTGTTCTTCGAGTTGTGAATTGGTCTGCTCAAGCTCGGCCTGCTGTTGCTCCAGGCGCCCCTGGGATTCCTTGAGCGCACGTCCTTGCTCCTCCAGTTCCTCATTGGAGACACGCAGTTCCTCGCTTTGCGTCTGGAGCTCCTCGGCTTGACGCTGGGTCTCGTCCAGGAGGGTTCGCAGTTCCTCGCGGTATGTTGCTGACCGCACAGCAATGGCAATGGCCGCGGATGCCTCTTCCAGAAGCGCTACGGTGCGTTCGTCGATGGGATGAAGGAACCCGAGTTCAAAGACCGAATTGACCTTGCCGTCCAGGCTTGCTGGCACCAGAGCGAGATGGCTGGGACGTGCCTGGCCGAGTGCCGAACCGAAGGCCAGATAGCCGCCGGGCGCGTCTTCGACCACCAGGGTTCGGTTTTCGGCAACGGCTTGTCCCAGCAGGCCGTCCCGCGGCTTGATCTCCAACGGGAGTTTGGCGCCTTCCGGCACGCCATAGGCCGAAGCGCGCCGATAGACACCGCTGCCAACGAACAAAGCACCCGCGACAGCGCCGGTATAGCTTGCCAGGAATTGCAGCACGCTGTCACCAAGCTGCTCCAGCGACTGGTCGCCCAACATCGCCGTGGCCAGTCCGACCTGGCCGGCCTGCAGCCACTCTTCGCGTCGCCGGGCCAAGGTGGCCCGGCGAATGAGGAAGCCGATCGTCAGCGTCAAGATCAGACCGAGTACCCCTGAAAGCAGGCTGCTGGCGAGTGCCGTGGCCTGTGCACTGGCCATCTGCGCGAGACGTTCCTGGCGCACCCGCGTTTCTTCGGTCGCCATTTCGGCGAGCTGGACGCGAATGGCATCCATTTCGGTCTTGCCGCGGTCTGAATTCACAAGCGCGAGAGCGGCTTCGAGACCTTGGGAACGACGCAGCTCGATGGTGTCCTTCATTTCGTCGAGCTTGGCGTCCAGGTGCTGTTTCAGCCTGGCGATCCTGGGCGCCTGCGTTGAACTTTCGCCGGAGAGATCGCCGATTTCAGCGAGCTTCAGCGGGACTGACCGCAAGGCTGCGGTGTAAGGCTCAAGGTAGCGGGCGTCGTCGGTCAGCAGGAAACCGCGCTGACCCGTTTCCGCGTCCTGAACAATGGAGAGCATCTGATCGAGTGCGACGATGGCGCGGTGGGTCTGGACGATCCGCTCATTGCCCTCGCGTAGCGCTTGAAGGTTCAGATATGCGATCGTACCACTGACCAGAAAAAAGATTATCGCTGCGCCGAGACCGATCGCAATGGCCGGATCCAGCCCAAGGGTACGCCTGGAAACGCCTGTATTTGCAGAAGAGGTCATGACAATCTCGCGGTGGAGAAAGCGTCACTTAACGCTCGCTCTAGTTGAAGTGTGTCGAGAAAGACGATTCGGCGGCTGCCGATTGTCGATAGCACCGGAATATTAGCTGTTCCGTATCAAAGTGGACATATCGTCGGTCGAGTTTCTCACGAACTGGCACTTACAGAGGCCGGACACTCAGCTCGACTTTCAGTTCAGCCACCATCCTCAAAACAGCATGCGCTCGCCTAGGAGCGCAGGCGCAACTGCAGCCATACGACTGACGCGCCAGCCAACATCACCGCGATCGCCTTGAACCACCGACGCTCCCAAAGGCGCGGTGGCCGCTCCCAATTGTAGCCTGGCATGCTGATATTCCCCCTTGGCCCGTTTCATCATTGGCATGCCGGCGAAGCATTGTGGAGGCGTACTGCGATCCAGCAAGGCAATATTCGACCTGCGAGCGCATCCTCTCCTGCATGACTTCAGGCATGTCGTCCCACGATGACCCGTCGATTTCGTAGAAAGCCCGCGCAATGTTGTCGATCACGGTTGCGTATGTCGTCACGTGGCACTCTCGGTTTTTGGCGACGGTTCAAGTGATTTGCGATCATTCTCGGCGTGGCTTTGTAGCTAAAGCAGCATTGGAAACGCCCGCCCTATGCGGCGGTTCCAATAATCTGTCGCTGCCGAATACCGTCGATCGCGATCCTGCGCTGAGCTCAGGCGCGTCTCTTGCTGATCGACGAGGCCACAGAGCGGGTGAGAGAGTAAGCTTCGCCTCGGACATGCCAGGCCGCATGGATCGCAAATCCATCAACCGGGATGGGAAAACGTGCCGGTAGGGCGCATCAGAATGCGGCAGCTGTCCTCGAAGACGCACCGATGCGGCGAAATCGCGTCGCGCTGCGTCAGCGCGACGGTAGCGTTTTCCGCTGCCTGTCAGGGCAGGAACGAACACAAGAACGATTTGCGATAGCGCAAGGCAGATCGCGCCACAACCACTAGCTTACGCTGAAATTCGTACCGTTTGCATGTTCGGAAAGTGACAGATTGATGAATGGGATGCCCGAGGTGAGCACAAACAGGCTGGCATTCACCTTCGAGCATTGTCGGCGACAAGCGTCAACGAAGCTGGCACAGACATGACCGGCTCCCTCGCAGGCGGCACCGTGGTGATTGCGCTCACCGTATTGATCCACACATTCGGTCTCATTCTGATCACGCATGGCATGGCTAAGCTCGTGACAACGTTCCGCATGCATGGTCAACGCAGCCGCGTGGCGGCCATGATCAGCGTCGTGCTCGGCCTCTTTGGCGTACTGACGCTCGAAATATGGTTGTGGGCAGCATGTTACCGCCTGTTCGGTCTTATACCTGACTTTGCCACCGCGCTTTACTTCTCGACCGTCACGTTCTCGACCATCGGCTATGGAGATGTCGTGCCGGCACCAGGGTGGCGCATGTTCGCCGCGCTGGAGGGAATTAACGGGTTTCTCCTCATCGGATGGTCGACCGCGTATTTGATTTCGGCGGGAACCCGGATCGGTCCTTTCCGGACCGGAGAACATTTCTAGATCACGCGTGTGCGCGGTGCCGGTTCTTCAGTTTCGCCAGCGTATGGCGCGCAATCATCGCTTCCTCGTCCGTCGGGACGATGCGAACCTCGACTGTGCTGGCTCCGGTGCTGATGAGCGGCGCATTGCTGTCGTTGGCCTCCTCGTTGATCCGTACGCCCAGCCACCGCAGGCGGTCACATACCCTCTTGCGGATCTCAGGGGAATGCTCGCCAATCCCAGCCGTGAATACAAGGCCATCCAGGCCGTTCAGGGCAGCTGCCAGAGCGCCGATCTGGCTGGCGCACCGATAGGCAAAGAGTTCAACCGCTTCACGTGCGCTGGCGTCCTTGCTGGCAAGCAATTCGCGCATGTCGCTTGCGATGCCACCGGATACCCCTAGAAGGCCGCAGCGATGATAGAGCAGGTCCTCGATCTGCGCAGCGGTCATGCCCTGGCGCTGAAGCAGGTGAAGTATGACACCAGGATCGAGCGTTCCGGGACGCGTTCCCATCAAAAGTCCGTCGAGGGCGCTGAAACCCATGGTCGTGTCGATGCTGCGACCCTGCAACAGCGCGCAAAGGCTGGCTCCATTGCCCAGATGCGCGGCGATGACGCGTCCGTTCGAAAGATCCGGAGCGATGTCTTGCATGCGCCCGGAGACGTATTCGTAGGAAAGCCCATGGAAGCCGTAGCGACGCACACCCATCGCCTCATAGGCGCGGGGCAATCCAAACCGGGTGGCGATCTCAGGCATGGTGCTGTGGAACGCCGTGTCGAAACAGGCAACTTGTACCAGTTGCGGGCGCAATCTGCGCAAGGTCCGCATCGGCGCGATGTTTTGAGCCTCGTGCAGCGGCGCCAGCGCCACCAAACCATCCAGATCTTCAAGCAGTTCGGCTGTCACCAACCGAGGCCCGGTGAAGTCGCGCCCGCCGTGAACCACGCGATGGCCAACCGCCAGCAGATTTGCCCCCTCCAGTTTGGACTCAATCGCATTCAGCAAAAAAGGCAGGACGTCAGCGTTGCCATCGTTGCCCCCAAAGACGGCATCCGCCAACGGCGTGCCGTCCGCCGCTGCCATCGTCAATCGCGGTGTGGCGGCCAGTCGCTCCACGCCGCCCCGCAGGATGGGTGTAAGGCATGGATCGCCGTTGAGTGAAAACAGCGCGAATTTCAGGCTGGAAGAACCGACATTCAGCGCCAGAATCGTGTCCGTCATGATCGCCTCCCGAGGTCTCCTAGCGGGTAGGTGACCGATTGCCTTGACAGACATCAAGGACAAAACCGCCCGACTTGTCACGTTGCGGCTATCTTTGTCCGTTTCGATAGGACGCCGCGACCGCTCGCAGTTCAAGCCGGAGAACCCGAATGGCTGATCACAAGACCCTCGTCCCGAGCCCAGATACCACCTTGTCCGATGATGAACTCGCTCTCATCGACAAGTGGTGGCGCGCCGCCAACTACCTGTCTGTCGGGCAGATCTACCTGCTCGACAATCCTCTCCTGCGCGAACCGTTGAGGAAGGAACATGTCAAGCCAAGGCTGTTGGGGCACTGGGGGACAACACCCGGCCTGAATTTCATCTATGCCCATCTCAATCGCATCGTCCGACAGACAAGCAACCAGGTGCTGTTCATTGCGGGACCGGGCCATGGCGCTCCCGGCATTGTCGCTTCGACATGGTTGGAGGGCACATATAGCGAACTCTATCCGGAGGTTTCGCAGGACGCTGACGGCATGCGCCGCCTGTTCCGCCAATTCTCCTTTCCGGGCGGCATTCCCAGCCATGCGGCGCCCGAGACACCAGGGTCCATCCACGAAGGCGGCGAACTTGGTTATTCGCTGAGCCACGCCTTTGGTGCTGCGTTCGACAATCCCGACCTCATCGCAGCCTGTGTCGTGGGAGATGGCGAAGCGGAGACGGGACCTCTGGCCACCTCCTGGCACGGGAACAAGTTCCTCGATCCCGCCGGTGACGGCGCGGTCTTACCCATCCTGCATCTCAACGGATACAAGATCGCCAATCCGACCGTGCTCGCCCGCATTCCAAGGGAAGAGTTGAAGGCACTGTTCGAAGGCTATGGCTATGCGCCGATCCTCGTCGAAGGGGAGGAGCCAGCAACCATGCATCAGGCAATGGCCGGTGCGCTCGACCAGGCATTCTCGATGATCCGCACCATACAGGACAAGGCCAGAGGGGAGGGCGCGCCGGAGCGGCCGATCTGGCCGATGATCATCCTGAAAACGCCCAAGGGCTGGACGGGCCCGAAGACCGTCGATGGACTCAAGGCAGAGGGGTATTGGCGCTCGCACCAGGTTCCCTTCACGATGGAGAAGCCCGAACATCTGGGACTGCTCGAGAACTGGCTGCGCAGCTACAAGCCCGACGAACTGTTTGACCAAGCCGGGCGGCTGAAAGCCGAAATCGCCGCTATGGCGCCTGCAGGCGACCGACGCATGAGCGCCAATCCGCACGCCAATGGTGGTGCCTTGATGCGTCCGCTCAGGCTGCCGGATTTCAAGGACTATGCGGTTGCGGTTGAAGCGCCCGGGAAAGTGGATGCGGAATCCACGCGCCTTGTCGGCCGTTTCTTGCGCGATGTGCTCAGCGCCAATACCGAGCATCGAAATTTCCGGGTGTTTGGCCCCGACGAAACCGCCTCGAACCGCCTCCAGGACGTGTTCGAGGTGACAAATCGGACCTGGAACGCCGAGACACTCGCCTATGACGACCATCTTTCGCCAGACGGTCGCGTCATGGAGATATTGTCGGAACATACCTGTCAGGGCTGGCTCGAAGGCTATCTCCTGACAGGCCGGCACGGCTTTTTTTCTTGCTACGAGGCTTTCATCCACATCGTGGATTCGATGTTCAACCAGCATGCCAAATGGTTGAAGACCTCGAAAGATGTTGCCTGGCGGCGTCCCATCGCGTCCTTGAACTATCTGCTGACGTCCCATGTCTGGCGGCAGGATCACAATGGCTTCAGCCACCAGGATCCCGGTTTTGTAGACCACGTCGTCAACAAGAAGGCCGATATCGTTCGCGTCTACTTTCCGCCGGACGCCAACACCTTGCTTCATGTCACCGATCACTGCCTTCGCAGTTGGAACCGCATCAACGTGATCGTTGCAGGCAAGCAGCCGCAGCCGCAATGGCTAACGATGGATCAGGCCATCAAGCACTGCTCGAAAGGCATTGGAATCTGGGAATGGGCGAGCAGCGACCACAATGGCCAGCCGGATGTCGTGATGGCATGCTGCGGCGACATCCCGACTCTCGAAACCTTGGCCGCGGTGGATCTGTTGCGGGGCTATGCCCCGGATTTGAAGGTTCGCGTGGTCAATGTCGTCGACCTGATGACTTTGCAGCCGAAGACCGAGCACCCTCACGGCCTTTCGGATACCGAATTCGACGAATTGTTCACGAAGGACAAGCCCGTCATCTTCGCCTATCACGGCTATCCTTGGCTGATTCATCGCCTGGCTTACAAACGCACCAACCACGACAACATGCACGTGCGTGGCTTCAAGGAGGAAGGGTCGACCACGACACCCTTCGACATGGTGGTACGCAATGATCTCGATCGGTTTCACCTGGCAGCCGATGTCTTCGACAGGGTTCACCGGCTGAGCGCATCGGCTCCCTACGTCAAACAAGACATCCGCGACAGATTGATCGAACACCGGCTCTATATTCGTCAGCACGGCATTGACCTGCCACAGGTTCGCGACTGGCGTTGGCCGGCCGCAAACTAGAGTCTGGGGCTTTTCACCCTCCCGGCGTCGCCCATCGGGTGTTCCTGGCGCGATGTCGGCTCATCGCGCAAGCGAACGGGAGTTGAATAGGGTGATGTCGGCCGTGCTTTGATTGTCGTCAAGGCGCATGCCTGGGAGGGGAGGCTATCCTTGCCAGCATCAACCGATCGCGGCAAGGGAGTTTCCGGCCATGGGCTACAAAACCATCCTCGTAAATCTGGACATTGACGGTCCAGTCGTCCCGCTCGTCACAGCAGCCACCGATTTGGCAAGGCGCTTCAAGGCAAGGCTGATTGGGTTCTGCGCTGCGGATGCGCCATTGCTCGTCACGGGTGTGGAAGGCGGCGAAATGGCAGCCGAGGCCTGGCAAATGATGCGCAAGGATATCGCCCACCATTTCGAAGCGCTGCGCGACGCATTCGAAAAGGTCGTCGATCACAAGGTCGATGCGCAGTGGCGTGACAGTCTCGATAACCCAGGCCAGGGGCTGGCGCGCGAAGCCAGGTCTGCTGATCTCATCATCATGAATGCGTCGGATGGCGCAGCCACTGGCGATGCGTTTCGCGCTTGCAATCCCGGCAGCGTAGTCCTGCAAGCCGGTCGTCCGCTCCTTATCGCGTCAAAAGGCGCAGATAGCCTGCAAGCGAACAAGGTGACTGTTGCGTGGAAGGATACGCGCGAGTCGCGACGCGCGGTCGCCGATGCAGTGCCGTTGCTGGCGATCGCCGGGGAAGTCGACGTCGTTGCCGTTGTGGCCGCGACGGACAGCTGGCTCCGCGAGAGTCTTTCCGATGTTGGTGCTTTTCTTGCCGCACACGGCATCAAGGCGCGCACGCATATTGTCGAGAATACGCACGACAGCGACGCTTTGCTCTCGTTCCTGAGGGAAAACCAGACGGATGTTGTCGTGTCCGGCGCTACGGACACAGCCGCCTGAGGGAGTGGGTCTTCGGCGGCGTGACGCGCTCCCTGATCGACCAGACAGACTTTCATCGCTTCCTGTCGAATTGACCTGAATTGTTCCGCGCGAACCTGGGAGTACGTCGTGCAGCGTCGTATCGTCGTTATCGTTGGCCACCCCGATCCAGACCCCAAGCGCCTTTGTCGCGCGCTGGCCTCGAGCTATGCCGAGGGGGCTCGCCTGGCTGGTCACCCCGTGCACGAGATCGACATAGCCAGGCTGAACTTTCCGTTCCTGCGGTCAATGGAGGAGTTCAGGCATGGTATGGTTGCGCCGGATTTGACGGACGAAATCGAGGCCATAAAGAAAGCCGATCACATCGTGTTCTTCTTCCCGCTTTGGCTGGGAAGCATGCCAGCCCTGCTGAAGGCGTTTCTGGAGCAGATCATGCGCCCCGGCATCGCCTTCGCCTATTCAGAGCGCGGAGAGGCTGGTCTCACCAAAAGCATGTTCACGAAATGCTCCGCACATATTGTGGTCACCATGGGCATGCCCAGCGCATTTTATCGCCTCTGGTATCTGGGCCAGGGCGTCGCCAGCATGCGTCGCGGCATCCTCAATTTTGTCGGAATACGCCCCGTCAGGCAGACATTCCTGGGTTCCGTGGAAGCCGTTTCCAGCAGCCGACGCCGCAAATGGATCGATCAGATGCGTTCATTGGGAGTTCGCGCGCGCTAAGCGCACTTCAGGCCAGGTGGAATCGCGGGAATGTGACTTGCAGCAGGCAAAGGTGCGGCTGCCGGGCCGCACCCATTGTTGCCGACGTGGCTGACCATCAGCCGACCGTAATGCGATCTTCGACGGTCTTGACGCCAGGCGCCGACCAGGCGGCTCGTTCCGCCGCGCTGCGTTCCGACCACAATTGCACCTTGCCTTCAAGCCGCACCTTGCCGTCTGCCAGCACGTCGATCTTGATTGCCTGTGCTTCAACCTCTGCATTACGCCGGAACGCATCTTCAATGCGTTTTCTGACGTCGCCCGCCGAAGCTCTCGGCTTGATGTCGATGTGGTTCGAGACGCCGGTCACGCCCGCAAGCCCCTTGACCGCATCGACTGCAGCCGTTTTCTGATACCACCAGCTCACCTCGCCGCTGAGCGTAACCCATCCCTTTTGCACCATCACCTGAACCGCTCCTTCCGGAACTGAAGTCGACCATTTGATCGTCTCCACGGCTCGCTTGGCGATTTCATCGTCAGCGGTTCGGTGAGTGCCGGCGGGCCTGACTTCGAGCTCTTCGGCGATGCCTTTCACGCCCTTGACACGACGTACGACGCTCTCAGCCGTGATTTTTTCCGCATAAGTGGCGACGTGCCCACTCAGGGTCACGATACCGTTTTTGACTGCCACTCCGATTTCGGCGGCATCGATGCTTGGCTCGAATTCGAGTTCGTCAACGATGTCTTGTCTCAATGCATTGTCGCTCATCTCGTTCACCTTCAAAATCGGCGGGTCATCCGCCTTACGGCTCCTGATGTTCTTCCCGGCTGCGAGCGATTGCCTTGATCAAGGTCAAGATCGGATCATCCAAATTCTGCAGGCGACAAACTGAATAAGGAAACGCCGGGCCGTGCGACAGCGGACCAGGACGGTTCGGTGTTTGATCTTGCTCAAGGTCCAAGATGCTTTGCCGGTGTAGTGGAGGAAATGTGATCGATGACGTTGGCCAGTGTCGGTTGCGATCAAAGCCAACGACTCAAGCGCTGCAGCCGCATGCTGTCACCTACCATCTGGGGAGGCCCCAATGTTGATCCGGTCGTTGAGCACTCTGGAGTGCACGCGCCTGTTGACGTCTGCGCGACTGGGGCACCTTGCCTGCGCGAAAGATGGGATTCCGTACGTGGTTCCAATCTATTTTGCCTACGAACACAATTACCTCCACGCCTTTTCCATGCCGGGCAAGAAAATCGAGTTCATGCGCGCCAATCCAAAAGTCTCTGTCGCTTTCGAAGAGCGCGGCAGTGGCCGGGAATGGAAAAGTGTTGTTGCCGACGGCGCCTATGAAGAGCTTCAGGACCGCATCGGCCACAAGCAGCAGCGCGATCACGCCTGGTCGTTGCTGAGCAAACATCTGGATTGGTGGGAGCCTGGTGCACTCAAACCGACAACGCCTCCGCTTTCGGATCACTCCGATCATGTCTTCTTCCGAATCCTGATCGATCAGCTGTCCGGGCGCGAGGCCAGGGAAACGATCTAGGTGTCCGCCCAAACCGTCAACTGAAACCACGATGTGTTGAGGCAGTGAGCCGGGATTGCCGTTCGGCCGCAGCGCGTTGGATTGGTGACATGGAAACATTGCCCTTTCGACTGGGCATCGTCCTGGCAGTCTGTTTGCTCGTCGTTTTGGGCGCGGCTGTAAGCGTCAGCCGGCGCCGGGATCGCGCTTGCCGCGGTGCTCGCAAGCCGCGCATACCTGTACGGCTTGCTGAAGCGCCTGACGTGGGTCGAGCTTCGATCGGCGCTCCTGCGGACGTCTTTTCCGTGGTCTCTTCGTGGTTGAGCTTTTGACACGGATCAATGTCTGATTTTTCCGCTCCGTGCATGGTCGTCGCAGAAAGGAAAATCCCATGACACTTGTGAGTGACCTGACGCCGAGGTTCCGTCATGTGCGGCTTTTGCTTGCACGGGAGAAAGGACATCCGGGCGGAGACCAGCATGAAGGCTATGACCTGCTGGTGCCCCTGGACGAGAAAGGCCATCTCGATCCTCATGAGTGGAAAACGCATCAGGTGTTTTGCCGCGTGCGGCGCTTCAACGGCGACGGTGAGGCGCACGTCGGACAACTTCGCCGCAAGCCAGGCGGCCAGTGGTATTTCGATTATGAAATGGGCGACCGTGATGACGAAATCGGTTTCCGGCTCGGCGAGGAGCGCTTCGTCACCGGCGAATATGTTTCGATCGGCCGTAAGGGCGCCATGCACACCTATCGGATAGCGCGTGTTGAAAAGCCGTGAACTCGCACGCGCGTAAAAGGGGCTTCGCGATCCGTCTTCAGGATCCCGTGTTACCCCCGCGCGCAGCGCTTTTCGTGATGCGGGCTGACGCCAGAAGGTGTAACCTGCTGATCGATGTCCCGGAAATCGAGGAGCGCTCGTGGACCGGTTTATTGCGCTGTCCAATATCGCGCATTTCGAAAGGCTGCTCGCTCGGGAAACCGAGCCCGACAGGCGTCGGGTGATCGGGGATTTGCTCGCCCGCGAAAAGGCAAAGCTCGAGATGCTCGAACAGCGAGAGAACGCGGGTCGTTCTCCCGGAGCGTCAGGAAAATCGGGCGCGCCTCGGCCTTGAGGCGTTTCACAAGGACATTGGCGCGCGGTCGGCGGGCCTTCGCCCTCAGCGATCCTCCGCCGTCCCGGCTCCTGCGCCTGGCCCCCCATAGCGCAGGAGCTTGAGGTTGGTGGACCTCTCCGACGGGATACGCGCTGAACCACACATGCTATCCCGGCTTTGGGGGACACCATGTGCACTTTCCCGTCGGCACCTTCATCCAAGCACTGGCATCGCCGGACATCTTTGATCCGCGTCAAATCCATGCCTGATGGAAAGTGTGCAATCCGGCATGCCCGCTGTCGGTGCCACAATCAAATCGTTGCGAAGTCGTTCGAAAAAATGATTCAGGTCAAAGCGCCGCGCTTCGACCTTCATCACTCTGCCAGGATGTGGAATCCGGTAGCAAACGCGCCTTTTGGGCAAGATCTCCAACTCGCGGTCATAGACCGGGACGGCGTGCACGCGCTTGTTTTTCCCTGCCAAAGGGAGGCTTCTGGCTGGCGTGACGTTGTCACCGGCGCTGTCGTTGACATACGACCAACCCATTGGCGCCCGTGGAATTCTGGTCGGGTCGGGGATGGTCCTGCCAGACCGAACTAGTCTCGCGAGCCGGCAGCCAGGGCCATACGCACCAGATGCGAGAGGCTGCCAGCTTGCATCTTGTTCATGAGATTCGCACGATGAATTTCCACGGTGCGCGGGCTGATGCCCAGATCATAGGCGATGCTTTTGTTTGGCAAGCCGGCAACGAGGCCGTCGAGCACCTGCCGTTCGCGCTGTGACAGCGTCGACAGACGATTGCGGATGTCAGCTGCCTGTGCATGCGTGGCGGCTGCCAGGTCGCGATTGGCCAGTGCCGAATGCACCGCATCAATGAGCACGTGATCTTCGAATGGCTTCTCGATGAAGTCGACGGCGCCTTCCTTCATTGCCTGGACTGCAAGTGCGACATCAGCGTGCCCGGTTATGACAATCACCGGTACCGCTTGTCCCCGTGCTTTCAGCTGACGCAGGAATTCGATGCCGTCGATCCCCGGCATGCGCACGTCGGAAACAATGCAGCCCCGGATCTCCGTCGAAGCGGCTGTCAGGAATGCCGTCGCGGAATCATGCAGCCGGATGGCAAAGTCGGCAGTCGCAAGCAGGAAGCCCAGGGATTTTCGGACATCGGGATCATCATCGACCACGTGGACGACATTATCGGTCACTTTGGGCGTCGTCCTCTTTCACCGGATGTCGTTGTCATTGCGAATGAAAACTGCCGAACGCGATTCTTGACGGGCATCAATGCGCGCCAGTCCAAAGCTTGGGATTGAAGGCATTCCGTCGTCCTCAATGAGGTGTCAGCGTGTCCTATAAAACAATCATCGTCAATTTGGCCGTTGACGCGGATCCCGACCCAACCGTCAAGCTCTCCGCGGCCATGGCAGCGCGATTTGAGGCGCAACTGATCGGCTTCGCCGCCGCCGATATTCCGCCTCTCGTGGCAACCGAAAAGGGTTTCGTCTACGAAGGCGGGGTCATGGAGACGCGGCGCCGGGAGCTGGAAAAGCGCCTGGCGACGTTGCGCAACACTTTTGAACGGCTCGTTCCTGCTTCCATCGCAAGCCGGTGGATGCAATGCGTCCACACCCCGACACATGCGCTGGTCGCCGCTGCCCGGTCGGCTGACCTTATCGTCACGGCCAATGGCCGCGGAGATGATCCCTTCCGGATGCTTGATGTTGGCAGCCTGGTGCTTGGCGCTGGCCGACCGGTCCTGCTGGCGGCCGACAATGCCGAGCATCTGTCTGGCAAGACCATCCTCGTGGCCTGGAAGGATGGTCGCGAAGCCCGGCGCGCGGTCACCGACGCGCTGCCGTTTCTGACAAGGGCTGGACAGGTTGTCGTTGCAACCATGGCAGGCGAGCCAGGGGCAGATATCCGCGCCAGCCTTGCCGACATCCTGCTTTTCCTCAAGGCGCACGATGTATCGGCGCGGACCGAGGTCCTGTTGGGCGAGCCCGGTGGCCATCAACTGGTGGAGTTCGCTCACATGATCGGCGCTGATGTGATCGTGTCTGGCTGTTACGGGCACAGTCGGCTGAGGGAATGGGCCTTTGGTGGGATCACGCGCACGTTGATGTCCGAGGGCGGCATCACCCGCATCCTTTCGAATTGACATCCGGGGCGTGCGGTGACCGTTTCCGGGAACAAACCACAGGAAACAATGACACGCGAGGCTCCATCGGTCGGCGGCCCGGCGAATGTCGCTGGAGGTGCTTACTGGGCGCTTGGCTCGGATGTGCTCCTGCGAGAGCTGGGGAGCTCAGTGTCCGGCCTGTCGAAAATCGAGGCACAGGCACGCCTTGCAAGCCACGGGCGGAACCAGTTGAGCGCACGCTCTGGTGCAACGGCGTTGAAGACATTCATCCGCCAGTTTCGCAGTCCGCTTGTCCTCATTCTCGTCTTTGCGGCCCTGGTATCGGCATTTGTGGGGGAAGGGCATGAAGCCGCAATTATCGGCGCAATCGTCCTTGCAAGCTGCGTGCTCAGCTTCAGCCAGGAGTATGGGGCCTCGCGCGTCATGGAGACACTTCGACAACGGATGTCTCGGCAGGTTGTCGTGGTTCGGGACGGTGTGGAATACCCGACAGGCATCGAGGATATTGTTCCCGGTGATGTGATCAGCCTGTCGGCCGGGGACCTCATCGCCGCCGACGGCATCTTGCTTGACGCACGGGACTTCAACGTCAGTGAAGCGGTGCTGACCGGGGAACCGTTTCCGGTGCTCAAATCCGCCGGCCCTAGCCCACCCGATGCCCGGCTGGCCAAGCGCACGAACGTGGTCTTTGCAGGGACTTCGGTGCGGAGCGGAACTGCCAGGGCGCTCGTTGTGGCGACCGGAGTCCAGACCGAATTCGCATCGATCGCACACGCGCTCGCGCGCGCCATTCCAGAAACCGATTTTGGCCGTGGGATTCGCCAGTTTGGTCATCTGATGACAGAGATCATGCTGGTGATCGTCATGCTGGTTCTCACAACCAACCTGCTGCTCGACCGGCCACTTGTCGAATCTTTGCTGTTTTCGCTCGCTTTGGCGGTCGGCCTGACACCGGAACTGCTTCCGGCCATCATGAGCGTCACTTTGGCCAGGGGCGCGCGCACCATGGCCGCCAACGGTGTCATTGTGCGCCGGCTGGATGCCATCGAAAATCTGGGCAGCATGGACCTGCTGTGCACCGACAAGACGGGCACGTTGACTGAGGGGGTGATTCATCTCGACGGATGGTACGATCTCGAAGGCAACCCATCAGAACAGATCCTTCTTTGGGCGCAGCTCAATGCGACGTTGCAGACAGGGTTGAAAAATCCGCTCGACGAGGCGATTGCGAACACGTCGCCTGTTGACGGGGCATCGGTATGGACCAAGCTCGACGAGATTCCTTACGACTTTGTTCGCAAGCGCCTCTCCGTCGCCGTTCAGGCTGGGACAGGCGAGCAACTGCTCATCACCAAAGGAGCCGTCCAGAACGTTCTGGAGGTGTGCGCCTTTGTGCAGGATCTCCACGGCATCCAGCCATTCGACTCCACCCGGCGACAAGCGATCGAGGCGAGGTTCCGGCGCTGGAGTGCTGAGGGCTATCGCGTGCTTGGTTTGGCAATCCGGCGCTTTCGCGGACACGAAAGCTTTGCCCGTGACGACGAACGCGCTCTGATATTTGCGGGATTTCTGCTTTTTCTTGATCCGCCCAAGCGCGGTGTCCGTGAAACGCTGAGCGGACTGACCGAGCGCGGTATCAGTGTGAAAGTCATCTCGGGAGACAATCGTTATGTCGCGGCGCATCTGGCCGAAGCGATTGGCCTGCGGTCGCACCAGGTCCTGACAGGGGCAGAACTGGAGAAACTGACGAAAAACGGACTTTTTGCCAAGGTCGACGACATCGACCTCTTCGTCGAGATCGATCCCAATCAAAAGGAACGTATTGTGGAGGCGCTGCGCAGGCGCGGCCACGTCGTTGGCTATCTGGGCGACGGCATCAACGATGCCCCGGCCCTGCACGAAGCCGACATAGGCATCTCTGTCGACACGGCCGTCGATGTCGCGCGCGAGGCCGCTGATATCATCTTGCTGAAGCGCGATCTCGGCGTGCTGCTAAGGGGCGTCGATGACGGCCGCAAGACATTCGCGAACACGATGAAATATATTTCCATCACCACCAGCGCCAATTTTGGCAACATGATCAGCATGGCGGCCGCATCGCTCTACTTGCCTTTTCTACCGTTGCTGGCCAAGCAGATTCTGCTCAACAACTTTCTGTCCGATATTCCATCCCTTGCAATTGCAAGTGACAATGTCGATGCCGATCAACTGCGGCAGCCCCGCCACTGGAACATTCATTTCGTCAGGCGGTTCATGGTCAGCTTCGGGCTTGTCAGCTCGGCCTTCGATTTCGCGACCTTTGCATTCCTGCTCTATGGGGTGAAGGCGAACGCCTCCATGTTTCAGACCGGCTGGTTCATCGAGTCGGTCATGACCCAACTTGTGATCCTGCTTGTCATTCGCACGCGCAAGGCGTTCTGGGCGAGCCGGCCCAGCCGGCTGCTCGCCACGCTCGTTGCGGCGGTGGCAACTGTTGCGGTCATCATTCCCTATTTGCCCGTGGCGACCTGGTTCGGTTTGATGCCATTGCCCTTGCCGGTGCTGTTGGGCCTGCTGGCAATCACGGGCTGCTATGTCATGGTTTCAGAATGGACCAAACACTGGCTTTTCGACCACGAGATCGACAGCATGGACAAAACAGGACGCCCTGCTGGTGCGCGCCGTTCCAAACGCAGTTGGACGGAGCCGGGAGTTAGGCTGTTCCGCAAGGGTCGCTAAGCCCAAATCCTCAGGCGACAGAGCAGGCATGGCTAATCGATCAGCATCGATGGCGTACGAAACTTTCATAGCTTCCCGCCGATGCCGTTGGGCGACAAAAAAAGCAGGCCGTGCCTCATAGCACGGCCTGCTCGCGGTGTTCTTGGGAGAGAGGACTATCCAGGCAAGGCAGTGGTGCTCAGTTTGCGTTCGACTACAACGAGCGTCGGGTCATCAGGATCGGTCGAAACCGTAAAGCCCATCTCGCGCTCGAGTTCGATTGTGGCATGGTTCTCGCGGTCCTCAATCGACTGTAGCGTTTCGAGGCCTTGCTCTTGAGCATAACGCGCGAGATGGCGCAGGAACTCCCAGCCGACACCGAGATGCTTGCGGTCCTGACGGATGCAGATTGCGACCTCGCCGCGCTTTCCTGTTGCATCGCTGGCGAGCGTGGCCACTGCAATCAGCATGCCGTCGGTGGAAAAGGCAAGGAAGTTGTGAATGCTCGCATCATCGGAGCGAGTCATCGCCACCAGGCGCTCATGAGATACTTGCTTCATCGTGCCCAGGAAGCGGAAACGCAGATCCTCGGGGGTAACATGCTTGAAGAATTCGGCCACGACCGGTTCATCTGCAAGACGCGCGCGGCGGATGTCAAAACGAAATCCGGAGTGGGTGGTCAGCGTGGTCTTCATCGTCCTTCTCCACGGTTGGATATGATGCGTTTCGAGCGATCTCATTCGCCCATGGCGCGCAGGGTATCCCGCTTGAGCATCTCGATCCGGCGAAGGCTGTGGAGGCGAATGACGCCCTTTTCCTTCAACCGGCTGAAGACGCGCGAGACGGTTTCGATGGTAAGGCCAAGATAGTCTCCGATGTCGATGCGAGACATCGGCAGATCTATCTGCCGTAAATCCCCTTGGCGCTCGGCCATGTCGAGCAGGAAAGCGGCGACGCGTTCGATCGCGTTCTGGCGACCCAGCACGAGCAGATGTTCCTGTGCTCTGGTCAATCCCTTGAGCGCGAGAGGCAGGAGGTGGTGGGACAGGTCCGTTCCCGAGCCGATGCGGAAGACGCGCACACTGGTCGAGTTGATCGCCTCGGCGAAGAAATGATGCATGGCGTCGCCTTCAAAACCGAAGGTCTCGCCTGCAAAGTGAAAAGCACTGATCTGCCTGCGTCCATCGGCGAGTAGCCTGTAGACGCGGACAGCGCCGAACTCGACTTCGTAAATGGCTTTCACTTTTTCGCCTTGGGCATAGATTTCCGCGCCGGGCGAAAAGAAGCTCACCGGTTGTATCGCCGATCCTTCGAATAAGGCTGTTGGTGCTTGCCGGGGAAACACTGACGGCAATTCGATATTGGCAGAAGTCTGTGCGTACATGGCTGTGATCCCAGTGAACTTGTCACAACAGCAATCGCGCGAATCCCGGGCCGCCGAAATTCGGTTCTATCCGTAGGGGAAACTACGTAGCGGGAGCACCACAGCGCTGCTGGGCGGCAAAAACGAGGGCGAACCGAGGCGATTGACGACGATCAAGGCACGCGCCACCCACTGCTGCAATCATGAGCCAGGTCTGACAAAAGGAGCCTGTTCATGTCTGCCGGTCTCATCACCATCTATGCCGCGCTGCTGGGCCTTGCCTATCTCGCCGGCACGGGACTCTATTTCGAAATGACAGATATGCATAAGCGCCAGAGTCTTACATTCGGTCGCAAGATTTTGCCTCGATGCGTGAAAATCCAGCGCCGCAGCTAGATCCATGAAGGCGATGGTGTTGGACAGGCCACGTACGGCCCTGGTTCTTGTCAATCGCCCTGACCCGACCCCTGGACCAGGCGAAATCAGGGTGAGGGTTGAAGCATGCGCTGTCTGCCGGACCGACCTGCATGTCGTCGACGGCGAGTTACCATGTCCCAAGAGTCCACTCGTACCCGGCCACGAAATCGTCGGCGTCGTCGACCTCATCGGTGAGGGAGTGGCGCCGAGCCGGCTCGGTCAGCGTGTCGGCATTCCCTGGCTTGGACACACATGTGGGCGTTGCAGCTACTGCACGCGTGCGGCTGAAAACCTCTGCGACCAACCTCTGTTTACCGGCTACACGCGCGATGGCGGTTTTGCCAGTCACGTCATCGCAGATGATGCCTTCGCATTCGATCTCGACGCGGCTGCAAATCCGGTGGCACTGGCACCGCTGCTGTGCGCTGGCCTCATTGGTTGGCGCTGCCTGAAGAAGGCAGGCGATGGTCGACACCTTGGGCTCTACGGCTTCGGGGCGGCTGCGCACATCATCACCCAGGTAGCGCTTTGGCAGCGGCGCAGGATTTTCGCCTTTACGCGCAGGGGCGACGACCGGGCGCAGGAATTTGCGCGTTCGTTGGGCGCGGAGTGGGTTGGCGCATCCGACGAACTGCCGCCAGTCAAGCTCGATGCCGCGATCATATTCGCCCCTGTTGGCGAACTGGTACCTGCTGCGTTGCGGGCAGTGTGCAAAGGCGGGCGCGTGGTTTGCGGTGGCATCCATATGAGCGATATCCCTTCGATGCCCTACGAGCTGCTTTGGCAAGAAAGGGAGGTGCTTTCGGTGGCGAACCTGACGCGTAGCGATGCACAGGAGTTTTTCCCGATTGCGCAACAGGCAGGAGTGCACACCTACACCACGACCTATCGGCTTGAAGACGCGAACCAGGCGCTCGACGACCTGCGCACGGGCAGGCTCAACGGGGCTGCGGTTCTGCAGCCTTGATCGCGCGCTTTTGCCTGATGGAGCTTGCATCTGCTCCGCCAAGAGCGCGCAAGGCATTGAGGATCACGGCGACATCAATGCCCTCCTGCAGCAGTGCGCCAGCCACCGGCGTAATCATGCCCAAGGCAGCCAAGATCATTGCCGCGCCGGATAGAACCAGCCCGACGGCGATGCTCTGAAGTGCGATCATCCGCGTATGCTTGGCGATCACCAATGCTTCTGCCACCAGTTGCAGCCTGTCGGTCAAAACGACGACATCGGCCGCTTCGGATGAAACGGTTCCACCTCTAGCCGCCAAAGCTATGCCGACATCGGCAGCGGCGAGTGCAGGGGCATCGTTGATACCGTCACCGACCATCATTGTCGGCGCCACGCGCTTTTCTGCTTCAACCGTTCTGACTTTGTCTGCAGGTGTGGCTTTGGAGATTGTGGCATCGAGACCGAGAGAAGCCGCGACTTTATTGGCGGCTTTGTCGTCATCCCCGGTAAGGAGCATAATCCGGTTCACGCCATGGGCCCGCAACGCATCCAGCGTGTCGTGAACATCAGCCCTGAGCGTGTCGGCGAAAGTGAATATCCCGGCAAGCTCACCATTCAGGGCCAAGAAGACCCTGAGTACCGCCGCATCGCGATGCTTCTCTTCGCCATCCTGGGCCCAATACGGTAGCGCTTTGTCGGCGAGGACAAGCGACCTTGAGCCTGCGGCCAAAGTCACGCCGTCGACTTGTCCTTCAAGACCTTCCCCACGATGTTCGCGAACCTGATGCGGTTGGCAAAGCACAAGGCCTTTCTTGCGTGCGAGCTGGACTATGGTGTTCGCAAGGACATGGTGCGAGGCTTGCTCCAGGGACGCCAACAGCCGCAGAAGCTCGTCAGCACGCTGATGGGGGGCAATGTCGATCTCAACCAGTTCGGCACCGCCGATGGTCAACGTACCCGTCTTGTCAAAGACGGTGGTCCGTATCCTGGCAAGGGCCTCCAGGGCGGAACTGCCTTTCATCAGGATGCCTGCTCGCGCGGCACGCGATACGCCACCGATAAAGGCGACCGGCGCCGCCAGGATCAGCGGGCAAGGCGTCGCCACCACCAAGACTGCGAGGCCGCGGATGGGATCGTTGGAGACATACCAGGCGGCCGCAGCGACCAGCAGGGTGAGTGGAAGCAAAAGCAGGGCGAGCCGGTCCGCTATACGAATGAACGGCGCTTTGACGGTTTGCGCTGCCGCGACCATGCGCATGATTGCTGCATAGGTGCTTCTTTCGGCGGTCGCCGAGGCGCGCATGAAAAAACTGTCTCCGGCATTGACGGTACCACTGCGCAACGGCTCGAGGGCGCTCCGTCGCACGGGCAAAGGCTCCCCCGTTACGGCGGATTCATCGAGAAGGGCTGCGGCATCAGTCAAGGTGCCATCAACCGGAAGCAATTCCCCGGCATGCACCAAGAGTTCGTCACCCACAGCGACCTGATCGACCGAGACGGTCTCCGTACCGGTTGCTGACTTCCGATGCGCCACGCGGGGGGCTCGATCGGCCAAAGCGCGCAGGCTTCGCTCTGCACGTCCTCGAGCAAAGTCTTCCAGTACCGTTCCACCTGCATACATGATGGCGACGACGATCGCCGCCAGAGGCTGGCCAAGACTGAGCCCCGCTGCCATCGAGATGAGCGCGATGGCATCGACGCCCACCCGGCCGATCCAGAAATCACGCAGGATCGATATTGCCAGCATGACAACGATTGGCATGGTGGCCACCGTCCAGATCGTTTCCGGCGGAAGCGGACCCGTGCCGACGAACCAGATCGTCACGCCGCTTGCCAATCCCAGAACGGCGAAAGCCAGGAGTGCACGCCGCAATATCGATTCTTTCATGCCGGACGACCTCACAGTTCGACTATGACTTCCTGCAGCAATTGCTGGACGTCCTCGGAAATGGCGGTGAGCCTCGGATTGGCGATGATCCCCATCGCCGTGACCGGATCCGCCGCAGCCACCTCGCCCGTGCCAGGTGCCGTTTCTGTCACAATCACATTGCACGGCAACAGCGCTCCGACCTTGTCTTCTGCCAGGAGCGCGCGCCAGGCAAAATGCGCGTTGCACGTTCCCAACATGATGTATGGCCTGAATTCTTCGCCGAGCTTGGCTTTCATCGTCTGTTGGACATCGATCCTGGTCAGGACGGCATAGCCCTTCGATCGTCTCAGGGAACTGCAAGGCGAGGCGTTTGCTGAAAGTGTCGGCCATCGGTTGCTCCTTCAGCAACGTCAGCTAGCGCGCACCGGTCGGGGCGCGCATTGATCCAGCGCAAGGAATGATTGGCCGCATTTGCGGAAACTGGCGACGGGAGCAAGCGATGACTGTCCGGAACCTCGAATATGCCATCTCGCCACGATCAGTCGTTGTCGTGGGAGCATCCGAACGCGTAGCGTCAGTCGGCAAGGTCGTATTCGACAACATCACAAGCGGCGGGTTTGCGGGTGAGATATGGCCGCTCAACCCGAAATACACACAACTGCGTGGCCATCGCTGCTACGCGAAGGTTGCCGACCTGCCAGGCATCCCCGACCTGGCCGTGATCGCAACTCCGCCGATCACCGTTCCCGCTCTCGTGCGGGAGCTGGGTGAGAAGGGAACACGTGCAGCCGTTGTCATCACAGCGGGTCTCACCAGCAGCGGCGGTCTGCTCGAGGCAATGCTCGATGCAGCCAAACCCTCGCTAATGCGCATCATCGGCCCGAACACGGTAGGACTGATGATCCCGCCGATAAAACTCAATGCCAGTTTTGCCCATATGCCTGCCCGGCCAGGCAACATCGCCTTGCTCTCACAATCGGGAGCCATCGCCACATCGCTGATCGATTGGGCTGCGGAGAACGGCGTCGGCTTTTCCAGGATCCTCTCACTGGGGGACATGGCTGACGTCGATGTCGGGGACTGCCTCGACATGCTGGCCGGAGACGTCCACACGCGCGCGATCGTGATGTATCTCGAAACGATCACCAACCCACGCAAGTTCATGTCGGCGGCGCGCGCGGCCGGCCGCCTCAAACCGGTCATCGGCATCAAGCCGGGACGGCACGAACAGGCCGCCAAAGCGGCAACGACCCATACGGGGGCGCTTGCGGCTGCAGACAAGGTCGTCGAGGCCGCGTTTGGGCGGGCAGGGGTACTGCGCGTGAATGACCTGGGCGAACTGCTTGATGCCGCCGAGATGCTTGCCCATCACAAGCCACTGGAACAGGCTCGGGTCGGCATCATCACAAATGGCGGAGGAGCCGGCGTTCTTGCGATTGACCGGCTCATGGATCGCGGCGGTGAACTGGCTGAGCTTGCCGCGCCAACGATCGAGCGGCTCAACGTGGTGCTGCCCGCCACCTGGTCCCGTGCAAACCCGATCGACATCATCGGTGACGCGAAGCCCGAACGCTACAGGGCAGCATTGGAAGCGCTGGCCGAAGACCCGCAGACCGATGTGATCCTGGTGATGAACTGTCCGACGGGGCTTGGCTCCTCGACCGAAGCCGCCAAGGTCGTCGCTGAACTTGGCGATGGTGGTCGGATTTCCGGAAAGCCGCTGCTTGCCTGCTGGCTTGGTGAGCATAGCGCTCGCGCAGGTCGCGCCATCCTGAACGAGGCCGGCATCGCAAATTTCGGAACACCCGAGGACGCGGCGACCGCGGCGTCGTATCTGTGCGAATGGTCGCGCGTCCAGCGCGCGCTTCTGCGCGTCCCGTCCGCCGGGCGAGCGGCGCCTATGGATTGCAAGGAGGCGGTCTATCCGATCCTGCGGCAGGCCGCGGCTGAAGGGCGTCGCATGCTGACGGAACCGGAAGCCAAGGCCGTCATCGCCTTCTATGGCATGGATATTCCACAAACCATCATTGCCGGGTCGAGTGCGAAGGTCGCGGAGGCTGCCAATCAGCTTCTCGAGATTTCACCCACGATTGCCGTCAAGCTGCTGTCGAAAACGGTCTCTCACAAATCGGACGTCGGTGGTGTGGCTCTCAATGTCAGGAGCGCCGATGAGGCCGCACGCGTGGCGAAAGCGATCGAGAACCGTCTTCATGCGGAAGTGCCCACGGCGCTCCTTGATGGCTTCACCGTCCAGGAAATGATTGAGCGCAAGGATGCGCAAGAACTCATCCTGGGCATGCATCTGGATCCGGTGTTCGGCCCGGTCATGCTGTTTGGTGCCGGCGGTGTTGCAGTTGAGGTGTTGAATGACACCGCGATTGGATTGCCGCCGCTCGACAACGTGCTTGCAGGGGACCTCGTCGACAGGACCCGCATAAGCCGTCTTCTGGCGGGCTATCGCGATCGAAAACCGGCAGACCGGGAGGCAATCATCGCCGCGCTGACCAGCCTCTCCCAGCTGATCGTGGATTTCCCATGCCTTGTTTCCATCGATATCAATCCACTGCTCGTCGATGTGGCAGGCGCGGTCGCCCTCGACGCGCGCATCGAAATCGATCCAGACCGCGTGGAGGAACAGGGACCAAACCCGGGGCTCTTGATAAGACCCCTTCCAACCGGATGGAGCCGCGATTTCCGGTCGGATGGAATGGCGTTTCACATCCGGCCGATTGCTCCGGCAGATGCCGCGCTCTACCCCCAGTTCTTGGCAAAAATCTCGCCAGACGATCTGCGGCTGCGGTTTCTCGCGCCGCGAAAGAACTTTCCTGATCAGATGCTGAAGCGGTTGACGCAACTCGACTACGACCGTGACATGGCCTTCGCCGTGCTCGAAAAAGACACGGGCATGCTGGCTGCAATCGGGCGTCTATGCTGCGACCCTGATCATACAAGCGGTGAATACGCCCTTCTCGTGCGCACAGACCTTCAAGGTCACGGAGTGGGATGGCACCTGCTCAGTCAGATCGTCGACTACGCCAGGGCCGAGCGTCTCGCCAGGATTGAGGGCATCGTCCTCAACGAGAATCAAAAAATGCTCGCCATGTGCCGGGAGTTCGGCTTCTCAGTGGCACATCTTCCCAACGAGCCCGGACTGTCGGCGGTCAGTCTTGAGATCAACCCGCCCGAACCACGATCTTGGGGCTTGGGTGTTTTCCCGACCAGTTCTGTGTCGAGTGGGAGATGATGCTTGGCGCGGTGCATAAGGCGTTTTGCCATATTTGCGGGAGAATTCGAGCCAAATTCCGTCGAAATCCAGTCGCTTATTCGATTTTCTTGGTGGTCATTGCGTCCTATATTTAGGAGTTGTGAAATGTCTGAAAATAGACTCGGCTACTCATCTTATCAGATTGCGCTGCATTGGTGCATTGCTGCGCTGGTGTTGTTTCAGCTGTTCTTCGGGGAGAGCATGACCACGGTGGTCGATGCCACCGAGGAGGGGCATGTCGTAACGGGGGCCGATCAGGCCCTCGGCTCGGCCCATTACTGGGTCGGCTTGATCATTCTCGTCCTGGTCCTCATGCGGCTTGGCTTGCGGTTTGCTTCAGGCGCGCCCGTGCCAGCAGATGCGGGTCCAAGGTGGATGCAGGCCGCGGCTCGGGCCTCCCATGCGCTCTTTTACGTCCTGCTGCTGGCGACCCCGATCGCTGGTCTTCTTGCCTTCTATCTCGGCGATCCGTGGGGTGACATTCACTCCCTCGGCAAGCCGGCTTTCATCATCCTGATTGTGGCCCATGTGACGGCAGCTCTCTACCATCACTTCTGGTTGCGCGACGGCACCCTCAAGAAAATGATGGTACCGGCGCGATAGTGGATCGCAAAACCGACCGGCGATTTCCGATGCGCCCTCAGCGTCAATCTCCAACAGCGTTGATGATCTCCAGACCGATCTCGTCGACCGGACGATCGGTTTGGATCATGCGCCAGCTGATCAGCCCGGCCTCGCGTTGCAACTGCTTCGAAAGAATGTCGACGTCGGCATCCGAGGGATTGTTCTTGCGCGCCCGAATTCGAGACCAGAGCACCGACGGATCAGCCGTCAGCCAAAACCCCGCGAAGGGCACGGATCTGTCGCGGGCGACCCGTTCGATGCTGTCGCGGTTGCCTGGTTTGTCGAAGACGGCGTCCGCCAAGGCGCAACCGCCTTCGGCAAGAATGAGGTCGCTGCGCCAGGCAATCTGGCGATAGACGCGTTCAGAAACTTCGGGACAGTATGCCTTGTCTGGAAGCTTCGTCTCGGCCGGCACACCATGCAGGGCTTTGCGGATGCGGTCGCTCTCGACAATTCGGGCGCCGGGCGGCGCCCCGATGGCATGGGCAATTGCTTCAGCCACCGTAGTTTTGCCAGACCCGCTCAGGCCACCGATCGCTACCAGACGCGGCGGATGCTCGCTCAGCAACGTGTGCGCGAGCTCGAAATATGACCTTGCCTCCGACGTCAGTCTGGCAGCGTCCGCAGCGCCCTCCTCCACCTGGGTTGCCACCACGTGCGCACGAACCGCAGCGCGCACCGCCATGAAGAATGGCAGAAGAACGAAGCCATCCTCTTCGTCGGCATCGTCCAGATAGCGGTTCATCACAAGGTTGGCGAAGTGCGGAAGGCCACGATGCCACAAATCCATCAACAGGAAGGCAAGGTCGTAGAGGATATCGATCGTGGCGATCTGGTCGTTGAATTCGATGCAATCGAAAAGGTGTGGGCCACCGTTCAAAAGGCAGATGTTGCGCAAATGCAGGTCTCCATGGCATCGGCGTATACGGCCGGCCGCAGCGCGGTCGTCGAGCAAACGGGAGTGGCGTGACAGCGCGGTCCTCAAAGCCTGGGTCAGGGCTTCCACTTCCGTCGCCGCGAAGACATGGCTCGTTGCAAAGCCGGCCGCGTTGATGTCCAGCACCCCGCCGATGTTTAAAGATCCGCTGGCCGAATGACTGGGCGGAACGCCGCGGTGATAGCGCACGATCATCCGCGCGACCTGCGTCATCAAATCAGGGGTGAGTTGGCCGCTGATGGCCATGCGGTCGAGAAGGCAGGACTGATCGAAGCGAGCCATTTCGATCACAGCATCGGTCAGCTCTCCGGCCCCGTCCAGCACGAGCCGATCGTCGTCGCGGGTGATACGCCTGACGCCGAGATAGAGGCCAGGGGCCGTCTCTGAATTCAACTCCACCTCTTTCAGACACGCTGCAAGGCGCAGGGCAGGCGTGGAGAAATCGACATAGGGCAGTTTGACGGCGCGCTTCAGCTTGAAAGCGCGGCGCCCTATCAGAAAAATCCGGGAGATGTGGGTTTCGAGCGTCTCGACCGGTCCCGGCTCGCAGTAGGTAGCCGGGTCGGTCAGCATCGCGACCACGGGTTCCTGATCTTGCAGGATCATGAGGCGTACTCCTTTGCGGGCTGGTCATCCACCATCGGCTGCTCACAGATCGGGTCGGCCGACGACATAGGCTAGCGCCTTCGCGCAAGCGTCCGCGTTGATCGGCGTCAAGCCGCAGGATGATCGATTTGACGCAACGCAAAGACGAATTCGCTGGATCAGCTACGGCTAGGGCATTCGTGGATCCGGTTGGGAGAGGAATGCCGCCATGCCGTTCAAATCAGTGCTTACGATCACCGGCGCCCGTCAAGGCGAAGGCGACCTGAAGCTCGTCGCTGGTCTCTGTGAAGAGATCAATGCCCACATGTCGGTTCTTGTCCTGGTGCTTGCTGCGCCGCCCTCCGGAGGAGGATATGCGGCAATTGTGTCTCCGGCCTGGTTGGAGGAGCGCGAGGCCGAGATGCGCCAGTTGGAGAAGCGAACCGCTATCGTGTCAAAAATGCTGTCGCAAAGTGCGGTGTCGGCCGATCTGAGCAGCAACTATCCCGACGAAGCATGGGCGGACGAGGTTATCGGAAGGCGCGCGCGCTATGCTGACTTGACGGTACTCGGACCTGAGGTGCTGGCGACAGTCACCTTCAAGAAGCGGATCGTCGAAGCCGTGTTGTTCTGGTCGGGCAAGCCGCTTCTTTTGGTTCCGCAGGGGGCGCATGCGACCTTGAAACCGAAACGTGTGCTTGTCGCCTGGGATGCCAGTCTGGAGTCATCGCGGGCGGTGCGCGAGTCCCTTGATTTGCTCGTCGGGGCGGCGGAGGTGCGTATCGTGATGATCGATCCAATCAAGGACGAACTGCACCACGGCGACGAACCCGGAGCCGATATTGCGGCCTATCTGGCCCGCCACGGCGTGAAGGTTGTGGTCGATCGTCTTCCGAGTTCAAACCAGTCGGTGGCCGACCTGCTTTTTCAGCATGCGATCGATACCGCAGCTGAGCTGATGGTGATGGGCGCCTATGGTCATTCTCGTCTGCGCGAACGCATCTTTGGCGGCGCGACCCGTTCGGCAATCGACAATCCGCCGCTGCCCATATTCTTGGCGAGATAGACCTCTGAGCCGGCATCGTCGAAAGGCCTGCCGGTTCAAAAGGTGCCCGCTTCTTGCTCGAGATCAACGTATTGGCGCTTGGATGCGCCATTCTGGCTTCGATCGATGGGCTTATGCCTGACCAGTTCTGGAGAGACTCATGATCCTCAAAAACGATACCCTTGTCGCGGTCACGGATGGCGAGCGGCTGAGGCTTTTTAAAAGCAAAGGCCACGAGCCGCATCTTGAGCTGATCGAGATGGACGGACCGGCCATGGACAGGATCCATGCCGGCTCGGGCGGTCGCCATCGCAGTTCGACCGCGAAGCCGGATGACGCGCGGTTGCGTGAGGATGATTTTGCCGGATCTGTAGCGGCTTATCTGAATGATCAGGCAGCGGAACCGACATACGAGCATTTGTTGGTGATCGCTGACCGGCGTACTCTGGGAGAATTGCGCAAGCACTACCAGCCCGTACTCATTGCGAAGCTGGCTGGCGAGGTCGGCAAGGACTTCGTCAAGCAGTCGGTGGAATCGATCAAGAACGCGATTGCCGCATCCTAAGCTTGCTGCCACGACAATTCATTTCGCGCTCGCCTGGCGGTGCGGAGGCCAGCGCGGCCCGTGTGGGGACGAACTTCTGAGTTTCGGATCACCACCAACCATCAGGTGAGCTGAACTTGATATGTGTCAAGGCGAGAAGCCGTCGTCGATGTTGAGCTTCAGCCAAGGAGATCAAGCTGATGCAAGTGCTGAGCTGTGTGCTTCTGCCCACCTTTCCGGATTCGCCTGGGCGCAAGGTTGCTGTTAATGCCGTGGCGATAGCGGCTCAATTGGATGCCGCGCTCGATGCGGCGGTGATCGATGTCGACATTCCGGACGTTTCGAACGCACTGTCCAGTTTGCTGCTCGATCTTCCCGTCAAGATTCGCGAGGCGGAGGCTGCCAGCAGAAGCCGTGGCAAACATCTTCTGGCTGCGGTGGCAACCGAGGCCGAACAACGCAAGGTCACTTTGACGACACAGGAACTCAAGGCGGCGCCGGGATTGATGGGAGAGATCGCGGCCAGAGAGGGGCGCTATTTCGATCTCTGCATGGTCGGATGGGCACGCAATAGCGAAGCCTTGCAGTCGGCTGCCAAGGAGGTCATTTTCAGTTCGGGCCGTCCCACCTTGCTGCTTCCGGATTGGGAAAATGTTGGCGACCTCGAACACGTGGTCGTAGCCTGGGATGGCAGCCGCGTGGCCGCAAGAACGGTGGCCGATGCCAGCCCCTTCCTGGAACGGGCAAGGGCAATATCGGTCGTCACCGTCGTGGATGAGAAGGCTCTGCCGCGCCAGGATATCGCTGAGCGTCTTGCGCTTGGTCTCAAGGCACGAGGGCTTCACGCGTCGGCCGAGGCGCTGCGAGCCAGACACAATCCGATTGGAACTGCACTTCAGGAGCACGCTGAGAAGATAGGCGGCAAGCTTCTTGTCATGGGCGGATATGGTCATTCCCGTCTCAGGGATATGGTGCTCGGTGGGGCAACAGAAGGAATTCTGTCGGATTTGCGCATGCCGGTCTTGATGTCTCACTAGGGCTTATCGTGCAAAGTGCGCAGCGATTTTGCGACAACGCCCATCTGGAAGCGAACCAAAGGGACGCGCGCGCTACAGGTGATATGCAACCGCTTCGTCCCAGGCCAACGCGGATGCCTGAAATTACTCTAAGGTATCATGCCGGCGGTTGGCTGGTGCAGCGACCGTTGATCAGAATTTGCGCCGCTTGAGCGATGCCGGAGCCTGGTCCAGGCGACTGGTCGAAGGACCTGGCGAACTGCCAGAAGCGGGACGATGAGTTCCGCTGAAGGGCCGGCGAAGCGGGCCCAAAAATTGCGTTCTTCTTGAGCGAATCTCTGCGTAGAATCTCAGGCAGGCGGCTGAGCTTTTATCGACGTCCCCCGGCGTCCCTCCACCATATAGAGCGCGTCTTCCAGGCGTCCGATTACAGCCGGCTTGCCGGTCGCTTCGGTGAACTCAATGGCCGCACTGACCTTCGGACCCATGGAGCCGGAAGCGAAATTGTGGCCCGCCAATTCTGCCGCAGTCACTTCGCCGAGAGCGCGCTGATCCGACGTGCCATAACCGACATAGACGGCATCGACATCTGTCAGCATCAATAGCATGTCCGCCTTCAGCTGACGCGCTAGAAGCGAGCTTGCCAGATCCTTGTCTATAACCGCTTCGATGCCGGCTATACTGCCGTCGCCGCAGGCAATCACCGGGATTCCGCCGCCGCCGGTGCAGATGACAACGACCTCGCGCTCGACCAGATAGGAAATCACGGACACTTCCAGAATTTCGAGAGGGCGCGGTGAGGGCACCACACGGCGCCATTTGTCACCATCAGGAGCGATCGCCCAACCGCGCTCGTCAGCAAGCCGCGTTGCGGTCGCTTCGTCGTAAAGCGGCCCTATCGGCTTGCTCGGATGCGCGAACGCGCTATCGCGGGGATCCACCTTGATCAATGTCAGCAATGTCGCGAAGGATTTTGTGCTGACGAGATTGGCGAGTTCCTGCTCGATCATGTAGCCGATCATCCCGGCGCTCTCGGCGCCGAGGATGTCGAGTGGAAAGGATTCTGTTTCAGGCGTGGCAGCCGATTGCAGTGCGAGCAGGCCCACTTGCGGGCCGTTACCGTGAGTGACAACCAGCGAATGACCTTCGCCGATCAGAGCTGCCAAAGCGGACGCGGCGCGCCTGACGTTTCTGCGCTGGTTCTCGGCGGTGAGTGGCTCGCCACGCTTTAGAAGCGCGTTCCCCCCGAGGGCTGCAACGATCAGCATTTCAACCGCCAATCGTTGCTACCAGCAACGCCTTGATCGTATGCATTCGGTTCTCCGCTTGGTCGAACACGATCGAAGCCGCCGACTCGAACACCTCATCGGTGACCTCCATGCAGTCGATCCCGAATTCGCGCTCCACATAGGCGCCAACTTCGGTGTCCGTGTCATGGAAAGCGGGCAGGCAATGCATGAACTTGACATGCGGATTGCCGCTCGCGGCCATAAGTCCAGGCGTCACGCGGTAAGGCGTCAAAAGCCGGATGCGATCCTTCCAGCCGGCCTTGTCTTCGCCCATGGACAACCAGACATCGGTATAGATGAAGTCGGCACCTTCGACACAAGCGGCCGGATCTTCATCGAGCCGAAAGCGTCCCCCACTGCCGTCGGCCAGTTCCCGCAAATGTACACACAGCGCCTCATCCGGCCAAAGTTCCTTCGGGGATGCGATGCGCACATCCATGCCGACCTTGGCGGCGCCCACAGCCAGCGACTGGGCGACGTTGTCGCGTCCCTCACCGATAAATGCCACGGTGATGTCCGAGAGATGTTTGTGCGTGAATTCGCGCATGGTCATGAAGTCGGCGAGGATTTGCGTCGGGTGCGCCTCGTCGGTCAGGCCGTTGTAGACAGGGACGCCGGCATGTGTGGCAAGCAGTTCGGCCTGATGCTGGCCAAAGCCCCGGTACTCGATGGCATCATAGATGCGCCCCAGCACACGTGCCGTGTCCTTCATGGATTCCTTGTGTCCGATATGACTGCCGGTCGGACCGAAATAGGTCACATGAGCGCCCTGGTCGTAAGCCGCAACTTCGAATCCCGTTCGTGTTCGAGTGGAGTCTTTCTCGAAGATCAGGGCGATGTTCTTGCGCACGAGGCGTGGAATCTCGTGCCCCGCTTGCTTGGCGGCCTTGAGATCCGCCGCCAGTTTCAAAAGGAAACGGATTTCCGCCGCCGTGAGATCGTCCAGGGAAAGCACCGAGCGGCCATGCAGGTTGATCGACATCGTTTTTCCTTTCAGAGGGGATCGCGCGCGATAGGACAGGTCATGCAGTGGCCGCCGCCGCGGCCACGGCTGAGCTCGGCACCTTCGACGGTGATCACCTCGATGCCTGCACGACGCAAAAGCGTGTTTGTGTAGACGTTGCGGTCGTAGGCGATGACAACCCCCGGTTCGACCGCGACCACGTTGTTGCCGTCGTCCCATTGCTCGCGCTCGGCTTCATAACGATCACCGCCGGTGGCGATGATGCGCAATGCCTTTAGCCCGAGTGCTTCTGCAACGACGCTCGTGAATGAAGCCTTCTCTTCTATGACATCAACTGCCGCGTCGTCCGCGCCGGGACGGATCGAAAACGTGCGGAGCCGATCGACCACTGGCGGGTACATGGTTGCAAGATCCCGATCGCAGAGCGTGAAAACCGTATCGAGATGCATGAAGCTGCGATCGCGTGGCATCAAGGCTGCGATCACGCGGGTCGCTTCTCCGGCGGAAAACAGGCTCCGCGCCAGCTCTCCTACTGCCTGTGGTGTCGTGCGCTCCCCCATGCCGACAAGGACAACCCCTTGGCCAATCGGCATGACGTCGCCTCCTTCGAGGCTGACGCCAGGCCCAGGTGTGGGAGACACGAAGGCATAACCGTCGGGCGCGAAACGCGGATGATAGCGGTAGACGGCTTCGACGTTGGCCGCTTCCGGTCGCCGTGCAGGCCAGAACATCGCATTGACGGAAACCGAACGGTAGACCCAGCAAGAACTGTCGCGGGTGAAAAGCTGGTTCGGCAAAGGCGGCAGCACAAAGTCTTGCGGCGCCAGCGTCCTGCCTGTCAGCCCTTTCGGTTCAAATGGAAGCTCCGCACGTGCGATCCCGCCGACCAGATAACTTGCCAGCAGGTCCGATGGCATTTCATTGAGCCATCCCCGCATCTCGTCGACCATGTCCAGGCCAACGACGGTGGCGTGCAAGCGGCGGTCGAGAAGCCATTGCCGTGCTTCGGGTATGTTCATGGTCTGCGCAAGCAGCTCGCCGAAGGAATGGACGAGCACGCCGCGCTCACGCAGGGCGTCGACAAAGACATCATGCTCCTGACGCGCCCGCTTTACCCACAAAACGTCGTCGAAGAGCAGCGCTTTGCAGTTCTCCGGCGTCAGTCTGCGCAGGCTCAGATCTGGCCTATGGACCATCACTTCGCGCAGATGGCCAGTTTCTGAATGGACTCCCAGATTTGTCATGGTGCCGGCACTCACAGCGCGCTGACAGCGCCGGTCCACATTTCGTAGACGGCGAAGATGGCGGTTGCGATCAGCGCGATCGCGAGGATCGCTTCCACGGGATGGAAGACACGTTTGTTGTCTTCGCGGCGGGCCCAGACGAAAAAGGCGACACCCGGCGCGTAGAGTATTGCGCACATGAACAGGTTCGCTGGCCCCGCTGCATAGACGAGCCACGCGCCATACAGAGTGGCCAGCAGGCCGGCGACCAAAGGCCCTGCGCGCTGCTCACCATGTCTATAGCTTTCGCCCGTCAATGCCAGTTTGGCTGCAAAAGCTCCTGAGAAGATGTAGGGCACAAGGATGGCGGTAGAGGCAATGTAGAACAGCGCCTGATAGGTGCTGTTGGCAAACAGCGTGATCACCAGGAAGGCCTGAACCAGCAGATTGGTGAGAAGCAGCGACGTCGATGGGACGCCACGTGCACTCTCTTTGCTGAAGAACCGGGGCATGGTCCCATCCTTGCCAGCGACATGGGGGACTTCTGCCGCCAGCAGGGTCCAACTCAGGAAGGCGCCGACAACTGACACGACCAAGGCGAGATTGATGAGTACGGCGCCCCAAGGCCCGACGACGGCTTCAAGAACGCCGGCCATGGAAGGGTTCTTCAAG
The DNA here is from genome assembly GCF_004136315.1 of Mesorhizobium sp. Pch-S. Classification (NCBI taxonomy): domain Bacteria; kingdom Pseudomonadati; phylum Pseudomonadota; class Alphaproteobacteria; order Hyphomicrobiales; family Phyllobacteriaceae; genus Mesorhizobium; species Mesorhizobium sp. Pch-S. The sequence continues at coordinate 3,431,847 of NZ_CP029562.1, forward strand.
GCGGCCAATTGAGGTTGGCTCATGATGCCCAGCGAGAGCAGCGAGACCAGGGCATAGAGCGCCAGGCAGGTGAAGAAGCCAAGCACCGTTGCGGTCGCGATGTCCTTGCGGCGCTCGGCTCGGGCGGAAAACACGCTCGCTCCTTCAATGCCGATAAAGACCCAAAGCGTGACCAGCATGGTGCTCTTAACCTGGGCGGTGATCGTTCCGAGGGCCGGGTTGCCCGAACCGGAGAAATCCAGGGTCCATACGTCGAGGTTGAAAGCCACTGCCACCACGCCGACGAAAAGAACGACAGGAGCAATCTTGGCGACCGTCACGATGAGATTGATGATGGCCGCCTGGCGAATACCGGCCAGGACAAGAAGGTGGATGACCCACAAAAGGATCGATGCGCCCAGCACCGCCTGCCATGTGTTGCCGTCGCCAAAGGCCGGGAAGAAATACGATAGCGCACTGAACACGATCACGGCATAGGATACGTTGCCGACCCAGGCGCTGATCCAATAGCCCCAGGCGCTGGTGAAACCGATAAAGGGGCCGAACCCCGCCTTGGCATAGGCATAGGGACCTGCATCGAGCTCTGGCCGGCGTGTTGCCAGCGACTGGTAGACGAACACCAGCGCAAGCATGCCGACCGCGGTGATTGCCCAGCCGATCAGGATCGCCAGCGGGCCCGAGCCTGCCGCCATGTTCTGCGGCAGGCTGAAGACGCCCGAACCCACCATCGAGCCGACGACAAGTGCTGTCAGGGATCCGAGTTTCAGTTTCGTAGATGATGCCGGTGCGGCCTCGTGAATGGGAATATTGATTTCGGTTGTGGACATTGCGCCCTCCGCTGTTGGGACCGTGGCGGCAGTCAACAGCAATCGCGGACAGCAAGCCTTGACGCTCGTCAATTTTGACGGGCGGGATGGTAGGGGAATGTCTGACTCAAGCTGGCCGGTTCAGTCTGTTTCGGGAAAAGAAGCCGTCTGGCGACTGCCAGCAAGCAGAGCGGCCGCTCACGAGGCGAGCGGGACACAATCTGCAGCCTAGGCCAATTGCGCTATCAACAGCGTCAGGCCGTCCTGTCGCGAGAACCGCGACGCTTTCACAGATGGGGCCACAGTTGTCGCAGCGCCTTCTTCATGGAATGGCGGACCTGGACAATCTCGCCGTGCGAGACGTGGCGATCGAGGAGCGTAAACACAGCACTTATTGCACGGTCGTAGTCAAGATTTGGATCGTAGCCGAACCCATGCCTGACCCGGATGACGAAATCGCGTTTGTTGCGATCGCGGACCGGTTCATCCGCGGTCCACCCCTCGAAGAACAAGCCCCGGATCAGGGTGGGCAACTGCGAAGAAAGATCAGCCACTTCCTCAATGGAAAGCCAATCGCGTATCGCGTGCAGGACCGTCCTCAAAAGCCGCAAGGCGTCATGCTCGTCCCAGCCCATGTCTTCGGCTAGCTCATTGACCCAGTGCTGGGCTTGCTCGGCCGCCCGGGTGAAGTCGTTGTACGTGTGGGATCCGGTGCTAACCATGATCATTGTCCCATCGCCTGGTCGCAGCTCATTGTATGCGCCGGAAGGGTTGCCGCATTGCGTCAGATCAAGTTTGCCGTTCATCGCAGAAATTGCCGCAGACATGCTGGAGGTTGATGGGAGGTTCGTTCCTTTGGCGAGTTTGATCCGCGTCAAGGAACCTGCCGGCCGGGCAGCGTTAACTGAAATCCTTGCTGGATCGAACCGGCATCCGCCAATGCGTGCGTGCGCGCGCAGGCTGAGCGGCGGATCGAGCTGGAAAGAGCGTCCGGCAGGGTGGTCGCCATGCTTCGGCTTCGACACCCGGGGAGGGTGGAAGGGCGAAGATGGCGGACGCTGCGAAAAGTTCGTCCCATCCAGGAGATCAACCATGGCCGAAGCGCCACCAATCTTCCCATTGCAAATGCATCTGCCGGATCGGCACATCTGCCACGGCTGGATTATGCAGGCGCGCAATTTGATGATGAAGCCGCTGCGTGAGCTTTGGCCCGTGGACTAGACCGATGTTCCAGAATCGACAGGAGGCGGGGCGGAAACTTGCGGAGGAGCTTGTCAAATTCAAGCTCGTCGATCCGGTCGTATTGGCGCTTCCGCGAGGTGGTGTTCCGGTTGCCGCCGAGATCGCCGATGCGCTGAAGGCGCCCCTTGACCTCGTCCTCGTATGTAAAGTCGGCGCTCCCGGCAATCCGGAGCTGGCCGTTGCCGCGATCGTCGACGGCACCCCGCCGGACGTGGTTCTTAACCGCGAAATTGTTGAGGCGTATGGCCTCGATGACGCTGCACTGCGGGGTCTTGTCAGTCACGAGCGGCCGGAATTGGAGCGGCGTCGGGTCGCCTACCTGCGAGACCGCAAGCCATTTTCCGTCGCTGGCAAGACGATCATCCTGGCCGATGATGGCGCGGCAACTGGGACCACCATGAAAGTCGCAATCCGCGCCATGAAGCGTCGGTCGCCGCGCGAGATCATTGTCGCTCTCCCTGTTGCCTCGGCGGATGCGGTGGCGCAGCTGTTAGACGAGGCCAATCGGATCCTTTGCCTCCATACGCCCACCCGCTTCCTTGCCCTAGGTTATCACTATCGCGATTTTCCCCAGCTGACGGACGAAGAGGTCGTGCAAACCCTCCAGCGCCACGGACCAAAGGTCTCATGACCGGCCGCGTACCGCCGCAGCCTTGCGGGTGATCCGCTTTATTTTGGACCGGCGCAGGGCTATCCTCGTCGGCGGGCAAACGGCTGTAAGCGCGAATTATCCTTGAAGGTCGTCATACAGCCATGGCCGCAACGGCAGAGGGGTTTATGCCAGCCAGAGATATAGGTGGCGTTCAGGGGCGCTTTCTCCAGGCTGTTTTTTCCAGCCGTTTCGAAGGAACCGCAGGCTACGTCCTTGCAGCGGGCGCGGTGAGTATTGTGTTTGCCTGCCGACTGGCGCTGGCAAGCACATTGGGCAATGTCGCGGTCTTCGTCATATTCACGCCTGCCATCCTCATTTCCGCAGTTGCCGGGGGCATAGGTCCGGGACTCTTTGCGGGCACCTTGTCACTCCTTGGCGCCTATGCCCTTTCCGATGCCAATAGCTCCTCCTTTTGGTTGCAGATGCCGATTTTCGCGGCAGTTGGACTGGCGATCGCCTGGATGGGGGAGATGCTTCATCATGCTCGTCGCGCGCTCGACAGGACGGAAGAGGCGTTGAAGGCACGTGAAGCCCATCTGCGCTCGATTTTGGACACAGTCCCGGATGCAACCGTCGTGATTGACGAGCACGCCCGGATCTCGTCTTTCAGCGCTGCTGCGGTGAGGCAGTTCGGCTACCTGGAAGCCGAAATTCTCGGCCAAAATGTCAACATCCTGATGCCGGAACCCTACCATCGCGAACATGATGGTTACATCGAGCGCTACATTTCCACGGGTGAGAAGCGGATTATCGGCATAGACCGGGTGGTGGTCGGTCGCAGAAAGGACGGTTCGACCTTCCCGATGACGCTTTCCGTGGGCGAGATGCGATCAGCAGCCGGACGGTTCTTTACCGGATTCATACGTGACTTGACCGAACGCGAGGAATCTGAGGCGCGACTGCAGGAAGTGCAAAGCGAACTCGCCCGGCTCGCCCGCCTTAATGAACTTGGAGAAATGGCATCGACACTCGCGCACGAACTCAACCAGCCGCTGGCGGCAATCGCGAACTACGCACAAGGGTGTGTTCGCGCCCTCGAAACCCTCGACGACCCGAAGGTCAGCCGAATAAGAGAGGCTCTGCAGGAGACTGCAAAGCAGTCCCTGAGGGCAGGCGGAATTATCCGACACCTTCGGGAATTTGTGACTCGGGGGGAGACGGAAAAGTCGCCCCAGGACATGCGTAAGCTGATTGAGGAAGCAGGCGCGCTGGCCTTGGTAGGATCGCGTGAAATGGGTGTGCGGTCGGTTTTCGAATTCACGGCAGGCGATGAAAGCGTCCTGGTGGACAAGGTGCAAATCCAGCAGGTCCTGATCAATTTGATGCGCAACGCGATCGAAGCCATGCGCGATAGTGACGAACGTGAACTCACCGTGCGGACCGCTCGCAAGGGTGATCACCACATTGAAATCGAAGTTTCCGATAGCGGGCCAGGCATTTCGCCGGAGGTCGCGTCACGGCTGTTCGAGCCATTCGTCTCCAGCAAGGCCAATGGTATGGGAATAGGCCTCTCAATATCCAAACGCATCGTCGAGGCCCACGGCGGTGAGATAACTGCCGACAGCAATGAGAAAGGGGGAGCGACCTTCCGGATTTCGTTGCCGGTGGCGGGGAAAGAATTGCCAAATGCAGATTGACGACTACGTGGTTCATATCGTCGATGATGAGGAACCCGTTCGCAATTCATTGGGCTTCCTGCTTGGCACGATAGGCTTTTCCGTCGAGATGCACGCATCGGCGACTGGCTATCTGGCCGGCGCTCCGTACAAGGGGAAAACCTGCCTGGTAACCGACCTGAGAATGCCGGATATGAGCGGCGTGGACCTGCTTGAAAAACTGAATGAACGCGGCTGTATGGTTCCGGCGGTAGTCATAACCGGACATGGCGATGTTCCGATGGCGGTTGCGGCGATGAAGGCTGGAGCGGTCGATTTTATCGAAAAACCCTTTGAGGACGATTTGCTCATCGAGGCGATCAAACACGCAGCGAGTCAGTTCGACGAAATCCCAGTGCAAGGCGATGGGGTCGAAGCTCTTCGCGAGCGCCTGAGTGCGCTGTCGGAGCGAGAGCGTCAGGTTTTGTCCGGAGTGGTGGCGGGGCAGCCGAACAAGACGATCGCCAATGAACTCGCTATCAGTCCACGCACTGTCGAAGTCCATCGGGCAAACATCATGGCTAAGATGCAGGCCAGGAACCTGCCGGGCTTGGTGCGAATGATCATGGCCCTCGACACTGCCTTCTGAGTTTGAGGGAATTCCAGGCGTTTCCGGCCATGTGCTGCCGCGGTGAGCGATATTGGAATCCTGATGCAGCGTGAGGGGATCGGGGCGGGCTCCGCCGCGGATGACGATTCCTAGATTGGCATGATCACAGAAAGAAATCTTGCGTTGGGCACAGTATCCCGAGGCGCCGCTTCCGTCGAGGTGAGGGGGACAGATGCCAGGACGCAGACTTTGAAGTGGCGCTCCGCTTGATGGCGGAACATTTGGTTCGGCGCCCGCTCGTCATTGATGTCCACTGGCGAGTGGTGGCCGAGATGAGCGTTGCAAGACCAGAGCACGCCTGCACGCCGTAGGGGGCATTTCTCGATTAGCGCGCTGCAAGTTCAAGCCTGTGACTGCAGCAGTGCTCTGGAGTCATTATCATGCCTTCAGGTTGATAAGCCTAGAGTGCGCTAGCGTGGAGTGTGCTTTCGCTTGCTTGACGATTTCCAATACATCATCCGGCCGCGCAATTCTCCCTGGAGCTCGGTGCAACGAGCGAATGGTGCGCCCTCACTCCTCACACCTGCCGTGATCGCTTCGCACCATCGGAGCTACTGCGGTGTGCCTCCAATAAAGGAATAAGCGGTCTGGCCGTAATTCTAATGTAATTCCGATTGAACACGATGGCTCTATGAATAGATTTGCCCGCCTCCTCTCATGAAACTTCTGCTAGTCGAAGACGACCTGGAGATGGCCGACGCACTGCGGGCCGCTTTGTCCCGGCATGGAATCGTCGTGGATGCGGTGACCAGTCTTGCTGCTGCTCGAGAGGCCGTTGCCTTAACGGATTACGAGGTCGTTCTCATTGACCGACAGTTGCCGGACGGTGATGGAAGCGCCCTGCTTGTGGAGATGCGCAACGCCGGCAAATCTGCCCGATCCATTATTATCTCTGCACTTGGCTCGACCCGTGACAAGATATCAGGGCTTAACGAAGGGGCGGATGACTACCTCCCCAAACCTTTCGAGATCGAAGAACTGATCGCAAGGATGGGGGCCGTTCTAAGACGCGCTCCTGTGGTTGGGTCGCCGTTGCTCGTCGCGGGCAATCTTACCTATGATCGCGCCACGCTGGATATTCATATCGAAGGAAACCGTCTTGTGCTCACTAGGCGCGAACTTCTGATCCTCGATACCCTTCTCAGGAATCGCGGACGAACGGTCTTGCGGTCATCGCTGGAGGAGAATGTCTATTCCTTCAACGAGGAAATCCAGTCAAACACCCTGGAAGCCAACATGTCACGCCTTCGCCGGAAGCTCGTAGAGGCAGGGGCGAACATCGTCATCAAGAACATCCGCGGGATCGGCTACTTCCTTCATGAGCCGCAGTGAAATGAACAGTACACCCCTCCGCTGGCGATTTACGCTCGGGTTCATTGTCCTTCAACTCTTCGCCACCGCAGCTTCCCTTACTCTTGTCTTCTACCTTGCGTCTGGGATCGCCCCCGACGGGGCCATTCCATCCATATGGTTATCGGAACAGATCGCAGATTCGATCGAGGTAGGACCGAACGGGAAGCCGATCCTGGTTCCAACGGAAGGCCTGTCCGCTACACTACAAGAATGGCCAAGCGGTTGGTTTGTCGTCGAATTGCCAGGTGGTGAAATCATCCAGCAAGGGGAGGTTCCAGGGGCTATCGCCGCCAATTTTCCATTTCTGCGAACGTTCAGAAGTGCCGAGCTCCATGGGGATGTCGGCAATCCCAAAAGTGTCGCGCGGCTCGAACGGATGGCCACCGCCGTTGGCGAGGTCTCTATATTCGCGGGCGGTGTTTCCATGTCTCTCCACGGCGTGATCGTATGGCTGGGAAATGCCGCCGTCGCTATTCCGGCCGCGATCCTTGCCGCGATTACGCTCATCGGAGTTCCCTGGGTCACCAGATGGTCGCTTCGCTCGTTCAATGATCTTACCGGACGTCTCAACACCATCGACTTTGAAGCACGAGGCGCAGTCGTAGACGTTCACGGTCTGCCCGGGGAGGTACTGAGGGTTGTAGATGGGATCAATAAGGCGCTGCGCAGATTGGACAACGGCTTCGAGACGACGGAACGGTTCTTCGTTAACGCGGCCCACGAGCTGAGGACACCGATTGCCATCCTGCAGGTTCGCATCGGAACCTTGCCGCCAAGCGAAGAGAAATCCCATCTTCAAAATGGCATCAAAAGGCTGTCGGCGATCACCAATCAACTTCTGGATATCGAGAAGTATCGGCAAAAGCCGCCGCGCAAGACACGGGTGGACCTCAATGCGGTGGTATCGAAAGTGGTAGCTGATCTCGCGCCTTTCGCCATTGCGGAAGGTTATGAAATTTCCTTCGACAGCGACGCGAAACATATCTTTTTGATTGGTGATCCCGACGCATTGGAAAGAGCCTTTGCCAATCTGGTGCGCAATGCCGTTCAGTATGGCGGCAAGTCAGGCGAGATCTGCATAGGCATCGAGACCGATGGAAGCGTTCGCGTCACTGACCAGGGCGTTGGTATCGCCAGCGACAAGCATGCACGCATCTTCGAACCTTTCTACCGGATCAACCCACACGGATCTGGCGCTGGCCTCGGTCTCAGTATGGTCCACGATATTGTCACCAGCCACGGGGGCTTCATTGAACTGAAATCTTCGCTGGGGGGCGGCAGCACATTTGCCGTGCGATGGCGCGAGGGAAGCGCGACATCCGTGCCGAACGGAGCCTAAAGCAATCGTGGCGGGTTTCCTACCGCTGACTGGGGGAGAGGTAAGCCTCAGCCGAGGGCGTATGTGACAAGCCAGAGCCCGTTGAAGACAACGTGGACAACAAAACCAGGCCAGATCGACAACGTCATCCTGAACAAGAAGGCCGTGAGGATTCCGATCAGGAATGCGTTGAAAAAGATGACGCTCGGGCCGGGACGGCGGCGAAGATCAGTGCGCTGCCAACGACACCAATACCGGCGGAATGACGGTTCAATGCGTTGGCGATGACCCCGCGAAACACCAGTTCTTCGCCAAGGGGGGTGAGAAGGGCGCCTGTGAACAGCAGGATAAACAGAGGCACTATCCCCTCTTTGGCTCCAGCCTGGAAATCGGCCTGGGTGTTCACTTCGGTGACGAGCAGGGAGTACGCGCCCTCAATTAAGTGGCTGGTTCCGTAGGCGGCCAATCCTAATGCGGCACCAGCCGGCACCCATGTCCACGGAATCTTCCGGAAGCCGAAAACTCGAAGGTCGCGGATGCGTATGGAGACGGCGGTGGCAAAAGCGATAACGCCAACAATGCCATTCCCGGCCATGCCAAAATTGCCGCGAAGAGCCGCCTGTTCATCAGGTATTCGCAGCATGAAGGCGGACATGATTGCCAGTAACACGAAATAGGAAACGAGTGCGATTGCCGCCTCCTTCCAGCCAGGGCGCTTAAGAGGCGTTGAGCTGATAGAAAGATCCATCCTGTTCTTCCCTGATGAGCTGATCGTCTGATTGCCACCGCAAGCGACATTGCTTCCCCGCCTAGAAGGCTTGCCTTACGGAGGAGTTACAGGCTCCGAACCGCGTTACCGATCTTAGGCGAGGCGCATGCAAACGCCCTGGTCAGCCGTAACGCCCCCGTAATTGTGCACGGCCATAGGCGTTCTAAGGGGTAGCTTTTCGATAGATGACCCCCCGCTTGTTAACTCAACGAAACGAGGAATGAGACATGAAAAAGGTCGTTGCAGGGGTGCTGGTTTGCCTGTCGCTGACGGCGTGCAGTCAGACTGAAAAAGGAGCCGGAATTGGTGCGGCCAGCGGTGCGATAATCGGAGGGCTGGCAAGCGGCTCTTGGGAAGGGGCGGCTGTAGGCGCCGCCGCCGGAGGCGTGGGCGGCGCGGTAGTCGGCAAGATGAGTGAGCGCAACGACAGGAGACGCCGCGATCAATGGAGCCACAGGGATCCTCGGTATGATCGTTGCTATTATCGTGATCGTTACGGTCGCTGCCACTAAGCCGATTGAAGCATCGGCTTATTGAGACCAGACGGGTTCGACGCGTGTGGTCTCTTCCTGATGCTGTTGCTCGCAGTGCCAACTCGGCCATTTCCCACTGCATAGAAAAACCAACGTCGGCGCCGACCGTCCATAAGCCGTTGCGAAGAATACTGTTCGTGACGAAGGGGGTAGTCGTCATGCGACCCGAGGCAGAGCGGTTGCTAGGCTTTCGCATTGTACAGACGCTCGATAAATCCAAATTTCCTTGAAACAACGATTGCCCGCTCGGCGATGTCTTTGACATCAGAGATTTGTGCGAACCTCGCTCGGCTGGCGCGCAAGCAGCGAGTGATGCGCCCTCCCGCAACCAAGTTCAAAAGAAAAACCCCGCCTTTCCGGCGGGGTTTTTTCGTTTGAAGGTAAGTGCAAAGTTTCCAACGATCATCAGACATCTCCAAGGCCTGTCCAGCCTGTCTTGCGTCTCTCGTCCCAGAGCAATCGTCGAGAACCCGTCCCGCTGAAACAGCAATACGTTCCCCACCGGAACAAAGGCTGCATACGCGCCTTCACATCCTGCAACGAGAATGAAGTCCCATGGGTTCAGGCACACTGCGTCTCTTCCGCTTTCGCAGGCAAAGATGCTTCGACTTCAGCTCAGAATGACGAGCCCGCCAGGAAGTTGGCGAATGTTGGCCCCGAACAACTGCTGGACCTGGTTCGGAAAGTTCTCCAGCCGATCGAGATGGAAGGTGCCATTGACCAATCTCTTGGCGAGTTCGTCGCCAGAAACGACGATCCGGCCTGGACGGTAGCGGTTGACGTCCGCGACGACGTCAGCCAACGGGCGGTCGCGAACGACAAGCAACCCACTTCTCCAGGCGGTCGTCTCGCTGGAATCGACGTTGACGCGTGCGCCAAGGCCACGCGTCATCGAAAACGCAACTTGTTGGCCACCCTCAAGCCTGACCGGATTCTGTCCGTTGTCGACTTCAACTTGACCATCTATGCAGGTCACCATGACTTCGCCGTCAAGACAGCGCGTGTTGAATGTCGCTTTCGTTGCAACCATCTGGACGTCCAGTGCCTGCACGGTCATCGGATGCCCCGCAGCGCGCTCCGCGGTTACCGAGACCTCGCCCGCGATGAGTTCGAAACGGGGATTGTCCGAACCAGATGGAAGAGCCGACAGGCTTGTCATGGTGTTCAACGTCACCGTGACCCCATCTGCAATGTCGATGTCACGCCGTTCGCCCTTCGCCGTGCGATAGTCGGCATTGAGTTCTTGAAATGAAGGCCATAATTGCATCGGCGGATCATAAGCCAGATAGGCGGCTACCGATGCAGCAGCGGCGCCCCAGAGGAAACCACGCCGGCTCACCAGCCGCCTTCCGGTGGGCACAGCACCGAAGGATCTCCGCCGTCCGTGCTGCGACCGGGACACCTGTTCCGCCGTTTGCTTGAGATCGCGCCACAACGTTGCCGCCTGCCTGAAGGCGCTATCGTGCTCGGAGCTCTGCTCCCGCCACGCCTGCAGATCCGCCAGGTCGGCGTTTGTTGCTTCACCCGAGCGCAACCGAACAACCCAGGCCAGCGCTTCACGCCTCAACGAATCGGGCTCATCGGTCGGCTCGGTCAAGTGCCCATTACCCAAATTGATCCACCGTCGCGGACGGGATCGTTGGCTCGAAACGCAGATATAACACGCGTGTCCCTATCAGCGAGTCAGGCAGGAATGCCCTGCGAGATCTGGTCTCATGTCGCCTTTTCGAGAGGCGTGAATCTCGCTTGCCGGCCGTCTTCGCGGTGCCATTTCAATCCTCCGGTCTGGCGCCTCGCAGTTTTCCGCTCGTTCATGTGGCGGTCGATCCTGCTACCTTCTCATATTACATAGACACTTGGGCGCGACGTGATCCGCCTCATATCATCAAAAATTCTGCCCTGGCCATCCCGATCCGAAAGGGAAAGGAGTAAATGCCGGCCATCCATGGCCAGCGCGAATGAAGCGTTGCGATCCGGCTTCGCTCGTGCTCCCGCAGCCGACAAGGTTGCTCTTACGACCGGCGCGGAGGAACCTCCGCCTTGCGCAATGCCCGGTAACCGAGGACTCGGGAACAGTGCTCAAGCGCTGTCTGAACATCACGCTCCACGGTCCGTATGGAGATGCCAAGGTTCTCAGCGATTTGCGCATAGGGCAGGTCCCTAAACAGAGCCGCCTCAAAGACTTGGCGCGTGCGCGCCGGCAATCCCTCGAGTGCCCGCAGCAGTGCATCCATTTCGGAGCGCGCTTCAGCGATCTGTGCCGGACCAGGATTATCGGCAGCGACATCGAGGACCGCGTCGATGTCTGCTGCCGAAGCGCGCAATCGCTCGGCCCTAAGGCGATTCTTGCCGACGTTGATAGCCGCGCGAAAGAGATAGTCTTTGGGATTTTTCAAGACCGTCTCATTGGACATCCCATCAAGACGCGCGAATGTTTCATGCAGTGTCTCGCTGGCAAAATCGGAAGAGCCGAATCGACGCGTCAATCGCTTGACGAGGCCGTCGTAGTCGGCAGTGAGCACCGCTTGTAATATGCTGCGATTAGACGCGCCCAACACTCTACCCCCAACCCGCACCCTGCTCACGAGGAGCATCGTTTCAACTCAAACCAGTTGAAATCGTTTTTTGGCTCCGTAACCGGCCGGCATGACAACGGCGTGACTGCGGTGCGCTTCTCTAGAGCGTTTCCGTTTTTCACGGAAGCGCGGAAATGTTCTAACTTTTTGTTTTCGTTGTATTTTTGTAGCGTCGAGCGATTCCGCTTGGCTGCAAAATGCTGCAAGATCTCATCACCTGCTGGACACATTTTGTCGCCGAGACGGCTCATGCCGGATCAAACGAAATCGGAATCTCCACCGTGATACGAGCAGGCATGTCCGCAGGAATATGAGGCAGCGGCTGTGCTCGACGGATCGTTTCGGCAGCAGCTTCGTCGAGCGCGAGATGCCCCGAACTGCGCGCCACCCAAACATCTATGACGGAGCCATCGCGACGCATTGAGAACATCACCTGGGCAACGCCATGGTGGCTGGAGAGGGTTGAAGGGGAGCGATATCGCGCGATATGCGCGTACAGCTTGCGCTGGAATTCCCAGGCTTTTCCGCTTGCAACAGGCCTCGGCTTCGCGATTGCGGTAACGCTGCCGCGAGTGGGCGCGGTCGTTGGTACACTATCCGCCGATGCAGCTTCGCTTTCTGTCCTCTCCTCGGGAATGGGCCGGTGGGGGCTGTCGAGCAGGTTGTCGTTCACGCCCTTGTTCGTCGTCGGCTGGCTGGGCGCGATCAGGCGCGGAGCTTCCACGGTGGCATCGCGAACGAGTTGAACCTCGACAGCATTGACCATCGATTGCGCTCGTGGACCGATGGGTTGATGACGCAACCAGAAGACTCCCGCACCTAGAAAAAACGGCACGACGATCACGACACCCCACAACCAGCGGGTATCGAAGGCTGGTGGCGCGAGGTGTCGTCCGTGCGCCGAGGGCGCCCTCCCGATGGCTGGTGTGGTGAATGGGTCTTCGTCCAAGATCTCTGCTTTCACGTTGACCTGACGACGATCATGACACGCACCGGCTGAGGCGTATCGGCGGGTGCGGTGCTTCGAATGGTAAGCCCCTCAAGCGCACGCATGATTGCATCGTCGCGAGCGCCGTCCCCCGTGGAGCGAAAGACATCAGCTCGTGTGACGTTGCGGGACGGATCCACCCACAGATCAACGCCTACGCGATAGCTGCCCTTTCGGGTTTCCGTTTTTTGCTTCAGCGCGATCTGAACTTCCTGTTGGATCGCGGCGATATAGTCGGACAGCGCCTTGCTGGCCGGCGCCGGCTGTCGTTTGGCCGATGCCACATGGAGTACGTCCAGTGCCATATCTGCTGCGCCACGAAGACTTTCAGGAGGCGCGTCGGGATCGAAGGAGGCTGGGTCTGCCAACGTGACTGCGTCGGAGCGCGCGTAGCGCACGATGATGTTCGTGTTGCCGAGAAGCTCTCTGAGCGCCGCCTCGCGGGTGAGGTCGCCGCGAACGGGGGCGGAATACTGGCCGGTCTCGACCCCACTCTCATACAGAACAGCAACACCGCTGGCCGCGCTGTAGGCCTGGAGGGCTGTGACCAGCGATTGCTTGGGAATATCAAACGTGACCGTCGGAGAAAGAGGATGGTCCTGGGCGTCGGCCGTGACCACAAGGGCAAACCCCGTGATGAGACCGAGCAATATGCGCTTTGCTCCCCATACACGATAGCCAGTGTGCCGACCGGAGCGGCAACGCTTAGCTCTTCGTTGTCGGTGCTGCGTCATTTTGTGAAGAAGACCTCGCTGTCCGAGATGCCGCAGGCGCGGACCATGCAGGCTGGTTTGCGCCGACCAAGTTCCGCGCGAAATCCAGGACAGATTGTCTTTCGCTCGCGAATGTCACACTTATGTGACAAGCCGGACCGCGGGTTTGTCACAGAAACGATGCATGAGGGCTGCGGACTGCTGCAGCGATGCGATCGAGCGGAAATCCTGTCGTGTTCATCCCTGCTTTCGAAACAGCATATGCGAACTTTCAACCTTGGTCGTTTCGGCCTGTGTGGGAGCGGTGCTGGCCCTGTGGCATGACCTGCCGTTTGGCTGCATCTCAGGAACGCAACTTGTCGGGACCATGGGCTTCGGCGCCGGGTTCAGCTCTCCTCAAAAGCCGGCTCAATAATAATCACTGGACTGCCTTGATGGGCGGCGGATTTTCAAGCGCAAGGGCGCTCATCATTTTGTTCTCCGATCGCATTTTCGAGAATCGCTTCAATTTTCACTGTCGGCAGCGGCTAGGTTCCTGAAGCTCTTCGTGAACCGCCACGCCTGCCGCGAGCTTGGCTGGATTGGTGACCTCGCATGTCGAACGGCGCCGTGTTCACGACGCCATTTGGCCGCCTTCGAAATTTTTTCGATTTTTTTTGGCGGGTCGGTGCGCACCCGCGTGTCTTCTGAACATAGCGACCTGTTGGCGGATGTTAGCCGGCACCGGGTGTTTGTTGTCGGGGCGAAGAGAGGCATCTGTGGCTAGGGTGGATTATGAGGCGCGTGAGCGGGAACTCCCGTCACGGCATGGATCGCGGCTTGCCGCTGCAATGGTTGTCGGGGTGATCGCTGTCGCAGTCTCACCCGTAGCCAGCGCGCAAGAAGCGAAGTCTGATGGGGCTGCACCCGCCGAGCAGAAGGTTTCCGATGCGCCTGCGGCCGGCCCTGCCGTGCCAGGCAATTTCGACATCGACGAATTTCGTGTCGATGGCGCCGACACGCTCCCGCAGATCACCATCGAAGAAGCAGTCTACCCGTTCCTCGGCCCAGGCCGCACCGCTGAAGATGTCGAGAAGGCGCGCGCTTCACTGGAAAAAAGTTATCACGATCGTGGTTACCAAACCGTAAATGTCTCCATCCCGCAGCAGAACGTCGCCAACCGCGTCGTCGTGCTCAAGGTCACCGAAGGCAAGGTGGGGCGACTGCGCGTTGCCAATTCCCGCTACTTCGATACCGACAAGATCAAGAAGAAGGTGCCCTCGCTGAAAGAGGGTGTGGTGCCGAACTTCGACGAGGTGACGAAGGATCTCGTCGCCCTCAACCAATGGCCAGGTCGCAGGGTGACGCCGGCGTTGCGCGCCGGCGTCACGCCGGGCACGGTCGACGTCGATCTGACCGTCGAGGACAAGCTGCCGTTTCATGGCAGCGTCGAACTCAGCAACCGGCAGTCGGCGAACACGACTGCAACGCGCCTCAACACAACACTGAAATACGACAATCTCTGGCAACTCGGGCATTCGATAAGCCTGAGCTATCAGGTCGCCCCCCAGCGTCCGGATGACGCGCAGGTGATTTCGGGGTCATATCTCGCTCGGCTGACCGACTGGACCAGTCTTCTCGTCTATGGCGTCAAATCGCAGAGCGATCTCGCCACCGTGGGCGGGATGAACATAGTCGGTCCCGGTCAGGTGTTCGGCGCTCGCGCCGTCATGACCCTGCCGGCCCAGGACAACTACTTCCATTCGCTGTCCTTCGGCATGGACTACAAGCATTTCGGACAGACCGTCCAGCTCGGCAAGGATTCGTTCGACTCGCCGATCACCTACTACCCGCTCACTGCCAGCTACGGCGGAACCTGGCAGCAGGAGAAGGCGCTAACCCAGTTCAACCTGGGTCTTACATTCAATCTTCGTGGGCCAGGGAGCGGCTTTGAGGAATTCGACGCCAAGCGCGGTTACGCGAATTCCAGCTTTATCCATCTCAATGCCGATATTGCTCAGACGCGCGAACTCAAGCACGGCTTCGAGCTCTTCGGCAGCGCCAAGGCGCAGATAGCTGACGGCCCTCTCGTTTCGAGCGAGCAGTTCAGCCTCGGCGGCCTCGATACCGTTCGCGGCTACTACGAATCCGAAGCGATCGGCGACAATGGGCTGGTCGGCACGCTCGAACTGCGCAGCCCCAACATTGGCGATTGGCTTCAGACCAAGATCAATGCGGCTCACAAGGGAACGCCGCCGGACGTGGCGATCTTCAAGGATTGGCGCTTCTTCGGCTTCATAGACGGTGGCGTCGCCACCATCCACAAGCCGCTTCCCGACCAGGAATCGACCTTCGGCCTGTGGAGCTACGGCATAGGCACGCGCTTCAAGCTGTTCAACGAACACATGAGCGGAATGGTCGCCGTCGCCGTGCCCTTGGCCGACCAGAGCTACACCAAGAAAAACGACCCGCGCGTGCACTTCAGTCTCAGCGGGGAATTCTGATCATGAAAGGCAAGACAGCGATGGCTCCCTCCGCGCGACCCAGTACCAGGGATATTGTCCGGGCGTCCGTCTCGCGGGTGAGCCGGTTCGCGTTGATGCTCGCGGTGGCAACCGTGGCATTCACCAGCTCGGCCAATGCCTGGTGGAACGACGAATGGTCGATGCGCCGGCAGATCGGCATCGACACCAGTTCGGCAGGTGCCAACATCACCGATTCAATCGGCACCACGCCAATCCTGGTAAGACTTCACGTCGGAAATTTCCGGTTCGCCTCGGCCAAGGCCGACGGCAGTGATCTGCGCTTTGTCGCCGAGGACGACAAGACGCCGCTCAAGCACCACATCGAGAAGTTCGATTCGCTCCTCGGCGAAGCGCTGATCTGGGTCAACGTTCCGAATGTGCAGCCGGGCGCGAAGGCCAGTATCTGGCTCTACTATGGCAGCGAGAAAGCGATCGCGGTCGACGATTCCAAGGCGACCTACGATCCGGAAACATCGCTGGTCTATCATTTCGCAGAGCGCGGTGTGCCGGCCCAGGATTCATCGAGCTGGGCAAATGGGGCGCAGAGCGTCGGCCAGCCCTCTGATGGCGCGCTGATCGGAACAGGGTTGCGTCTGGATGGGCAGACGCCACTCACTCTTCCGGCGACTCCATCGCTTGCCGTTGCGGACAACAGCGCAATGACCGTTGCGATGTGGGTCAAGCCAGGCGCTCTTCAGCGCGATGCGGCGATCTACAGCCGCCGCGACGGTCGCAATGGGCTTGTCCTCGGCATCGATGACGGATCGCCGTTCATCGAGCTCACCGTCAACGGCATCACCCAACGCACCGCCGCCTCGGCACCGGTTGCGCCTGGCGGCTGGCATCATGTCGCGATGGTGGCAACGCCCGGTCTCATGACGCTTTATCTCGACGGCAGGCCTTACGCGACGCTCAACGCTTCCTTGCCGGTACTGAACAGCACTGCACTGTTGGGTGGCGACACTGTCACCGCTGCGCCACCGCAGCCGGTGCCACCTCTCGAGCCCGCAACTCAGCCAGATGGAGCGAGCGGCGCCGCAGCCGCAGGTTCCGGTGAAACCGTGGCGGCGCCTGCCGTTGCTCCTGCGCCAGTCACTCCCGCGAAGGCAGGATTTGCCGGCGATCTCGATGAATTTTCGATCGCGAAGACTGCCCGGTCGGCCGGATTTGTCATGCTGGCCGCAACCAGCCAGGGCTCCGATCCATCCAAGCTCATCATCTTCGGCGTCGACGAGGAAACGGCGAGCTGGCTTTCGGGCTATTTCGGTGTGCTGATCAAGGCGGTCACCTTCGATGGTTGGGTCGTTATCGGTATCCTGGCGATCATGGCCATCGCCAGTTGGATCGTGATGGTCGAAAAGCACGGTTACCTGAAGCGCCAGAAGCGAGCCAACGCGAAGTTCCTCCCGGCCTTCCGCGATCTTCAGAACGATCTGACCGTCTTCCTCCAGCGCGACGTCGGCACTTCCGGCAAGGGAGAGAAAAGCCAGCGTTTCATCGGCAAGCATTCTTCACTCTATCGCATCTACCAGGTTGGCGCCGACGAAATCCGCCGCCGCTTCCCGGATGATGCGACGGGCGGGAGCCATGTCCTGAGCGCAGAATCCATTGCAGCGATCCGGGCTGCGCTGGATGCGGTTCTTGTCCGCGAACTCCAGGCCCTCAATCGGCTGATGGTGATCCTGACCATCTCGATTTCGGGCGGGCCTTTCCTCGGACTTCTCGGAACCGTCATCGGCGTCATGATCACCTTTGCGGCCATCGCAATGTCAGGCGACGTCAATATCAACGCGATCGCGCCCGGCGTCGCGGGTGCCCTGATGGCGACCGTTGCCGGCCTCGTCGTCGCGATCCCGGCACTGTTTGGCTACAACTGGCTGACGCTGCGCAGCAAAGATCTCACCAGCGACATGCAGGTCTTCGTCGACGAATTCACCACGAAGATGGCTGAGGTCTACAGCAGCAATCGCCCCGATCCCGTCGTCCATCGACTGGCCGCGGAGTAACGGGCATGCAGCTTCAATCCGACAACAAGGCCTACGACGACATCAACGTCACGCCGATGCTCGATCTGGCGTATGTGCTCCTCATCATCTTCATCGTCATGACGACCGCGACGGTACAGGGCATGAAGGTCAACCTGCCGAAGGCATCCGCATCGCCAAGCCTGGCGCAGCAGACCACCAAGGCGATCACCGTCGGCAACGACGGCAAGATCTTCCTCGACACGATCCCGGTGACGATCAGCGAGCTCGAGCAGCGCCTGATCCAGCAGAAGGCACTGACGCCGGAATTTCCCATCGTCCTGCGGGGCGATGCCCAGACGCAATATCAGAACGTCATGGACGTCCTCGATCTGCTTGGGCGTCTGAACATCACCCAGGTCGGCCTTGCGACCAAAGCTCAGGCGAAATGAGTGAGCGGCCGCGATGACACCGACAAATCAGCAGTCGATGGTGGGACGGAGCATGGCGATCCGTTCGAAGGAAGGATGGGCGCCGATGGCCCTAGCTCCGACATCCGAACAAGACGCTACGCGCGGAAGCTTCTCCTTGAGACTTCGCGGATGGCTGCGGCAGCTCGGATCGATCGCGCTCTCTTTGGTCGTGTCGAAGCCCTTTGATGTTGGCCCACGACGTGAGGCCGCGTTGTTGGCCGGACATGGCGAAGCCGCCTGCGCGGCGGCTCGGCCCAACGCCGGCACCGAGACAATCGTGCCGTTCCCCAGCCAGTTTCATGCGCCGTTGGCCGACCTTGCCCGGGACCTCAAGTGTCGCTTCGCCACTCTAGGTCTTTCTGATCCCGCCCCTTTTCTGTTGCGGATCGAGAAAGGGGGGCGTCCGCGGCTCTGGATCGATTCCATGACCTATATCGAGTTCCTCGGAACCGGATATCGGGCTGTCGCGGAAGACGTGTTCGACGTCAGGATCACGATCGAGGCCGGCGACATAGCGTCGATTGCCGGTTTCGTACGTCACTACATTGTCGCGCGCCTTGACGACCTCCATGCAAGGGAAGTCGCATCATGACGGCTCCGATGCGCATATCCAGTCGCGAGGCACAGCCGATCGCAGAAGCGGACGCGCCTTTACCCGCGCCGGTTCAAGAAGAACGCGAGGCCTCACCCGGACGCTTTCTTCGTGAACATGCGACCGCCGCGATTGCCGGTCTTGGAGCTGTCGGCCTTTTGGCCGGCGTCATCTTCTTTCTCGCGTCCGGCGATGATTTGCCTCCGCCAAAGCGCGTGCAGGAATTCACAATCGTCAACGTAACACCGCCGCCGCCACCGCCGCCACCGCCACCTCCACCCGAGCAAGAGGTGCAGCCGGAGCCGGAGATGATCGAACAGACCCCGATCGTCGAGCCTGAAATCAAGGAAGAAGCCAAGGTCGAAGAGCCGAAAGATGCTCCGCCGGAGGAGGCCAGCGATGCGCCGCCTGCGGAAGGGCCGCTCGGACCCGGATCAGACCTCCCAGTTGGTCCAGGGCCTTCTTCCTACGCTCCAGGTCCCGGTGGCGGCGGTGGAGGTGGTGGGGGTAGCCGATGGGGTGCTTACTCCGTGATGGTCACACGGGAGATCGAAGCTGCAATCCGTGCCAATCCAAAGACCAGGAATGCCGTGATGCAGGTTCGCGTCCGGCTCTGGGCCGACGGCACCGGACGCATCACCCGGGTCCAGCTTGTGTCGTCGAGCGGAGACGCCGAAATCGACGCCCTTCTTCGCGGAAGTGCGTTGGCCGGCCTGCAGCTTTCCTCGGCACCGCCTTCCGACATGCCCATGCCGATCGTCACCCGCATCACTGCCCGGCGATCAGGTTGAAAACCGCCATGACCAACAAGTCTGAAAAATCGAACAACGCTGATTGTAACGTGTGAGGCTGGGGACTGATGTCTATCTCTACATTTATCGTGAACGGCTTGCGGACCCCGCTGGCCTCCGTGTCGCTGCTGGCACTCGCCGTCGGCATGCCGATGATCGCCGGACCAGCCTTTGCGCAGGACAGCGAACGCCCGACTGTGTCGAAAAAGAAGCCGGCCACGGCCGGATCGACCGTCGCCCTTGTGAACATTCTCGTCGAGCAGGGCGTCATCACCCAGGAGCAGGGGCAGAACCTGATCAAGCAGGCGGATGACGAAGCCTATGTCGCCCGTCAGGCGGCGCGGGATGCGAATGCGAAAGCGACGGAGGCGGCCGCGACGGCCGCTGCTGCAGCTGCTGCAGCCTCTCCTCCCGGCAGCAAGCGGGTCACCTATGTGCCGGATATCGTCAAGCGCGAGCTGCGGGAAGAGATCCGCCAGGAAGTGATGGCGAAGGCCAAGGACGAGGGTTGGGCATCGCCGGGCAAGTATCCCGAATGGGCCTCGCGTATCCGCATCTACGGCGATATCCGGGGCAGATGGGAAGGGATGTGGTACCCAAGCGGCTACAGCTCCGGCGAAATGATCGACTTCAATGCGATCAATACCGGCAGCCCCTACGATGTTTCGGCCGCCAACCTGAAAGGATATCCGACCTACAATGGCTCGGAGAGCCGCAACCGCTACCGCATGCGGGCCAGGCTGGGTCTGGAAGCTGATCTCGCCGAGGGCTTCATCGGTGGCTTGCGGATCGCGACAGGTTCCGATTCCTCTCCGGTCTCGACGAACCAGACACTTGGCAGGAGTGGGGGCAACTTCTCGAAATATGCGCTCTGGCTCGATCGCGCCTTCATTAAGTTCGAACCGTTCAAGAACCCTCATATCGGACCCAATCCCGATTTCGCCCCGGATTCGGTGTCGCTGACCTTCGGTCGCTTTGACAATCCGTTCTGGTCACCGACCGATCTGGTGTGGGACAGCGATCTCGGGTTCGACGGTCTTGCGATCAACGCCAAGCGCGAAGTGTCGCCCGGTTTCACGCCCTTCTTCGCGGCCGGCGCCATGCCGATCTTCAACACCGATCTCGATTTCTCGACGACGGAGAAGGAAAAGTTCAAGAGCACCGACAAATATCTCTTTGGCGGTCAGATCGGCTTCAACTGGCAGGCGACGCCGCAGGTCGGACTGACCCTGGGTGCGGGTATCTACGACTACACCAATGTGCAGGGAAAAAAGTCCAGTCCATGCGATGTCTCCATTTCGCAGAACTGCGACACCGACAATCTGCGTCCGTCTTTCGCGCAGAAGGGAAACACATACGGGTATTTGCGCGACATTGTTCCGCCGCCCGGCTGGAACGGCTCTGATCCCTATGCCAACCCTCAGTATTTCGGACTTGCGAGCGATTTCAGGCCGGTCGTCATTTCCGGTCGGGTCGACCTCAATCATTTCGATCCGATCCATGTTGCGATCGACGGCGAGTTCGTCTGGAACAGCGCGTTCAACCGCGCCGAAATCGAGCAGAACTACGTCAACAATTACTCCGGTACTCCGGGCAAGTCCGGAAAGTTCGAAGGCGGCAATATCGGTTGGACGACCAAGGTCACCGTCGGGCACCAGAAGCTGGACGAGTACGGCAAATGGAGCGTCAATCTCGGTTACAAGTATCTTGAATCCGACGCCACGCTGGACGCTTTCGCCGACAGCGATTTCGGCCTCGGCGGTACCAACCTGAAAGGCTATTTCCTGGGCGGCTCGCTCGCCTTTTCGGATAGCGTTTCAGGGACCGCGAAATGGATGAGTGCAACCTCGATTGCCGGTGTTCCTTATGCCGTCGACCTGCTTCAGTTCGACGTCAACGCGAAGTTCTGACGATGTCCAGGCTCTTCGCTTCACTTCGAAACAGACTTGCCGCGGCGGGGATCGCGGCAGTCACAGCTGCCGTCGGGTTCTCGATGACGGCGTCCGACGTCGGTGCGCAAGATCAATCGGAAACCGACCGGCTGCGCGAAGCCTTGCGCAGCTCGACCGCCCAGGTCCGTGCGCTGGAAGATCAGCGCACGGCGATACAGGCACAGTTGAGCCAGGTCACAGGCGAACGCGATGGCCTCAAGGAAGAGGTCACCGAGGCCAAGGCTCAGGCCAAGAAGGCTGAAAAGGACTATCGGGTCGCGGTTCGTGAGTTCAACGATCGGCTCGAAGAGCGCAATGAAGCGCTCGGGAAGTGGAAGGATGCGTACGCGGAGGCGGCTGATGTCGCCCGAACCAAAGATGCCGAGCGCGCCAAGTTCGAGGCAGAAGCCGCAGGCTGGAAGGCACGCAACAATGCCTGCGTCGGCAAGAACCAGGAACTGGTGAAGGTCGGGCGTGACCTCCTCGGCCGCTACGAGGACGTTACGCTCGGCGACAAACTTGTGGCCCGCGAACCGCTGATCGGGATCGGACGCGTTCGCGTGCAAAACCTGCTTCAGGACTATGGCGACAAGGTCCTCAACCAGAAGATTGATCAGTGAGGCATTCATGAAGACCGAGGCCGTGACCCGTGGGCCAGTTGCCGACATGCAGAGACAACAAAAGCGGCGCTATCCGTGGCGCCTTGCGACACTTGCCGCAGGAGGTCTCCTGATCGGCTCGGTCGGACTGGCTCTTGCTCAGAACAATGCGACGACCTCGCGCCCGAAGTCCGTGGCACCGGCTGCGGCCAAAGCAGCGTCTGGTGATGACATCGTCGCCCGTGTCGGTGAACGCGACATCACCATCGAAGAGGTCCGCGCCTCTCTCGCCGGGCTGGGGCCGGAACGGCAGGCAGCGCTTACACGCGATCCGGCGGCGCTAAGCCAGACGATACGCCTGTTGCTGGCCAGCCAGCTTGTCCTAAAGGAAGCGAACGACAAGAAGTGGGCCGATCAGCCCGCAGTCGCCGCGCAACTTGCAAGTCTGCGCGATAGCGCGGTCGCTGAAAGCTACCTCCAGGCGGTGTCTGTCCCGCCGGAATCCTATCCCGCCGATGCGGACGTTCAGCAGGCCTATGAGGCCAACAAAACGGCATTCGTCGTGCCTCGCCAGTTTCGCCTGGCGCAGATATTCGTCGCGCTCGAGCCGGATGCCGACAAAGCGAAGACGGATCTGGCGAAGAAGAAGCTCGCAGACGTGCAGTCACGGCTGAAGCCGGCGCAGGCGGATTTCGCGGCGATCGCAAAGGAACTCTCCGACCAGCGCGACACGGCCGAGAGTGGTGGTGAGATCGGTTGGGTCGCGGAAACGCAAGTCCGTCCGGAAATCAAGGATCACGTGATGGGCCTTTCCAAGAACGGCCTGAGCGAGCCGATCAAACTCGACGACGGTTGGCACATCATCAAACTGATGGACACGAAAGCCTCGACGACACGCCTGCTCGACGAGGTAAAGCCACTTCTTGTCCAGCGTCTCCGCGAGCAAAGGCAAGAGGTACTGAAGAGGGAGTATCTGGCACGTCTTCTTGAGCAGAACCCGCCTGCGATCAACGAACTTGCGCTCAGCAAGGTCTTTTCGCCAGCACCGGCGAACTAGCATCATGCGCGACGCACCCAAGCCTGTTTCCATGATTGAAGAGGTCCTCGCGGGCCTGCGTCGCAGTGGCTACGGTGTTCAGCGCATGCCCATCAATTCGCAGCACGGCGTCAGACCCAGCGGATGCAGCTTGGTGTTGCAGTTCGGCGACGAACCCGAAGAGGCGAAAGCGGCCCGTGTCCTGGGATTGACTTGCCAGATCGGCGTTCGCGGCGACATTCCAGGAGAAATCCGCAGCTGGGTGGTTAGCCGAAGACTGCGGCCGCGGTCCGGCGATCTGCGGATCAATCTGGAGATCACCATCATTATGGAAGGCGACATCACCGCCGCCTTCCTGCGTCACGAGGCGCGCGCCAGCCTCCACACACTCCTGATGTTGCTTGCCGATGCCGCGACGACAATATCCGAACTGCGGCCTCCGCCAGCATCCAGCCGGGTGCCAGCCCCTGTCGTCGTCATTCGTCTGGCCGCGGTCGGCGAAGTCGCAGCCGGACGCAGCGGCCTGCTCCGGCGTGAGGATGGCGTCCATCTCGCCACCAAGGAGGCGCGTCATGCACGGCTCGCTGTCTGCGACCGTCTGACTGAGGAAATTCTTCCCGACCTAGCCACTGCCTGTCTGCGTGCATTGGCGCGGTCTCGCGCGTCGAAGAACGAGGGGTACGACATGGTCAAGGCGGTGGAAGCGGGTTCATTGCTTCTTCCCGCCGATGCGTCCGCCAAAGCCAGGCGCAAACTCTTGCGCACCCCCCTATCCACATCAAGCCACAATGATCGAAACACCCGAGGTCGTCATGTCCACTAGTGAAACCACCCATCACGCCGAACCCAAGCTCGCCGCGAGCGAAGACTTGCCCAACCGGGTTCTGTCCGCTGCCACCAAGACCCTATTCGGCGCTGCTTCCGCTTCGCAGGAAGACACCGACCTTGTCACCGGACTGACCCTCGATGCGCTGGGCGATCATCTCCAGGCATGCGGCCTCCGTGTCGAGACCGTGCGTGACGGTGAGGCTCGCTTCCTGCGGTCGGCAACGAACGGACTTACCTTCGACATCCGTCCAGGCAATGCCTTCGCGGCCGCTTCCGATCGATTTGCAGATGTCACCTTCGTAGCGCTGTTTGCGGTAAGCGGCACGCTGCCGCTCGATCTCCTCAATCGTTGGAACCAGTCGCACCGGTTCGGGCGCCTCTTTCTCGACAGCTTCGCGCCAGATCGCAATTACCTGGTTTTCTGCATGGATGTATCGGTGGCCGGCGGGGTGATGTCGAACCATCTCCATCACCAGATCGTGCTGTGGGATGGTCTGATCCAGCAGCTCATCCCCTGGCTTCGTGAGGAGGTCAGCAAGATCGTCCCTACCGTCGATACCGCATCGAACATGGCGGATATCGGCAGGGTCGAGGCGCCTGACACGTCCGAGGTCGTGGTCAACTGATACGGAAACGGTGCGGCCCCGCACGCTTGGGTAGCGCGGATACATTGAGCGCCGACCCTTCGGCGGTGGTGTGAAACGCTGTGCAACAGGAGGGATGACGAAGATGAAAGCCACTGCTGACAACCGGGCAGCGACCAGGCTGTCCCGCATCGGGTGGTGGGGCAGGGCAATTGCCGGCTCCCTGGGCCTCGTCGGCGGGGCAACTGCCGCTGAGGTGCCCGGCACTGGGTCGCCAACATACCGATCATCCGAAGCCGCGCCGATGGAGTGGCGGGTATTTGCCGCGAAGCTCCAGACGCTCCTGCATGACTGCCTCGCGTCCGATGACGAGAAGACGCTGCAGTTCCGGCGTCACCTCGAAGAGAGTGCCAAGGCGGAAGCCCAGCCTAATTTTTTTACGGCCAGGGTCTGGGCTGCGCCGGACGGCGTCATAGAACGCCTCGAACTGGAGGGTGGTGACGAGGCTCTTGCCGCTGAATTGCAGGGGCTTTTTGCCGGTCAGAAGGTTGGTGCATCGGCTCCGGCCGACATGCTCCAGCCGCTTCGCATCAAGTTCTCGCTGGAGCACGCTCGCTGAGGGCGGCGGTTGGAAAATACCGGTGCGGGCAGTCCTCACTGGACAGAATGGCCGTTCGCACCGTCGCCCGAAACAGGGCCGCGTCTTTGGCATCGAATACGGGTTGCATAACAGTCGGATTTCTTTCGTCCATGAAGAAACATGTCATAGACCGTGTTGCCCTCGACCTGGGTCTCGACGAAGCCGGGCTTTCGAAACGCCTTGATCTCTCGGTGAGAGCGCTGCGCGCTTGCAAGCGTCAGGGATGGACGCCACTCTACGTGAAGCTCTCGCTCGCCGCACTTCTTGCCGGCATCGATCCAGACAAGGCTTTGGCTGGTCAATCAAGGTTTGAACCGGCTGGGGAAGAGGGCTGCTGATGCGCAGCTTTCGCAGCATGCAGGGACGCAGGGCGATAGCCGCCGCCCTTATGACGTTGTTGTTTGACAGCACAGCTACCTTGGCTGATCCAGCTGACACCAAGCTCTCCGATCTCCCGAACAGCGATCGCGCGATTGCCGCGCCAGCTACAAGGCGCGCCGAAATCGCCGCGATCATAGATCGGGAAGCCAAGCGGGCCGGAATTCCCGCAGCGATTGCTGAAGCGGTTGTCCATACCGAAAGCGGCTATGTCGAGAGTGTGATCGGGGGAGATGGCGAGATCGGCCTCATGCAGGTTCTGCCGTCGACCGCACGGATGATGGGCTTCTCCGGGTCCCTGACGGAACTCGCGGTTCCCGAGACCAACATCCGCTATGGTGTCTCCTATCTCGCGCAAGCCTGGCGGCTCGCCGGCAGTGACATCTGCACCGCCGTCATGAAATATCGCGCCGGCCACGGAGAAAGCCGCTTCTCGCACTTGTCGGTCGACTATTGCGTGAAAGTTCGCACCAGGTTGAGCGCGCGCGGCTATGCCGTGACAGGCACGGTTCCCGTCGCAACTTTTGGGCGCCTAGCAGGCAAGGGCAAGGGGGGCGGCGGCGGTTGCGGTGGAAAATGTATCGGTGGCACGAGCGGGAGCGCCGATCTGGAAGCCTTCAACAGCAAGATCAACCAGATCATTGTCAAGATCACGGTGAAAGAGATACCGCGGCCGTGAGCGATGCCGGGTTGGGTGAGTTGACGAACGGCGACCCTATCACGCGAGTGAGAGCCATCGGCTCCAGCGTGGCGCCCCCGGTGGACCTCGTGAGGTCGACCGTCAGGTGCTCCAGGCACTTCCTTCATGCTCGCGAGGAGCTGGTCGCAAAAAACGAAACCTGTCATGAAACGATCAAATGCCGGCCCAAAAAATGCGATACGATGTACCTTCGGCAGACTTCCAATGATCGCGAACAACGGCCGACGGGAGATATCATGCGTAGCTTGATGCTTGCTTCCCTCGCGATGATTGTGTCGGTCGCACCGACTCTTGCGGATCCCCAGAACACGGAGCTGCCGCGGATCGTGATCGGTGGCGACGCGCCGGCCGAGACGTCGGTGGACCGATGTGTCGAGGTGGAGATCGGCGGGAACCGCGCCTACAACTGCATCAACGATAAGCTCCGGCGGCAGGTCGATCGTATCAACCCAAGCGCCAATGTGCCGCCCATCGACGCGCGCTCCGCCGACATCAAGGTCGGCGTGGTCAGTATCCCGGGCGTTCAGCAGCAATACGGCAAGAACTTCGGGAACTCCGTCGTTCCCTACAGGCCGCCGCCGCCGGTTTTCACCTCACCATTCGGGGCTCAATGATCCGGGGCATTTTGTAGCCAAGTGGAATCGCCAGGCGCTGCAAAAATGTAGCGAAAATAAAAGCTTAGGGGCGCCGCGTTTCCGTGAAAAACGGAAACACTTTAGCCGGCGCATCCCTGTTACCTGTCTCGCCCCCGAACCGCTTCTGCATATCTGATCGAGCGCCAGGGAGTGCGGATCGTTGGCGTCGCGTGCTGGCAGCTGGAAGCGCGAGCGGCGATCGCTCGCACACCATTGTCACCTGGCCCTGAGCGAAAAGCGCAGGTTGACTGGCTGAAGCATCTCCGGGGGTGGGGCTTCGCCGATGTTGCCGCGCGTCAGAATGGTCTGCAGGTCCCTGGTCGCTCCTTCGTCCTTGAACGCCGTGAATGCCACCCGCTCCACACTGCCGTCCGGATTGATCCAGGCCCGCACCGTCAGCGTGGAAGGCGGTCCGTCCGACATGCCGGCGTGGATCTTGAGATAGGTCCGAAACCGCGCGGCAATGCTGTCATCGCTTGCGACCCATTCCTCGAAACGAAACTTTACCAGCGAAGCGAATTGCATCCAGGAAGGTGGCGCCGCATTCGGCTTGCGGTAGTCGAGCTTCTGCGCCTGAGTGCCTGAAATCCCGATCGCGCCAAGTCCGCATGCAAGGAGGGCCAAGAGCAAGGCAGTGCGGCGAGACAACGTCAAGTGGCGGGATGGCATGTCGGAATGGCTTTCAGTTGGCCAATGGCGATGGACGCTCAGCCTGCAGCACTATCTTTGCAGACAGGTGACACGTGCCGATATCGATGCGGCACGGTGGGCGCGTGAGCCGTTCGCTGCGATCTGTGGTCTGTCATCCTGGCGCACATGCACGCCCTGCCTGGCGAGGAACGATCTGGCCTCCGTCGCACCGACGGCCAGGACCCGGTTGATCATGGTGCGGCGGCTGACCACGCCCTGCACGAGTCCGTTGCGATCGAGCACCGGTGCGCCACTGGCGCCGGACCGGACAGGCGAGTCGAGTACGAGGTGCCCCATTTCGCTGCCGCCGAATGAACTGATCACCCGGGCATTGGCGAGCACGCCGCCGCCTGACAGGAGGCCGGCCAATGCGTCATAGCCGGCCGCGAACATCATGTCGTCGATGTCAGCCGTGCTGGCGCGTGGGAACACAGCCGCCAGCCCCTGTGTCCTGCGGGTCTTGATGAGGGCGATATCGTAGCGGTCGGACACTGCGACCACGCGTGCATCGACCTGCTTACTTTCCTTGGTGATGATCAGACGCGCGCAATTTTCCACTGCGTGGCGTGCCGTCAGCATGTGGCCCGTCTCGTCAACGTAGAAGGCCGTACCGGTCAATTGCCGGTTGATGGCGGGTGCCTGCTCCTGAGGCTTTGACGTCTGCGCCTCGACCGGCCCGATGACGAGCGCAAGAAAAGCGGCGAGCAGGACAGCTTTCAGGCGGTCACTGTGCGATCTCGAAATCATCGAACCAGGAAAATTGGAAGGGGGACTGTTTATTCCGTTCGCTTTATGGCCTCGCCGCCAAATGCGCAAGCACGTCGTCCTTCAGCCTTCAAGGAAATTCAGCCCGACCTGGAAAGTCCGATATTGCGAACGAGAACGCGGCTGTGTGGCCGTCGGCGGCGTGGAGTTTAGCATTCTCTCAAGCGGCTCTCTGTCGTGAAATGGTAATCTTGGGCGGCTAGCCTCTACGACGTTGTCTGTGTCACCGACACGGGATTTTGGTAGGGCGCTCCGGCATCATCGAAGCTAGAACGGCCACCTGAACGGCGCGGGCGGGTGGTGAGATGTGTGCTAGCGGCGAGTTTGCAGTGAGCCGAACTGAAACTGTCGCGATTGGACATCTCTTCGAAGCATGTTCGGCGAGGCCGGCGATCTTGGTGCAAGCGTTGCCGTTCGCCCTCGCAGGCTTTCGCTATGGGAAGCCTTCCGCAAGCCTTCGCCCAGACTGCGTTGGCGAACCATCTGTACCAATGGACCCGATCGATCCTTGCGCCATACGTTCGTGATGGGCTTCGGGTTGACGATGCTGAGTTGCGCGGCACTTGCGCAGACGCAGGCGAGTGTCGATTTCGTGATCGCCGCCCAGCCGCTCGCGACCGCGCTCGATGCCTACAGCGCAACATCGGGCGTTGAGCTTTTCTACGATGGCGAATTGGTCATCGACCGGCGCTCAAAAGCTGTCGAAGGGCTTCTGGCGCCCGATGCGGCGTTGCGTGAACTGCTGGTCGGCAGTGGTCTCGTCGCGCGAGCGACCGGTCCCAACAGCTTTACCATCGCACCTCGGCCCCCGTCGCGGGTGGCAGATTCCGGCCATCAGGCGTACTTCGGCGCGATCCAGGCGCGCGTGGCGCAGGTCCTGTGCGCGCGCCCGCAAACCCGCCCGGGCAAAACCGACTTGCTGCTTCGGTTATGGATCGGGCCCTCCGGACTGGTCCAGCGGGCACAGTTGCTCGACGCTCCCGGCGATCGCCGGCTTGAAAACCTGTTCGCGGCAGCGCTGCGCGGGGTGTCGATTGGCGTTTCGCCGCCAACGGGTTTGCCGCAGCCCATTACAATGGCGATCCTTGCCCGTGCTGACGGTGGGGCGTCGGGATGCGCCGATCCCGCCACGATGGCGGTGCGCTGAGATGTGCAAGGCGCGCTCATCGTGAGCAGTTCGAACCGTGAAACGCTCCGGCGATCTTTTATGCTTGGTTACGAGGAACTGCGTGCGCGGCTCAGCCGACGCTTCGGGTCTGTCGACCTCGCCAGCGATGCACTGCACGAGACCTGGCTGCGGATCGACAATGCAGCCCCGGTCGGGGATGTGCGCAGTCCGAAGCATTATCTGTTGCAGATGGCTTCGAACGTCGCCTTGAAGCGCGTGGGTGCCGAGAACCGTTTTGTTACGCTCACGGATGCCAAGATGGCGGTCGGTCTGGTCGATAATGCGCCGGACCCTGAACGTGCCGCCATCGCACGCTCCGAGGTCGAGGCACTTGCCCGCGCATTGGCGGAACTGACGCCGCGTCGCCGCGACATCCTGCTCGCCTCGCGCTTGAACTCGATTCCCCTCTGGGAAATTGCCGAGAGCCTGGGGGTTTCGCAGCGTCTTGTCGAGATTGAATTGAAGCATGCGCTTGCCCATTGTGCGCAACGGCTGCAGCGAAACGTAACAAGGAGATTCGGTCCCAAGCCTTCAGAAGGATCTAAGGCAGAAGAGGACCCGATCTGATGTCCGGTGGCAGGCAGCCATGCCGGGCTTGGTGTGGATAAACGATGGCGACGCACGTTCCCGAGAACCCGGCGATTTTCCTGACGCCAGTGGATCGCGAAGCGCATGACTGGATGACGCGCTTCACGGGTGGCAATGCCACCGCCGCCGATCTCCAGGCTTTCAGGGACTGGTCGGCGCGCGACCCTGTTCACAAAGAAGCGTTCGCGCGCGCCTGCCAGCTTTGGGAAACTATCGGTCCCGCGAGTGATCTGCTGAAGAGCCGGCAGGACGCGCATGTTTCAAGATCAAACAGGCTTGTCGGCCGCCGTGCATTTCTTGGCGGCGCGCTAGCCGCGTCAGCCGCCGCGGCAGCCTACCTCGCCGCGCAGCCGCCGTTTGGCCTCTGGCCATCACTGTCGGAACTTGCCGCCGATTATCGGACGGCTCCGGGCGAACAGCGCAGTCTCGTGCTTGCCGGAGGCCCGTCGGTCGAACTGAACACGCGCAGCAGCATTGCCCTGAGACCATCTTCTGACGGTGCCGAACGCCTGGAGTTGCTTGGCGGTGAGGCGGCGATCTCGACGCGCGCCGGGATGAACGTTGAAGTAATCGCCGGCGAGGGCCGTGTCGTCACGGCCGATGCGGTCTTCAACATGCGCTATGAACGCGGCATCGTCTCCACGACCTGTGTCAGTGGCGCACTCGATGTCGCCTGTGGCGATCGTTCTGTCCGGCTTCGTCCCGGCGAGCAGGTTGTCTATTCCCCGAACGGTTTGAGGGCTGTGGCAAAAGTGGATCCGGTTGCGGTGACAGCCTGGAAGGACGGTATGCTGGTGTTCCAATCGACGCCCCTCGATGAGGCTGTCGCCGAGATCAATCGCTACCGATCCGGTGTCATCATCATCACCAGTGCGGCATTGGGGCGCCGGTTGTTCAACGCCCGGTTCCACATCGCAAATGTCGACGGCGTCGTTGCGCAGATCCAGCAGATCTTCGGGGCATCAGTAACGTCCTTGCCTGGGGGCATCGTCCTGCTTGGCTGAGCAGGCGCGGCGAGCTTTTTGTCGGGCTTTGGGGTGAAAGCCGGATGAGTTGAAGTTTTTTTTCGGTCTCGGCCTTCGACAAGGATCTAGGCAGGGACCGCGACGCCAGGATGGCGATGCCGGTCTCTGCGTTTCCTCCGTTCCCGTGAGAGCCCCATGTCCGTCGACCCAGCCGCCCAGCCCGTCTCCATGCAGCGCAACATCCGCTATACCGCCC
The DNA here is from genome assembly GCF_004136315.1 of Mesorhizobium sp. Pch-S. NCBI lineage: Bacteria > Pseudomonadati > Pseudomonadota > Alphaproteobacteria > Hyphomicrobiales > Phyllobacteriaceae > Mesorhizobium > Mesorhizobium sp. Pch-S. The sequence goes on from NZ_CP029562.1 coordinate 3,463,149, forward strand.
TGCTGGCCGGCGTCAGCCTGGCCGCGTTGTGGCTGTCGGGTCCGCAGGCGCTGGCCCGCGAGCTTGGCGGCTTGGCGCCTGCGCCGTCTGCGGCAGCGCTTGCTGCTGCGCAGTCCGGATCGCAGGAAGCAGCGCGCGCGGCGCGCGAGAACTCCAACGCGCTGAAACGGGCGACGCTCTCCATCCAGAGCATGCAGGCGAGCCAGTTGGCAGCCCGCGAAGCAGCGCGGGCAGCGCTGCAGGCTATGCCGAACGTCGTGCCGAATGGTCTGCGGCCCGGTGGCCTGCAGATTGGCACTGCCGTTCTCGGTCCGAACGGAGCCGTCAACAAGCAACTGTGGCAGGGTGCCGATCTGCCTACGGAATTCACTGATGGCGATCGCGTCACCGTCGACATCAAGCAGAACCAGCAGAAGGCTATCCTGACCTGGGACACGTTTCACGTCGGCGGCAAGACCGATGTGAACTTCAAGCAGGACGCCAGCAATTGGGTGGCGCTGAACCGCGTGCTCGGCACGGACGAAAAACCGAGCCAGATCCTCGGCAGCATCAATGCTAGGGGGCAGGTCTACATCATCAACCAGAACGGCATCGTTTTCGGCGGCGCATCGCAGGTCAATGTCGGTGCGCTGATCGCCTCGACCGCGAAGATGTCGAACGAGCAACTCCTGAAGGGCATCTATTCGGCGCAGACGGGAGCGATCTGGACCCCAAGCTTCACCGACGCAGCGGCGCTGTTGGGCCTGCGTGAAGGTGCTGGCAAGGTCGAGGTCAAGGCTGGCGCGGTGATCTCCACGCGTGCACCAGCGACCGTCACCGATGGCGGTGGCTTCGTGCTCATGATGGGCGGTGAGGTTCACAATGCGGGCAGCATCTCCACGCCGCTTGGGCAGACGCAGTTGGCCGCCGGCGACGACTTCATCCTGCGCCGCGGTGTCGGTACGGACGTCAATACATTCTCGACCACGCGCGGCAACGAGATCGCGCCGATCGTCCGCGCGGGAAGCCGCGCGGGTAGTGTCGCCAACAATGGTCTGATCTTCTCCCGGCAGGGCGACATCACGCTGGCAGGCCGCACCATCGCGCAAAACGGCATCCTGGTCTCGACCACCTCGGTCAACAGCCGCGGCACCATCCATCTTCTGAACTCCGCGACGGATACGTCGGGAAGTGTCACCCTCGGCGCCGAGAGCGTCTCGACGATCATTCCCGAACTCGACAGCACCGAGACCGCGCTCAACAGCCAGCGCGATGCGCTGATCGCCGCGTCCGCCACGCAAAACACCGCGCGGTCGAGCGCAACCTTCGGGGCGTTCGACAATCTGTCGAAGCTCACGGACCGCATGGATCAATCGCGCATCGAGATCGTCACCGGCGACAACGCCATCTTCAAGGGCGGTTCGCTGGCGATTGCACAGGGCGGCCAGGTCGCGGTCTCGGCCGGCAATCGCGTCTTCACCGAGAGCGGCTCGGTGATCGACGTGTCCGGCGTGCGCGACGTGACGCTGGCGATGTCGGCCAACAACCTCAAGGTCAATATCCAGGGTAACGAGCTGCGGGACTCACCGCTCAACCGCGACCAGAACTATCTGAAGAACGCCAATGTCTGGATCGATCTCCGCGATCTGATCTTCGTGCCGAAGGGCACCGGCGGCTATGGCAGCGACCGCTACTACACGCCTGGCGGGCTGCTCGAGGTCGGTGGCTATCTCGCCAACACCGCGCACAAGATTGGCGAATGGAGCGCGGTTGGCGGCACCATCACGCTGTCAGCGCCGGAAGTCGTCGCGCAGCAAGGTTCCATCTTCGACATCTCCGGCGGCTCGATCAAATATGCCGGCGGCAACATCGTCACCACAAATCTGCTCGGCGCCGACGGTCGTCCCTACAACATCAACAACGCGCGCGCCGACATGAGGTTCTACGGCCTTGGCCAGGGCTGGATCCGCGAACACAAGCGCTGGGGCATCACCGAGGTGTGGACCAGCCCGTTCGGCCGCGGCCGCGAGAACGTACGCTGGGAGGATGGCTACACCGTCGGGCGGGATGCCGGCAAACTCGTCCTCTCGACCCCGACCTCGATCTTCGAAGGCAGGATCCTTGCCGACGTCGTCGTCGGCGATCGTCAAATCAACGCACGGCCTGTCGGCGTCACCGACGGATACAAGGCCGGGCAGAACCAGGTCGCGCTCAACGGACAGCTGCATGTCGGCGCCTATGGCCTTGTAAACGGCAGTGGCCTGTTCAATTCGGATATCAGGTTCGGCGATGTGGCAGCAATCACCGCGCGCCTCTCCGCCGGCGATGCGCTGCCTTCGGCGCGTGCTGGCACCGTCTGGTTCGACGCCGGTCATCTGAACAAACAAGGTCTCGGCGGGCTCGACGTCGGCACAAAAGATACGATCAGCATCGAACGTCCGTTGACGCTGGCCGATGGGGCGCAGATCAACTTCAACGCCGCCGCCGTCGATATCAAGGCCGACATCACCGCGCGCGGCGGTTCGCTCACCGTGGACAATTATTTCAAGGGCGGTGGTGATCGCGGCAACGCGATGGTTCTGGTCAAGAATGGCGTGTCGTCGATCAACCTGCATGACGGTGCCATGCTTGATCTGCGCGGGTTGTGGGTCAACGCGCTGCTGAACAGGGATGATAGCAACAAGCTCGCCTATCTCAACGGCGGCGCGATCACCCTTCGATCGACCCATGACGTGACGCTGAAGACTGGCAGCGTGATCGACGTCTCGTCGGGCGGCGCCATCCTCGCAACCGGCAAGACCAAAGGTGGCCGCGGCGGCGACGTCACCCTGATCGCGGACCAGGAGAATTCGCAAATCCAGCCGGACGGTCTCTTGACCCTCAACGGCAACATCCGCGGCTACGGCATGAGCGGCGGCGGCACGCTCCGGATCGAATCCGGCACGGCGATCGGGATTGGCGGCAAGGTACTCGCGACGGACGGTATGCTGGGCGCGGGCGAGAAAACATCCGCCGATGTCGTGCTGGCCGAAGACTATCTCGTCAAGACGGGGGATATCCTGCCCGTCAGTTACACTTACTCGGTCAGTCTCGTTAAGCCGGGCGAAAGACTTGGCGGGACGCCTGTACTTGAAGGGCTAACGCTTGCGGCCGACTGGACACCGCCACGTCCAAGCTCGGGATATTATAACCTCAACATCGGCGGCGCGTGGGTATATGTTTTCTCAGATCAGCCGATTTCAGTCATTCCTGCCGGAACGGTGATCAGTGGCTTTGGGGTTCGGGATTCCTTTCCCAAGAGTTATGTCGTGGAAGGCAACGTGTTTCCCAACGGCATAAGCCTTCGAACCCCGAAATCCGAGATGTTGAATCCGGGTGATGTCTCGTTGGTGGATTTCGCGGTGCCCAAAGGCACCGTGATTCCAGCCGGTATCAGCCTGACCCGGGCCGTCACGGTCGCACCCAACGCGACGATCCAGTCGTCGCTGTTCCAAACAGGCTTCTCCAGTTACGACGTGAACGGGCGCCACGGGCTTGTCGTCGCAGAAGGTATCGGGCTTGACGTCGCGATGCCGGTCTATCGCTTGACGGATACGGCTTTCAACATCGCGACCGGTGACAAGACCTCCCGCGCCCTGAACATCTCGACGCCGCCGGAATGGACCGAAGACGCCCGCAACAGCAGTCTGACCCAGCGTGGCGGTGCGAGCGTCGTCCTGCGCTCCACGATCGGTGAAGCCGGGTTGATGACGACAATGGGCCCGATCGACATTCGCGCAGGCGCGTCGGTCCGGGTCGATGCCGGTCAATCGATCAACCTGCAGGGAACCGACATCACGATCAATGGCACGCTGACCGCCCCGGGTGGCGCCATCACCTTGACGGGGAGCAGTGCCGCGACGAACAAAGCCGGCTTGATCTGGATCGGCGATCACGCCGTGCTCGATGTCGCGGCGCGTGCCGTGACGGCGACGAACACGCGTGGCCAGACCTATGGCGTTGTCGGCAAGGGCGGCTCGATCCTGATCGGCGGCGCGATGGACTGGGAGGAAAAGGGCGAATCCAATGCGCCGCACGCCTTCGTCGTCATCCGCCCCGGCGCGGTACTCGATGCGTCGGGCACAAGCGCGGGGCTCGATATTCCCGTGCCTGGCCTTGGGAGCCACAGTGCGCCCCTCAACGTCGCCGGTGACGGCGGCACGATCGTTGTCAAGTCCAGCGTCGGGCTTTATCTCGACGGCACACTGCGGGCGGCAGCGGGTGGCATGAACGCCGCCGGTGGAATGCTGGGGCTGGCACTGGAAACACCGGCATATCCGACGGTAACAACATCCGGGGATGTGTTGCGGCATCGCGAGTTCGTCATCGCCAATGTCCAGGGCGCCAGCGCAATCGCAGGCGCGGCATCGATGGCGGAGGCCAAGGCCGGTCTTGTGGTCGGTACCGCGCGGCTCGGCGCCGATCGCATTCAGCACGGTGGCTTCGATAGTCTCTCGCTGCTGGCCGACGGGCCACTGTCCTTCGATGGGAACGTGACGCTGGCGATGAGGCAGAGCCTGCGGCTCTATGCCGGCACATTTGCTGCCGGCGAAAATACAGGTGCGCAAACACAGGTGTCGCTGTCAGCGCCTTATGTGAGGCTGGCTGGCACCACTCGTCTCGGCGGAGATGGCTTTACATTTCCCGCTGTGACTTGGAGGGATGCTCCGTCGCAACAGACCGGTGATGCGATGTTCTCGGTCGCCGCCGATCTGATCGAAATTCGCGATCGCGTCGGATTTGGCACGCACAAGGAAGTCGATACCAGGACGTCGCTCTACACCGTCGATCGCCGTGGCTTCGGACTGGTCGACCTCACCAGCCGTGGTGATATCCGGCTGCTCGCGGGCATGCCGTCGCGCGGCTTGTCAGGTGCGATTACCACCGAACTCGCTACGCTCCGGGATATCAGGCTGACCGCCGCGCAAATCTATCCGGCAACTGGCGTGGGGGCACAGATCGTTGCCGGCTTCACGGAAATCGACAACTTCCTGAGCGGCAGTGTGCTCACCATCCGGCGTTACGGTGACGTCCCCGACATGCCGTATTCGGCTTTTGGCTTTCTCTATCTCGGCGCGGAAACCGTCAATCAGGGCGGCGTGGTGCGCGCGCCGTTCGGCGCGGTGCAACTTGGCACGATTGCCCGTGGCGGTCAGGCGCAAGCCGATGCGGTTAACCTCTTGCCAGGCAGCATCACCTCGGTGAGCGGCGCCGGGCTGGTGATGCCTTACGGCGGGACCATCGATGGTCTCGTCTATCGCTATAACGGAAACACGATCGTGCTCGACGGCGTCGGCGGTATGGCCGGTTACGATCTCAAGCGCGGCATTCGGCTTTCCACCACTCACCTGAACGTCGGGGCTGGTGCGGTTCTCGACCTGTCGGGTGGTGGTGAACTCACCGGTGCGAGCTTCGTGTCGGGCCGGGGTGGCTCGGTCGATGTCCTGACCACGCCACTGATCAATTCCAATCCGGGCTACAAATACAGCAGCGGAGGCAACGCGATTTACGCGATCGTGCCGAGCCGCGCGGGGGGGTATGCGCCTGCGGTGCAGGAGGTGGGATTTGGCGCGCCGCTCATCGGTCAGCAGATCACCATTACCGGCGGCGTGCCGGGCCTGCCGGCCGGCACCTACATGCTGATGCCGTCCAGCTACGCGTTGCTGCCCGGCGCGTTCCGCATCGAGATCGGCGCGGGCAAATCGGCCAATCTCTTGGGCGCTGGGGCTCTTGCGAGTGCAACGGCCATCGGTAACGGCTCCTGGAGTGCCGCCGGTACTCTCGGCGTCGCCAACACGTCCATTCGTGCGTCGTTGCCCAACCAGGTGATCATCACCCCGGCCGCGACGGTTCGCACGCAGTCCGCCTACAACGAGATGGGCTACAACGCCTTTGTGCTGGCGGATGCGATGCGCGTCGGTGTACCGCGTGCGATGCTGACGGTCGATGCGAAGACGCTGGACATCTTGATGGCCAGGCCGGTGGCTATCGACGATCGCTCGCAACTCCGCTTCGACGGCGATTTGCGTATCGGTGCTGCACCCGGCAGCAATGGTTTCGGCGGCACCGTCAATGTTCGCGGTCTCGGCGAAATCCTCGCTGCAGGCCAGGGGGCCGATCCCAGCCTTCAATACGCATCCGTTTATGCCGATGACCTCAGCAAGCTCGACGCACCGCGGCTGATGCTGAATGGCTTGATCTACACGCAGTACGGCCAACTGGGCCGCTTCGCCACCATCGTGGGTGGTGGTAATCTCATTGTCCGCAGTGGCGCCAGAATTGCGGGCGCTGAAGTGATTCTGGGCAGCGGCACTATCGAGGAAGGCGCATCGATCAGCACGGTCGGTCGTGGCCGAGGTAGCTACGATTCCAGCGACGGCCTCGTCTTCATCGCTGAAGGTGGCGTGCTGGCGCTGTCCAACGGCTGGATCAATCTGCTGCAATCATCCACGGCCGGCTCGGGAACCGGGCAAAACATCACGGTCGGTGGCTGCGTCACCGTAAACTGCGGCCGCACCACGACACTGGTTTCCGAGGGGACCATCGCCGTATCGACACCCGGCGCGTTCAGCATCGCGAGCAACGTCTCCTACGGCACGCGCAATCTCGTGCTTGGCCTATCGGCGATCAATCTCGGCGAGGAGGCGAGTCTCGCGGCGGCCGCGGCATCGGGACATTTGCCTACCGGTCTGGCGCTCAACCAGGGCCTGCTCGCGCAACTGCTTGCGGGCAACACCGCGACCGGGGCGCCGGCGCTGGAAACGCTGGTGCTCAATGCACGGGACGCAGTGAACATTTTCGGCAGCGTCAATCTCGACGCGTCGAAGGTCGGACGTCTGGTGCTCGGAACGCCTGCGATCTACGGCTATGGTGCATCCGGCGATGTAGCGACGATCCGCGCCGGCGAGTTCATCTGGACCGGCTCGGCGACAGCGCCGGGCGCGGCGATGGTCGACATTCTTGGCGACGGCAAGCTCGACATCGCGGCACAGCGCGTCGTGTTCGGCTATGCTCCGAATTCCCGGCCAAGTAGCACCGTCGTCGATAACCGCCTCGCGCTCGGCTTCACCAACGTCAACATCGCCGCCAGCGAGCGCATCACGTCGAACGGCAAAGGAACCCTTGGCGTCTATCACAAGCAGGGCGCCTATGTTCCTACGACTGGTTATCAACACACCGGTGGCAATCTGACGTTCACAACGCCGCTGTTTACGGGCGAAGCAGGTTCGGTCAACACCATTACGGCGGGTGGTGATGTCCTCGTTGCCGGGGCAGGCAGTGCCGCCATGCCGAAAATTGATGCGCTGGGCGCTCAGCTCAAGCTGACGGGGACCAACGTCAAGGTCGATACTCGTGTTGTGCTGCCCTCGGGCAAGCTCGTTTTGACAGCAGCAGGCGATCTTGTACTTGGCAATGCCTCGCGTATCGATCTGTCCGGGCGCGCGGTGCAGATGTTCGACGTCACCAAGTACAGCTGGGGCGGCGATCTGGTTCTGACCAGCAGCGCCGGGAATATCAACCAGGCAAGCGGATCGGTGATTGACCTGTCGGCGCGGTACAACCGCGGCGGCACGATGACGGTAGCGGCGCTTGGCACCGGTGCCGGTCATGTCGATCTCGGCGGCACCATTCTCGGTTCGGCAAGCGGCCTGTACGACGCAGGCGGCACGATGGTGCCTTACGATGCGGCTGAACTCACCGTGCGGGCGCAAACGCTCGTCGATTTCGCGGGATTGAACACGCGGCTCAACACCGGCATCGTGTCAGGTGCGCGCAGATTCCAGATCAAGCAGGGCGACCTGGTTGTCGGCGACGAAGTCAAGGCCCGCAATGTCGAGATCACGCTCGACGGTGGCGATCTGACCGTCAACGGCACCATCGATGCGAGCGGCTTCCAGGTTGGCAACATCCGCCTTGCGGCGATGGGCGATCTGACGATCAACGGCACACTCGATGCGCATGGCACCGGCATGCGCTTCGACAGCTACGGCAAGATCATCGATAGCCCCAATCGCGCGGTCATCGATGTGACGTCACGCAAGGGCACGCTGACGACCGGCAGCAATGCCGTGTTCGACCTGCGCGCGGGCACAAGTGTCGCGATGGGCGCCGACCGTGGACAGAACGACGGTGCCGCCCACGGCACGCTCGATCTCAACGCACGGCGTCTCGGTGGCAGCGGTGGGCAAGGCGGCATCGACAGTGCCGGCAACGGCGCCAATGATGTGGCGGTCAATGTGCTGGGTACGCCTGTCATCCACGGCGCGAAGACGATCGCGGTCAATGCCTTTCGTATTTATGACGATGCGCCGCTGACGAATGCGCCGGATGTTACCGGCCACAAGTCGCAGGAAATTACGCAGGCCTATCTTGACGGGATCAGGGATCCCAACAACAGCACGATTATTATCAGTGGCGGTATCGATCCGCATAACAAGGCCTTCGTCAACGCAGCGCTGGCCAACAACACGTTGAGCGCCAGGCTCGCAGGACTCGGCAACTATCGCCTGCGGCCTGGCGTCGAGATAATCAGCAAGACGAGTGCCGACAATCCGAATGGCGATCTCACCATCGCGGGCGATCTCGATCTCTCGGGCTATCGCTACGGGCCGCAAGCAAATTCCGCGCTGCGCGGTTTCGGTGAACCCGGCGTGCTGACGGTCCGTGCCGCCGGCAACCTCAATATCCGCGGCTCCATCAATGACGGTTTCGCGCCGCCCGCGGCCACGCCCGATGACAATGGTTGGGTGCTCACCAACGGCGTGGTGCTCTATGGCGGCGATCTCGTCCTTCCGATCGCTGTCACGCTCGAAGCGGATACGGTTTTCAAGAAGGGCGCCACGCTCAATTACGACCTGCCGGCCAGGTTCGGCAGGCCGCCGACCGAATCCGATCCGCAGTTCACGGTGATCCCTCTCCCGGCCGGCACGGTGCTGCCGGTACGGGCAACCCTGGATGGTCCACTCAGTCTGCCGGCCGGCAGCGTGGTTGGTGCTACCATCTATAACGCGGATGGCAGCGTGGCCTATTCCGCCGGCACGATCCTGCCAACTGCGGTAACGCTGACCGCAGGCATGCAACTCGGCGCGGGTACGGTGCTGCGCAGTGACACCAGGATCGCGGCGTTGACCTGGCCGAAGGGCGTTCCGCTGCCGGTGGATATGACATCGACTTCATCGCTGGCGCTCGCGGCCGGGGCGCTGATCCCGTCGATGACCGATGTGAAGCTCGCAGGCGGCCAATCGATCGATCTGCGCAGTCCAACGGGCGGCAAGCAGGGACAGAACTGGCCGTGGCGCCGATGCTGGGTGCTGGCGCGACGTCGTGGTCGATGGGGCTTGTCGCCGGTGCCGATCTCGGATCGGCGGCCCGGCGTGCGCTCAATCCCGCGTCCACCGGGGCAATCAAGCTCGCTGATACGCATTACACGACGACCCCTGGACCCGCCGAAAAACTCTGGGCTCCTGGGAATTGGTGGGAAGGGGAACCGAACACTCCGGTTCCACAAGAATGGTTATGGGCATGCATGGATGCTGGCCAATGCATCGATGGGGCGCCGGGACCCAGCGTGCCGCTCGCGCCGTCCTTCAGTGTGATACGTACGGGCACCGGCGATCTTGATCTCATTGCCGCTGGCGACATCCGGATGGAGTCGCTCTATGGCGTCTACACCGCGGGCACGGCGACGTCGGTCGATCCAACCTATAACCGCGCACGCAGCCTTCTGACTGACGGTACGATCCTCGGCGCAAACGCAGTTGGTTATGACGCCGCGCTTTCAACCTATCGGGCGTGGTATCCCGGCCAGGGTGGTAACGTGCTGATTGCGGCAGGCGGCAATCTGGTTGGCGACGTCACGCATGGCATGGGGCCGTCGAACGTCATCACCGGCAACTGGCTGTGGCGGCAGGGCACAGGCACGACGGCGGTCGACGCAACGATCCCGACCTCCTGGTGGATTAATTTCGGCACCTATACGGCCAATACCGCCACTGGCCGCCCCGATCTGCTCGGCTTCACCGGCATCGGCGCGCTGGGCGGCGGCAATGTCGCGATCCGCGTCGGCGGCGAAGCTGGCACGATTGGTCTTCGCGGCGAAGAAGCTATCTTTGGTGGGCATCGAAGTCAGGGCTTGATCGTCGCTGTCGGCAGCACCGGCCGTGTCGGCACCGATGGATCGCTGACGCTGACCGGCGGTGGCGACATCGACATGCGCATCGCCGGTATGCTCAATCCGAATCTGGCGCTCACGAACTACAAGGAAATTCAAGCGCTCCCCGGTGCGCTGGTGAACCTGCGCGGCACTTTGCACCTGGCTGCGGAATCGATCGGCGGTATCAAGCTGATTTATCGATCGGGTAACGGCCTTAACGATGCCTTCGATCCGCGCGGTATCGACCCCTTCAGGGCGACGTCCTCGGATGCACGCTCCGGTATTACATTGGTGCCTGGAGATTCTGCGGTTTATCTCGAAACCTTGGGCGACCTCGTCCTTGGCGGTGCCGGCGATCCGGGGCGCTCGCAGTCGCCGAACCGATCTGCCGTCTCTGCCGGTGGGGAGAACGATACGGGACAGAGCTGGTTCTCGCTCTGGACCGATCATACCGCGATCAATCTGATCTCTGCCGGCGGCAATCTCACGCCCAGCACCTCGGCGTCAGAAAACGGTCAACAGACCAGCGATCAAAATGCGGCGGACGGATCGTTCACCTATCCGTCGATCCTGCGCGCGGCGGCGTTAGGCGGCAGCATGTATTACGGCGTCAATGCATTGCCGTTCATGCGAGACGACGCTTCGCAGGTATATCCCTTCGTGACCCTTGCTCCGTCTGCGCATGGTGCGCTGGAGATGCTGGCCCGGGACTCGATCTATGGCGGGCAGTACTCGTTCAGCCTGTCCGGTTCCGGTGTGGCGTTGCCGACGCCCTTCAATCCGGCCTTCATGGGACGCAATGTTGACCCCACGGGACGCATCAAGGTGACCAATGGGGCAGTCAATGGCATTGTCGACGAGCAGAACGATCCGGTGCCGTTGTCGCTGTTTGTCTTCGGACCGAACACTGCGGCGCTCGGCGCCGGTCGGGCCCCGGACGCCGATCCCATTCGCTTTTATGCTCGTGACGGCGACGTCGTTGGTCTGCGCACGGGCGAAACGCTGAAGTACGCTCTTTCAATCCAGACTTGGTACAACGCTGGGGCTCCCGTCAGGGTACGCGCCGGCCGGGATATCGTCGGAGCTGGTCTCGCCCCCGACGTCTTCTTGACGGGGCCCTTGGGGTGGACGTCACGCGGCAACCTGATCGTGCACAGCAATCCGAATGACGTGTCGATCGTCTCCGCGGCGCGCGACATCGTCTATGCCAATTTCGATATAGCGGGTCCCGGCACGCTGGAAGTCTCAGCGGGCCGCAATCTTTATCAGGCCGACAAGGGTTCGATTACCAGCATCGGATCGATCGCCATCGGCGACACGCGTCCCGGCGCGAGCATCTTGATGCAGGCCGGCATCGGTGTGAACGGGTCGGACTATGCGAAACTGGCGTCGCTCTATCTCGATCCGGCAAAGCTCGCATTGACGGGCACGCCCCTCGCCGATCAGCCGGGCAAAGTGGCCAAGACCTACGAGAAGGAGCTGGCCGCGTGGCTGAAGGAGCGTGACGGTTTCGAAGGCACGGTCGAAGAGGCGCGATCTCGTTTCGCCACGCTCGCCCCGGAGCAGCAGCGCATCTTCCTCCGGCAAGTGTATTTTGCGGAACTGCGCGAAGGTGGGCGCGAGTACAACAACCCGGATAGCTCGCGTCATGGTTCCTACCTGCGCGGCCGCAACGTGATCGCGGCGCTGTTCCCGGACAAGGATGCCGACGGCAATCTCATCGTGCGCGCCGGCGATATCACGATGTTCGGCGGCTCCGGCGTGCGAACGCTGTTTGGCGGCGGCATTCAGATGTTGACGCCGGGTGGGCGCACCATCATCGGTGTCGAAGGACAGGTGCCGCCAGCCTCGTCGGGATTGGTGACCCAAGGTTCCGGCGATATCCAGCTCTACAGCAATGGCAGCGTCCTCCTCGGTCTGTCGCGCATCATGACGACCTTCGGCGGAAGCATCCTGGCCTGGTCGACGGAGGGTGACATCAACGCCGGCCGCGGCTCGAAGACGAGTGTGCTCTACACGCCGCCGAAGCGCGTCACCGACAACTACGGCAATGTCACGTTGTCGCCGCAGGCGCCGTCGTCGGGGGCAGGCATTGCGACGCTGAACCCGATCCCGGAAGTGAAACCCGGCGATGTCGACCTGGTTGCGCCGCTCGGCACCATCGACGCTGGTGAGGCAGGCATCCGGTTTTCCGGCAATGTGAACGTTGCTGCCTTGCACATCGTCAATGCGGCCAACATCCAGGGCCAGGGTACGGTGACCGGCGTGCCGCAGGTCGTGGCACCGAACATAGGCGGCCTGACCGAAGCCGGGAACGTGGCTGGCTCGGCCTCGAAGGCTGCGGCCAATCCGGCCCAATCAGGAGCCAGCGAGCAGCCATCCATCATCATCGTCGAGGTACTTGGTTTCGGTGGCGGGGGAAACGGAGACGAACCCGAGGATCAGAAAGAACGACGTCGGCGCAGTGCTGCCGCCAGTCAACCAGGCAGCCAGAATCCGGACAGTGCCTACCAGGTCCTGGGTGCAGGTGAAATGACCACGGACCAGGCTCGCCAATTGATCGCAGAACGTCGTCACGCTGCCGGGCAGTGACGATCCGACACCCTTGAAGATTACGAGCGTACGGCGGAGGCAAGCAGCCGCCGTACGCTCTCTCGGCGCCGCGCCTTAAAGTCTCATGCCGGCTGCCGTTATGCTGGATTGCGGTGATGGGTGGCACCTCGCCCTGGCCTCTTGCAGCCGGTGATGGCTCGTGATGGTGGCCGTGCCTGCGCGGCCACGCTTCGGCCGCGTGCAGCGATCTGGAAGGGCGCCGTGGCGGAGACACTGTTTTCGCCATCCCAAAACCAGTGCAGGGATGCATCCTGCAAGCCCCCTCGCAACGACGTCATGTTGGTGCGAATTTTTGGCGGGTTCGCGTCTTCTCGCGTGTCTACGAAACAGGACCTTGTCGAGGGTTGCGTGCGGCCTCTCAAGATCCTGGAGATAATTTCGCGACCGGATCCGTCCAAGCGCAGTATCCAGGGGGAATATCTGTTCGGTGGCGGGCCAGAAAATCTGCTCGTACGGTGAGATGTACAAGGATTTTGACGAATAGATCTGAAAGCTGATCGGCGTGGCGCTTGCGATTGTGTCATGCCGATTGATCCTGACAGCTGAGGATACGAGTTTCGTAAACTGGTAACTCACCTCTTCGACCAGAAACAAATGCGAGCGTGCCAATTTCCCGAAAGGGATGGGGGCTGCTGCCGGCAATTCACGCTTCAGGCCGCCCTTTCCGAAGCGTGTCTCGTCTTCGGCCGATCGCGACGCGGTCGGATCCGGGCTCACGATCTGGCGGCTGGTTGCAACGGGAGGACACGTGTCATGATGCTTGAAAAGATCGCCCTGCACCATCTGGAGCGCAAGGCGATTTTGTATGTCAACCAACCTTCGGACAAGTCGGTCGTGCGCAATCCCGAGAGGGATCCGCAGGAGTTTTCGATGCGCGATCGTCTGGCGGCACTCGGCTGGCCTCAGATCGAATCGGTAGGGGACGATCATGCCGGTTTCGCCGCCGGCGATGTCTCGCGGGCCGGCTTCGATCGCCTGTTCGAGGAGGTCCGTCTCGGCAAGGTCGGGGCGGTCGCAACGCGTCAGCTCTCGGAATTTGCACGCAAGAACCCTGATTGGCGACGGCTGGTCGACATGTGCCGGGTTGTCGATACCGTTCTGGTCGACGAGGAGATGGTTTATGCACCGCGCCGGAAGGATGACCTGCTGCTGTTGGGATTGCGAGGCGATGCCAACGAAGATGAGCTCAATCTGCTCCGCCAGCGCTCGCTCTCCGCGCTCTACGAAAAGACCGAGCGCGGCGAACTGGCCATTGCTGCCCCGGTTGGCTTCGTAAAGGTTGAGGGTAGACTGGAAAAGGATCCGGATCGCCGCGTTCAAGAGGCAATCGCCCTTGTGTTCGACAAGATGGCCGAACACGGGAATACGGAGCATGCCCTGTTATGGTTCCTCGAGCATGGGCTGGATCTGCCCACCAAACGCAGCAACGGCAACGTCACCTGGAGCAGACCGAGATACGCGACCATCTGCCGGATGGTTGAGAACCCGATCTATGGCGGCGCTTACGTCTGCAGGGATGCTCGTGTTACGCTCGGATTTGATCCTTTTGCTGCTCGTCAGCCCGCACTCCGGAAGAAGCCAGCCGAAGGGCTTGCGCTGGTTCCCGACGCTCATGAGGGTTATCTCAGCTGGGAGCGCGCGGTGGCGATCCGCAGGATGGTGGGGGGCAATCCCGGTGCTGGTGGTCGCCACGGACTGCGGCATGCAGATGATGTCACGGAACCACGTCTGCCAGGGTGGCGTCGAGATGTACACAACAGGGCTTCAGCCGAGATCATCGAAGCGGTTCGCCAGTTCGTGCTTGTCGCCAGCGATCGCGTGATCGCAGGAATTCTCAATCGCAACGGCCTGTTGACGGGGCAGGGCAACCGCTGGACGCGCGAACGCGTCGCGGCACTCAGATTGCATCATGGAGTGCCGGTCTTCCGTCCGGCTGCGGACGGGCTCGAGCCATGGCTCAACCTGGACGGGGCCGCGCAGCTGGTCGGCATCACATCGGACACGCTGCAGTTCGCCGCCGAAGCCGGCGAAATCGAGGGCAGGCATCCCTTGTCGGACGGCCCATGGATCTTCAGCCGGACACTGCTTGGGACGGCCGCAGCCCAGGGCGTTGTTCAACGCATCCGCAGAAACTTGAAATATTTCCACGAGATCGCACCCGACCAGCAGAACCTGATCGCTTCGAACGCCTGGGAAACGAGCAGCGTCAACGGCGCGCTCCGGTATGGGAGGAGCAGGTGAAGAACGGCATAGCCATCGTGGCTTGATTGGAGTTACAGCCGCGGTCAGGACTATCGAAAACGCAACGCTGCATTCCGTATTCGTCCCGACATGCCAGCCTCGGCCGGCCTGGTCAAAACTGCCGCTCGTTCCTCGCCACACCGTGGCTGTGGGCCGAGAGAGACCCTTTACGTGACATGAGACTGTAACACACCCTGCCTAAAGGACGGCATCGGGGCCGCGACAGTGCGTGAATGCGAGGGTGAGGTATTGAGGCTGGGTGCGCTTGTCGCCACGCAGATCCGGAGCGTCGGGCTGGGCCATGCTTGCGTTTTGATTGGCTTGGGCCTGATGACAACCTTCAGCTCAGCCTTCGCGCAGAGTGAGCGCATCAGCTTCAACATTCCAGCACAGCCTCTGGCGAGTGCGCTCTTTCAGTTCGCGGAAACCACAGGGATGACGGCGTTGATCGATGGTCAACTGGCACAGGGGTTGAAGTCGTCCCCTGTCAAAGGACGACTCTCGCCGCAAGATGCATTGCGGATACTCCTTGCCGGAACGGCTCTTTCCATCCGCTACGCTGGAACGAATGCCTTTACCTTGACCCCCACGATGTCGGAGCAGAGCCGTGATGGCGCGGCGGCGCGAAACGCACGCCATCCCGATCACGGTGACTATTTTTCCCAGGTGCAGAGCGTTCTCGAGCGCACGCTCTGCCGCAACGGCGGTCTCGGGTCGTATCGAGCGGCTTTTCAGATATGGGTCGGAGAAGGCGGCTCGGTTCAGGCATTGCATTTTCTGAGTTCGACCGGCGATGAAACGCGGGATACGACGATCGCGGCAGCCTTGGGGAGCGCCAGCATCGCACCGCCGCCACGAGACTTGCCACAGCCGCTCACCATCATCTTGCGACCGAAGGCTTCAGCACCGGACTGCACCAAACTGTCTGGGCTGCGTCCGTGACGGAAACGCCAAGCGCCAGCATGCGCGCCACTCTTGAAGCCGGCTACCGAAAACTCAGGGAGCGTCTCCGCCGCCGGCTTGGTTCGGATGCACTGGCAACGGAAGCCCTGCATGAAACCTGGCTTCGCATCGGGCGGATGGGTGACGTCGGGCTGGTGCGACGTCCGGAATCCTATCTCTTCCGCATGGCGCTCAATGTCGCGGCGGATCGCAGGCAGACCGAAAGCCGGAAGCTGAGCGCGGCCGAAATCGAGACCCTGCGGCATATGCTGGACCATGCACTCGATCCCCAGCGTATCGCCGAGGCCCGATCGGAAATCGCAATGCTGGAAGATGCGTTGAATGAATTGACGCCGCGCCGCAAGGCGATCTTTCTGCTCGCCCGGGTGAACGAAATGAAGCATGAGGACATTGCGAAGCGATTTGGGATTTCAGCGCGAATGGTGGAAAAGGAACTGCTCCACGCGCTGAGCCACTGTTCCGAACGTCTGGGCAGAAAAGTGATCCGCAGGTTCGGTCCCGGCGCACAGAAACAGTCTTAAGGGTTGGGATGGGCGAAGGTGATGCGGCCATAGCGATGGATGCCCAAGACGAGATGCTGCAACGCGAAGCACAGGAATGGCTGCTCCGTCTGACGTCGGGTAACGTGACCGTTGCCGACGCCGAAGCGCTCAAGCGCTGGTGTGCACGCAGCAAGACACACGCCCAAGCCTTCGCCGAAGCCAGTCTGCTGTGGGAGAACCTCGGCACGGCGGCGCGTCGCCTGCCGGACCCGAACGTGTTGGGACATGGCCGTCGCAGCCACGCGGCCACAATGGGAAGGCGCGCTTTCCTGGGGGGCAGCATGGCGGCATCGGTCGCCATGGCCGGTTATCTTGCGATGCGTCCTCCCCTGGATCTGTGGCCATCGGTCGAGGAACTCGCCGCCGACTACCGCACCAGGACCGGAGAGCAGCGGCGCATATCGGTTGCGAATGGCGTCGTCGTCGACCTGAACACGGGCAGCAGCCTCAACGTTCGCCGGGAAGGCAACGAAGAGCGGCTCGAACTCGTCTCCGGAGAGGCCGCGATCGCAACGACGCAGCAGCTGCCCGTGCGTTTGACGATCGAGGCCGCCGGCGGGCAGATCCATGCAACCGAAGCCCAGTTCAATCTTCGATGCAACGGATCGCGGGCAATCGTGACGTGTCATCGCGGCTCGGTCGGCGTCGACTATTCTGGGCGATCACTCAGCCTGCGCGAGGGAGAGCAGATCTCCTATGCGAATGGCACGCTGGATGTCGCAACCTCCGTCGATCCCGCCGTGGTGATGGCATGGCGGGAAGGCCAGCTCGTATTCCGGCAGACGCCGCTGTCTCAGGTGGTGGAAGAGGTCAACCGATACAGATCGGGGCGCATTGTCCTGGTGAACGAAGAACTCGGCCGGCGCCTTGTCGAAGCCCGCGTCCGTCTCGATCGTATCGATGATCTGATCGGCCTGGTTCGTGAAGCCTACGGCGCGCAGGTGACATCGCTGCCTGGTGGGATCGTGGTTCTTTCCTAGGGCGACTCCGGGAAAGCAGCGTCGCGGTTTTTCGTTCGGAATTGCGAAAGACAAAAGCTGGGGCGTTGCCGTGAAAACGGGAGTGCTCCGGGGTGCTTTGTTCCAGGAGACGGGCGGTCATTCCATGAAATTTTTGTGACATGGTTCAGTCCATCATGCCTTCAACCGGTCTAGGGGGCACGAACGGACGAAGCGTGGACGCATTCGTGAATTGTCTGGATGGAGGCTTCGGCAACCGTCCCTCAGGCAGCTGCGGCAGTGCATTCCTTTTGCCGGCTCACATTTGTGCGTTCGCAGAAAGTCTCCGATTGATTTCAGTTGACAGTTCAAGGTGAACCATGGCGTCGAGCAACACGAAAACGCGCTCTCTCTCGGTCTTGCTTGCAACCGTGAGTGCTGCAGCGCTCTTTGCTGCGACGCCAGGCAGCCATGCCCTCGAGCTTGGCGGCGGTACTGCGCCAGCGCCGTCGGCGGCAGCGCTTGCTGCTGCGCAGTCGGGGTCGCAGGAAGCGGCGCGCGCGGCGCGCGAGAACTCCAACGCGCTGAAACGGGCGACGCTGTCCATCCAGACCATGCAGGCGAGCCAGGGCGCCGCCCGTGACGCCGCTCGCGCCGCGCTGCAGGCGATGCCGCAGGTCGTGCCCAACGGCCTGCGTCCCGGCGGCCTGCAGATCGGCACCGGCGTCGTCGGTTCCAACGGTAGCGTGAACCGGGAACTGTGGAAGGGCGCCGACCTGCCGACCGAATTCACCGATGGCGACCGCATCAAGGTCGCCGTCAAGCAGAACGAGCAGAAGGCGATCCTCACCTGGGATACCTTCAACGTTGGCGGCCAGACCGACCTTACGTTCCAGCAGCAGGCTGGAAACTGGGTGGCGCTCAACCGCGTGCTGGGCACCGATGCGAAGCCCAGCCAGATCCTCGGCTCCATCAATGCCAATGGCCAGGTCCTGGTCATCAACCAGAACGGCATCGTCTTCGGCGGCACCAGCCAGGTCAATGTCGGGGCGCTGATCGCCTCGACGGCAAAGATCGATACGCAGAAGTTCCTCGACAGCGGCATCTATTCGTCAGGCAGCGGCAGGAACTGGGTACCGAGCTTCACCGATGCGGCAGCGCTGCTGGGCAAGACCCCCGGCGGCGGCGTGGTCAAGGTCGAGGCTGGCGCGCGGATCACCACCCGTGCGCCGGCCTCGGTGACGGCGGGCGGCGGCTTCGTGCTCTTGATGGGCGGCGCGGTCGACAATGCCGGCGCCATCACCACGCCCAACGGCCAGACCCAGCTTGCCGCCGGCGATGACTTCGTGCTGCGCCGCGGCTACGGCACCGACGCGAACCTCGCCTCGACGACGCGTGGCAACGAGATCGCACCGCTCTTCAAGGCGGGCAGCAGCGCCGGGCTGGTGCGCAATGCCGGCATCATCTTCAGCCCGCAGGGTGACATCACGCTGGCCGGCCGCACCGTCGAGCAGAACGGCATCCTGGTTGCCTCGACCTCGGTCAACACCCGCGGCACCATTCATCTCCTGAACTCCGCGACCGACAAGGCCGGCAGCGTGACGCTCGGCGCCGGCAGCGTCACCACCATCATCCCGGAGCTGGAGAGCAAGGAGACGGCGCTCAACTCGCAGCGCGATGCGCTGATCAAGGCGTCCGCCGGCGCCAACGCCCAGCGCAGCCAGTCGGCCAGCGGCTCTTTCGACAACCTGTCGCTGCTTGCCGACCGGCTCGACCAGTCGCGCATCGAGATCGTCAGCGGCGGCAATGTGGTCTTCCAAGGCGGGGCCGCCGGTTCGCTGACCATTGCCCAGGGCGGCCAGACGGCGGTATCGGCGGGCGGACGCATCGTCACCGAGGGCGGTGCCACGATCGACGTGTCGGGCGTGCGTGATGTCGTGCTGGCGATGGCGACCAACAATCTGAAGGTCAACATCCAGGGCAACGAGCTGCGTGACAGCCCGGCCAACCGCGACAAGAACGATCTGAAGAACAAGGATGTGTGGGTCGACATCCGCGACCTGATCTATGTGCCGGCGGGCACCGGCGGCTATGACGCCAACCGCTATTACACATCCGGCGGCTTGCTCGAGGTCGGCGGCTATCTCGCCAACACCGCCCATTCGATCGGCGAATGGTCGACGGTCGGCGGCACGATCACGCTGTCGGCGCCGGAAGTCGTCGCGCAGCAAGGTTCCATCTTCGACATCTCCGGTGGCTCGCTCAAATATGAAAGCGGGGCGATCCGCACGACGAACTTCCTGGGCCGCGACGGGCGTCTCTACAACATCGACAATGCGCGCGCCGACATGATGTTCTACGGGCTCGGGCAGGGCCATGTGCGCGAGCACGCACGCTGGGGCTTCACCGAAGTGTGGACGGGACCGTTCGGGCGGGGCCGCGAGCATGTGAGCTGGGAGGCCGGCTACACGGTTGGCCGCGACGCCGGCCAGCTGGTGCTGTCGGCGCCGACGGCGGTGTTCGAGGGCAACATCCTGGCCGATGTCGTCACCGGCACGCGCCAGCGGCAGGCGCGCCCGGACGGCACCACCGACGGCTACAAGCTCGGGCAGACGCAGGTGGCCAAGGCGGGCCAGCTGCTTGTCGGCAGCTACGGGGCGCAGGGTCGGCTCGACGCGCACAACTCCGCGATCGTCATCGGCGACATCACCGGCATCACGAAGGGGCTCGACACCAGCGCCGCGCTGCCATCCACGCGCAACGGCACCTTGTGGTTCGATGCCGGACATCTCAACGCGCAGAAGCTGGGCGGGCTCGACCTTGCCACGCGCGGCAAGATCAGCATCGAGCGTGACCTCACGCTCGCCGATGGCGGCTCCCTCAACCTCGTCGCGCCTGTCGTCGACTTCAAGGCCAACGTCACCGCCAAAAGCGGAAGCGTCAGCGCAACGAACGTGTTTCGCTCGCCCGCGGTCGGCGCCGTCCCTGTTATCTTGACTTCCGCCAACACTGCGCGGGTCACGCTGCATGCCGGCGCCAGGCTCGATCTCACCGGCCACTGGTCGAACCTTCTCCTCGACCCCAAGGATCTTTCGAAGCTCGCTTATGTCGACGGCGGTAAGGTGCAGTTCGAATCCAGTCATGACGTCGTCCTCGCCGGGGGAAGCCGGATCGACGTCTCCTCGGGTGCTGCCTTGCTCGCCAATGCCAAGACCCAGGGCGGAAAGGGCGGCGACGTTTCGCTCATCGCGGGCTCGGAGCAGGGGAGCAACACCACGGGCCGGTTGCGCCTCGACGGCGAACTCGCAGCATTCGGTGTAAACGGCGGCGGCAAGCTGGCGGTGACCTCCGGCGGCAAGGTGCTGATCGGTGCCAAAACGCCGGTCGAAGGCGCGCTCAATCTGTCTGCCGGCCGTTTTCAAAGTGGCTTCTCCGCCTATGACATCAATGGCCAGGACGGGCTGATCGTCGCGGAGGGGGCAACCATCGACGTTACAATGCCGGTCTATCGGCTCGCCGAGAAGAGCAGAACGGCGTCGGGCAGCAGCGATCCGGCCGGTGTCCTGGAATTGTGGACACCTCCAGTCTACCGGGAAGACCCACGCGCCAGCCGCCTGGTCCAGCGCGGCAGGGCCGATCTGACGCTGCGTTCGCAGCGATCGTATCAGGGCGGCGGTGTCGAGATCGGCAAGGGCGCGACTGTCTCGGTCGATCCGGGTGCGGAAATCAGGATCGCTGCGCCCGGCCAGATGACGGTCGAAGGGCGATTGAACGCCTGGGGTGGCCGTATCACCTTCGACGTGGTCCGTTCCGACATAGCGCCATACGATCCCACGGCGCATAACCGCTCGATCTGGATCGGCGAACAGGCCGTTCTCGACGTGGCGGGGCGCGGCGCGAGCGCTGTCGATGGGCGCGGCTATCGCTATGGGCTGGCGCAGGCGGGCGGCACGATCCAGTTGGGCAGCGTGCTCGACTGGGAAAGCGGTGAGCCGGTGATCCGTCGTCCGCCCGGCCTGCATGTCGTGATCCGCCCCGGTGCGATGCTCGACGCCTCGGGCAGCAGCGTGGTGCTCGACCTGCCGGGGGCGAACGGCGCCTGGCAGCCGGTGAAGGTGGCAAGCAACGGCGGCACCATCGTGATGGGCTCTGCCAACTCCTTGTTCATCGACGGCACGCTGCGCGCTGCGGCGGGCGGCGAAGGGGCCGCGGGTGGCACGTTGGCGCTGACCTTCCAATTCGGCCTCTACCAGAAAGGGCAGCCGACCGCAGAGGTGCTGACGCCCCGCTCGCTGGTGCTGACCCGCAACACAAGCGGGGACCGGCTGGGCAAAGGCGCGAAACCGAGCGACAAGCTGGCTTACGGCACCGCCTATCTGGGCGTGGACCAAATCGAAGCGGGCGGGTTCGACAATCTCTCGATTTTCGCCACGATGCGCACACCGGACGACCTGACGCTGAACATGAGGCAGAGCCTGCGTCTCTGGTCGCCGCTGGGGGTCGCGGCCGACGCGGCCGGCGGGCGCACCGTCAGCCTGTCGGCGCCCTATGTCAAGCTGGGCCAGGCCGTCTATGGACCCAACGGCAACACCGAATTGATAGGAGCGCAGCCTGTCCCGACCTCGCCCACGCGCAATGATACATTGCGGATCAGCGCGAGCCATATCGATGTTCATGGTCGCAACGAATTCGTGGGCTTCGGCGACGTCGCGCTGAGCAGCCGTGGCGACATCCGCCTGCTTTCGACCCCTACGACGGTAGGGTCCGGACGGACCACATTGTTTGCACCCCGCCTGATGACGGTGACGGCCGCGCAGATCTATGCGGGAACCGGCGCGGATGGCTATCTCGGCGTGGGCGATACCAATGGCGGTGGCGTTCAGGTCTCATCGCGACCGGACGACCGTCTCATCATCCGGTCCTGGGGTGGGCCGGCCCCGGATATGCCTTTCTCTGTGGCGGGAAAGCTGACCATCGCCGCCGGCTTGATCGAGCAAGGCGGCGTGCTGCGCGCGCCGCTCGGCACGATCATAGTCGGCGACGTCTACAGCAATCCGGTGGTGCGCTTTCTCGGCGGCAGCGTGACGTCGGTCAGCGGTGCAGGGCTGGTGATGCCTTATGGCGGCACCATCGATGGCATCAAATATGAATATGCCGGCGCTGATCTTGCCGTTCCGGGGATTGGCGGGACGAATGTTTCGAGCGAGCGCAACCTCACGATCGCCGGCAAGCAGGTCGTGGTCGAAGCGGGCGCGGTTCTCGACATGTCCGGCGGCGGCGACCTCCGGGGCGCGGGCTTCGTCAGCGGGCGTGGCGGATCGGTCAACATTCTC
The DNA here is from genome assembly GCF_004136315.1 of Mesorhizobium sp. Pch-S. Classification (NCBI taxonomy): domain Bacteria; kingdom Pseudomonadati; phylum Pseudomonadota; class Alphaproteobacteria; order Hyphomicrobiales; family Phyllobacteriaceae; genus Mesorhizobium; species Mesorhizobium sp. Pch-S. Next base: position 3,485,950 of record NZ_CP029562.1, read on the forward strand.
GCCGCCGCCCTGGTTGACTCCAACCCGGCCTTCGGTTTCAGCCGGTCGAGAAATCGGGTTTATGCGCTCGTGCCGGGCTATGCCGGCGGCTATGCTCCGGTCGGGTCTGAAATGGGCGCGGGCGCACCAGCGGCCGGGCAGCAGGTGACGATCCCCAATGGCGTTCCAGGGTTGCCCGCTGGCACCTACACGCTGATGCCTTCCAACTATGCGCTGCTGCCGGGTGCATTCCGCGTCGAGATCGGCGAGGTCGCCGCGGCCGGACTGGCAGGGGTGACACCGGTTGGCAGCGGCTCCTTTGTGGCGCCGGGCTATCTGGGGACGGTCAACACCAGCCATCGCTCGGCGCAGGCCAGCCAGTTGATCATCACGCCCGCGGACGCGGTGCGCCGGCACAGCGGCTATAACGAGACCAGCTACAACGACTTCATTCTGGCCGATGCCGCGCGACGCAACCTCCCGCGAGGCATGCTGACGATCGATGCCCGAGCGTTGCGGTTGAAATTCAGTGACGGCGCGGGGCTGGACGGCAAAAAGGCGTTGCTGTTCGACGGCGCCGCGCTGTTCAATCCAGCCAAGGACAGCAAGGGCTTCGGCGGCATACTGACGGTATCTGGCAAGGGCTTCGGCGGGTCCACGCTCCAGATCCTGGCGGATGGCCAGGCGCCGCTGAAAAATCTGGCCGGCATGGCGATCGAGGCGAGCCAGCTCAACGCCTTCGGTGCCAACCGCATGGTGCTCGGCGGCACGCTGGGCGGCAATGGACAGACTGAAGTTGCGATCGCTGGCGATGTGGGAGGCGTGATCCTGCGCAGCGGCGCGATCCTGCGCGCGCCGGAAGTGGTGCTGACTGCGGACGGCGGAGGCCTGGGCGTTCTGATGGAGCAAGGCGCGACCATCAGCACCATCGGCCTCGGCAGGCCGGGCTTCTCTTCTGATGAAGGCTATTTCTTCCGCACGTCGACAAGCGCGTTCGTCGTCTCGAACGGCTGGGTCAACCTGCTGGCCGCGATTGGCGAGAAGAAGCCGACGATCGACATTGGCGGCTGTGCCGCGGGCAATGTCTGCGTCGGTGACACGCGAATCCTGACCGAAGGCACGATCGGCGTGGCGACCAATGGCGCGTTCACCCTGCGCGATTCCGTCAGCTATGGTGCGCGTGATCTGGTGCTGGCCGTCTCCGCCGTGAACCTCGGCTCGGCCGAAGCGCTGGCGAAAGCGCGCGCGAGCGGGCAGCTTGCGCCGGGCATGGCGCTGAACCAGGGCCTGCTGACCAACCTGCTGGCCGGCAATACGGCGCAGGGCACGCCCGCGCTGCAATCGCTGGTGCTGAACGCCCGCGATGCCTTCAACATCTACGGATCGGTCACGCTCGATACGCTGGACATGAACGGCAAGTCGCGACTGAAGCGGCTGGTTTTCGGCGCGCCCGCCATCTACGGCTATGGCTCTGCGAGCGACGTGACGACGATCCGCACCGGGGAGTTCATCTGGGCGGGCACTGTCCCCGTCAATACGGAAACCACATATCGGCCTGGCGACGCAATCGCCGTTGCGCCGGGCGCGGCCATCCTCGACCGGCTGGGCGGTGGTACGCTCGACATCGTCGCGGAAACGATCCGCTTTGGCTATACGCCCAATTCGCAGCAGGTCCGGCTGGTGCCGACCGATCGCATCGCGCTGGGCTTCGATACCGTGAACCTCAAAGCGGGCAAGCTGATCTCCGCCGATGCCAACAACGGCACGCTGCATGTCTATCGCAAACAGACCGGCTACGCGGCCGACAAGGGCTGGAGCTATGCGGGTGGCGATCTCAATATCACGGCTCCGTTGCTGACCGGCGGTTTCGGCGGCAAGCTGGCCGTTCACGCGGGTGGCGCCATCGCCATCACGGGCAGCAGCGGCGGCGAGGTGCCCGCCATCAACCAGCTCGGCGCGGAACTGCGCTTCGTGGGCCAGTCCATCCGTCTTGATACGGCCGTCGTTCTGCCCAGCGGCAAGCTGGTGCTGGAGGCGGCGGGCGACGTGATGCTGGGCAACGGCGCGAAGATCGACCTTAGCGGGCGCGAGATCACCATTTTCGACGCGAAGCGTTACAGCTGGGCCGGCGATCTGCTGATGTCCAGCCGCGACGGAAATGTCAGCGCCGCAGCGGGATCGGTGATCGACATTTCGGCGGCCTACAACCGTGGCGGCAGCATCAGTGCGACCGCCTTGGGCGAAGGCGCGGGCCGGGTGGACCTTCTCGGCACGATCCGGGGCAAGGCCAGCGGCGTTTATGATGCTGGCGGGACGCTGGTGCCTTATGATGCCGGCCAGCTCACCGTGCGGGCGCAGACGCTTACGGACTTTGCCGGCCTCAACGAACGGCTGAACAAAGGCGAGCTGTTTGGTGCGCGGCGCTTCCAGGTCAAACAGGGCGACCTTGTCGTGGGCGACGAGGTGAAGGCGCGCGAAGTGCAGATCGTGCTCGATGGCGGCGACCTGACCGTCAATGGCAGGATCGACGCGAGCGGTTATCAGGTTGGCGCCATCCGGCTGGCGGCGAAGGGCAACCTCACCATCAACGGCACGCTGGACGCCCATGCCAGCGGCATCCGGCTGGACAGCTATGGCAAGCCCATCGATGCGGCCAATCGCGCCGTGGTGGAACTGACCACCCGCAAAGGCACGCTGGCGCTGCGCGACGGCGCGGTGGTGGACCTGCGCGCGGGCACGGGGTCGATCTTCGCGGACAATGTCGCGCGTGGCACGCTGGACCTCATAGCCCCGCGCGTCGGCACCAATGACGTCGCGGTAGATGCGCGTGGCACGGTGGACGTGCGGGGCGCCAGGACCGTTGCCGTCTATGGAATGCGCAGTTACGACGATGCGCCGCTGGCTGCACTGCCGGACGTGTCCGGCACCCGCCCGCAGCTCATCACCCAGGCCTATCTTGACGGAATTGATGACGATAGCCGGGCCTTCATGGATGCAGCACTTGTCAATCCGTCATTGACCGCGCGGCTGTCGGGGTTGTCCGGCCACCGCCTGCGCCCCGGCGTCGAGATCACCAGCAATGCGACCACCAACCCAGGCGGCAACCTGACAGTGGCGGGCGATATCGACCTTTCCGGCTATCGTTATGGTCCGAACGCAAGCCGGCTCGATCCGGCACGGCGCGGCTTTGGTGAACCGGGCATGCTGGCAATGCGCGCGGCTGGCAATCTGAATGTTCATGGCAGCATCAACGATGGCTTCGCTCCACCCGCCACTACGCCCGATGACAAGGGCTGGCTGCTGACCGAGGGACGCGAAAGCTATTATTTCAACGGCCATACGCCTTTCGGCGGTGACATCGTGGTGCCGATCGACGGCGTGGTGCTCGATGTCGGCACTGTCTTCCCGGCCGGTGCGGTGCTGAACTACGACATCACGGTGCGCGCGGTGACCCTACCCGAGGGCAGCACCGTCCCGGTGGAGGTGTCGCTGACCGGCAAGCTGACCCTGCCGGCAGGGCTCGTGCTTTCCGCCGACGTCAAAACGGCGGACGGCAGGCTCTACAAGGCGGGCACAGTGCTGGCTGAAACGCTGACGCTGGATAGCGGTTCGAAACTGGGTGCGGGCTTCCAGCTTCGCAGTGATGTTGCGGTCGGTTCGTTCACCCTGCCCAAGGGCACGAAACTCCCAACGGCGCTTACAACCAATGGTCAGATCACGCTTGCGCGCGGATCGCTGATCCCGTCGATGACCAAGGTGGAGCTTGTCGGCGACAAACCTGTCAATCTGCGCCCGGTCGATGCCGACGGGCGCCAGGGCCGCAACTGGGCGATGGCGCCGATGCTGCCCGAAGGCACGACGAGCTGGGATCTGACAGCGGTGGCGGGGGCCGATCTCGGCTCTTCCGACATGCGGGCGCAGAACGCGCTGGGCACTGGAGACATCGTGCTGGCGGATACCCACTACGGCTCGATCGGCAAGGTCAACATCCGTTTTGAAGGTGGCTCAGGGCCAGGCGGTGGCATCTCGTTGACGCCCGCCGGCGCAGTGAAGGCGCTGGGCGATGCCAGCTTCGCCAATCTCAACGCGGAAGACCTGAACGCTTTGATGAAGTCCAAGTTGGGTGCAAGCTTCGAGGATTACTGGGGTATGTCCCTCGCTGCTTATTGCGCGCTGGAGCCCGGTGCCTGTGTCATGAAGGAGCCGAGCGACGGCAAGACATGGTCCTTCAATGCCGAGGGATCGTTGGCATTTTTCGGGGAGGAGACGCTTGCCGGCAAGACACAGGCGGAAGTCGACGCCTGGATGCAGGAAAATTGGGGCATGTCCTGGGAATATGTCTTCAACAAACAATCCCTGGCGGATGTCTGCAAAAGCAGCGGCAATGAAACTTTCTGCAGCGGCAAGCTGGACAAGCCCGTGCTCACCGCAGATGGCGCGCTCGGCTGGATCGGCGATAAACGCTTCGCCGGGTTGACCGCAGCGGCGCTGGATGCTGCGCTGGTGGATGCATATGGCAGTACCTTCCAGCAACTCACCGGCAGTACTCTGCCCGATTTCTGCGAGGCCAATCCCACCCAGTGCCAGGCCGCCGGGTTCGAGCCGCCGAAGGAAGTGCGCGACTATGTCTATTCCTTCGGTTCGCCCGCCTTCAGCGTGCTGCGGACGGGCACGGGCAACCTTAGCCTCGTGGCCGGGCGCGACGTTGCGATGATGTCGCTCTACGGCGTCTATACCGCCGGTGAGCAGAGCAGCATCGCAGGCATAAACAACAGCCGCTTCAACCTGCCGCGTTCGGGCGAGAACGGCGCGGTGCTGGGCGATCTCCAGGGCGGCGGCCACTATGACGGCGTGCTGTCTGCCTGGCGGGCCTGGTATCCCGACCACGGCGGCAATCTGTTGGTTTCCGCCGGGCGTAACATCCTTGGCGACAGCATGGGCGAGGTTGCCGGTTCCGCCGTGCCGGACGACCGTCACACGGGGCTTCTCTCCAGCGTGGGCGTGGGCAACTGGCTGTGGCGCCAGGGCACCGGCACCACCGCGGGCGTGGACGCGGTCGATACCAGCTGGTGGATCAATTTCGGGGCCTATGTGCAGCCCTCGAATACGGACAAGTCGGCCCGCATGGCCGGTTTCACCGGCTTCGGCGCGCTGGGCGGCGGCAATGTGAAGATACAGGCCGCGGGCGATGCGGGCATCATCTCCGGCCGTGGCGAAGGGATGCGCCGCACGACCCAGCGGGCGGAACGCTCGCAGGGGCTGGTTGTGGCGGTGGGATCGACCGGCCGCGTCGTCGGCGGCGATCTGGTGCTGACCGGCGGTGGCGATCTCGACATCCGCATTGGCGGCTTGCTTAACCCGAACGCCTATGTCAGCCAGCAGGGGCCTTCCAGCGGCAATGGCGGATTGACGAAGGACAATCTGGACCTCAACGGCGTGTTTACAAACCTGCGCGGCACGCTGAAGCTGGCCGGCGGAGGAATGGGTGGGATGACCCCGACCTTCGGCGATGGCCTCGGCGTGCGGCCAAGCAATCCCTTTGCGATGGGCGGCGCACATGCAATCGCGGGGCCGGTGCTGATGCTCGGCGATTCGACCGCATGGCTGGACACACGCGGCGATCTGGTGCTTTCCGGCGCGGGCAATCCGGGTCTGGTGAGGCAGCCGGGCTCAGTCGCTCATACCAAAGGCGGCGTGGCGCTGGACGGCAAGGGGCAGGCCAGTTTCTCGCTCTGGACCCCGGCCACCGCGATCAACCTGTTGTCGGCGGGCGGCGATCTCGCCCCGGCCTCCTTCGGTGAAGGCAATGTGCTGGGCAGCAATCTGCTCGCCCCCTCGGTCCAGAGCGGCGGTGGCACGCGTTATTATCATTATTATCCCTCGATCCTGCGGGCGGTTGCGCCGGGCGGCGATATTCGCATCGCCGGTTCCCCGGTGGTTTACGAGCAGCGGTATGATGCCACGCTGTTGCTGGCGCCGTCGCCCACGGGTGCCCTGGAATTTCTGGCGGGCGGATCGATCCGTGCCGGCTCGACAAGCTATGCCATCAGCATGTCGGGCGCGGCGATGGAGGTGCTGGCGACACCGTTCAAGCCGGCCTTCGTCTTGAGCAACTGGAAATATGGAGAGACGGTCCTCACCAACCAGGCCAACAATGGCATAGACGGCCTGTTCGCGTTCGGTCCGAACACGGTGACCCGCGCATTGCATGGCAATGATCCTGACCCGGTGCGTTTCTACGCGGCGAACGGGGACATTACCGGCCTGCGGGTCGGCGCCACGGTGACCGGCTTCACCGGCAAAGGGCCGGACGGGAAAGACCGCGCGCCCGATGGCTACTGGTATGAAATGGCCAAGGCGGTGCGGCTTCGTGCCGGGACAGACATTCTCGGCGTCAATGTCACGGCCATGAACAACCATGCAACCGACATGTCGCTGGTGCAGGCGGGCCGCGATATCGTCTATGCCAATTTCGCCATCGCCGGCCCAGGCAATCTGGACGTGATCGCGGGCGGCCAGATACGGCAGGAAGATGCGGCCAGCATCTATAGTATCGGCGCCGTGGTTCCCGGTGATACCCGCCCCGGAGCCAGCCTGTCGTTGCAGGCGGGCATGACTGGCGCGAATTGGGAAACGGTGCGCGCTCGCTATCTCGGTTCGACCAATCTTGCTGACCCGGGCCTTCCGCTGGCCGACCCGAAAAATGCGGGAAAGGTCGTGAAGGTCTATGACAAGGAACTGGCTGCATGGCTCGTGGAACGCTTCGGCTTCACCGGCACGGGCGAAGAGGCGCTGACCTATTTCGATACCCTTGCACCTGAACAGCAGCGCATCTTCCTGCGACAGATCTACTATGCCGAGACCCGCGAAGGCGGCCGCGAATATAACGACACCGCTGGTCCGCGCTTCGGTTCCTACCTGCGCGGTCGCCAGATGATCGCGGCGCTGTTCCCGGACAAGGATGCGGATGGCAACACCATCACCCGCCGTGGCGACATCGTCATGTATGGCGGCTCTGGCATCCGTACCAACTTCGGGGGCGACATCCAGATGATGGCGCCGGGCGGGCAGATCGTCATCGGCGTCGAGGGCAAAGTGCCGCCGGCGAGCGCCGGGGTGATCACGCAGGGCTCGGGCAACATCCAGATGTACTCGAAGGGCTCGGTCCTGATCGGCCTGTCGCGTATCATAACAACCTTCGGTGGCGGCATTCTCGCCTGGTCTGGCGAGGGCGACATCAATGCCGGCCGCGGCGCCAAGACGACGGTTCTCTATACGCCGCCGAAGCGCGTCTACGACAACTACGGCGTTGTCACGCTATCGCCGAACATTCCGTCGGCGGGTGCCGGTATTGCGACGCTGAACCCGATCCCGGAAGTGAAACGCGGCGACGTCGACCTGGTTGCGCCGCTCGGCACCATTGATGCCGGTGAGGCAGGCATCCGGTTCTCCGGCAATGTGAACGTTGCCGCCTTGCACATCGTCAATGCGGCCAACATCCAGGGCCAGGGCACGATGACCGGCGTGCCGCAGGTCGTGGCACCGAACATAGGCGGCCTGACCGAAGCCGGGAACGTGGCCGGTGCGGCGTCGAAGGCTGCGGCCAATCCGGCCCAATCCGGAGCCAACGAGCAGCCGTCGATCATCATCGTCGAAGTGCTCGGTTTCGGCGGCGGAAGCGGTGGCGAGAAACCGGAAAAGGAGGAGGAGAAGAACGCCCGCGCAGCTACCCGCCAGCAGGGGCAGAGCCCCGATAGTCCTGTCCAGGTCGTCGGTGCGGGAACTCTCGATCGCGATGCGGCCAGTCGGCTAACGGATGAGGAGCGGAAGCGTCTCGTTCAGTAGCCGTGCAACAATGCATTCCAGACTGTGACGGGTGAACCTGGGCATTTGTCCTGCGGGAATTTCGCGTAGGACAAATGCCGTAATGTGCGGTTCGCTCAGTATCCTTGATGCTTCGGACATCCGGGCAGGCCCTGTCCACGATCATCGAGTTCCCGGGGTTGCGCTTTTCCGCAACCAAATCAAAACACAAACGACCCGTCTCGCGACGGGCCGTTTGTGTTTGAGCTACGCGGCGAGCGGCAGCCAGTGGCCGTTGCTATCTTCTTCCTAAAGACCTTCCAGGATGCGTTGCAGCGCGAGTTGGCCGGGATCGGCGAGGCCGATGCTCTTGTCGGCGAACATGCGGGCGCGGCCAAGTTTGTTTGGCTGGCCTTTGAAAGCCTCGACCGTGTCCTGTGCCGCCGTCACCGCTTTCGCGATCATTTCGCCGGAAGCTGCGCCGTCAGTCGCCCTGGCAATCGCATCGAGGCTGTCGAGCACGGTCTTGTCGCCAAGCGCACCCTTGCCGCGCGCCATCATGGCGTCGCGCGCAGCGGCGACCAAGGCTGGTAATTCGTTTGGTTCTATCGCCGTCCTGCCTTTGGTCGCCTTGGCGGCAGCCATGAAACCGGTCGCCACCAGTGTGCCGTAAGAAGAAGAGGAAACGCGCTGGAACGCCTTGGCGATCTCAAGTAGCGCCAAGCCAAAGTCGTCCGGCAACGCGGCATTCGCAGCTTCGGCAAACCCCTCTGAAACAGTGATGCCAAGGTCGCCGTCACCAAGCGCGCCATCGGCTGCACAAAGTTCGGCCGATGCCGCAACAGCTGCTGCCGAAACGCTTTGCAGAGCCGAGCTCAATACCTTGCTGTCTATCATTGCAGATCCCTCCCGAGCGGCTCGGAGCTGGTTAGACACGCCAGAAGGCGCAGTCAGCCGGCGCCCTCAGCAGACGTTCGAGCTCGTCATCCAGCTTGATGATGGTGATCGTGGCGCCGGTCATCTCCATCGAAGTGGCATAGCGGCCGACCAATGGCATGACGATCTCGACGCCGAGTGCATCGAGGCGCTTCCTGGCGTGGCGATAGAGGATATAGAGCTCTTCCGCAGGCGTCGCGCCGAGCGAGTTGACCAGGATCGAGATGCGATCACCCGCCGCAAGCGGCTGGTCGTCGACCAGGCGGTCGATCATCTCATCCGCGATGACGTCGGCCGTCCTGATCGCGGCACGCCAGATGCCGGGTTCGCCATGGATACCCATGCCCATTTCCATCTCACCCTCGCCGATCTCGAAAGTCGGCTTTCCAACCTGCGGAATGGTGCAAGGTGTCAACGCCATGCCGATCGAACGGCAGGCATCGGCGGCCTTCTGCGCGACACGTGTCACCTCGTCGAGGTCGGCACCGGCCTCGGCATGGGCGCCCGCCAGCTTGAAAGCATAGATCATGCCGGCGACGCCACGGCGCTTGGCCGCCTCGTCCTTTGGAGCAGAGACAACATCATCTGCCAGGACCACGGTGGTCGAGCGGATGTCGTGCTCGAGCTCCACCATTTCGCCGGCCATGTCGAAATTCATGACGTCGCCGCCATAGTTGCCGTAGAGGCGGAGCACGCCGGCACCACCGTCAGCCAACCGGATGGCTTCCGCCATCTGCTCGGCCGACGGGCTGGCGAAGACGTTGCCGATCGCGCATGCATCGAGCAGCCCCTTGCCGACATAACCGGTAAAGACGGGCAGGTGACCGGAGCCGCCGCCGGTGACGATGCCAACCTTGCCTGTCGTCGCCCCGCCCGCGCGGGCGATCACCCGGCGCGCTGGCTGGGCATAATATTCCGGATGGGCGGCCACCAGGCCTTCCAGCATTTCGTCGACATAGTCGGCGGGGTTGTTGAGGATTTTCTTCATCGCTGTTTCCTTCGGGATCATGCGCTGAGGGACCGCGAGATGCGCTCGCGATGGCGGGACAGGCGCTCAATGACGATCGGCAGGCCGGTGCCGACGATGATCAGGCCGCCAATGACCACCTTCTGCCAATATGACGGGACGCCTGCCATCAGCAGCGTCGTGTTGATCATGGTGATGACGAAGACACCGAGCAGGGTACCAGTCACCGTGCCGTAGCCGCCGGTGATGCGAGCGCCGCCGAGTACCACGGCGGCAATCACGTTGAGCTCCATGCCGACGAGATCGAACGGATTGGCCATGCGCGACAGCGTCACGTGGGTCATGCCCGCCAGGCCTGCTATCGCGCCGGCAAGGACGTAGATCATCACCTTGACGTGCCTGACCTTGATGCCGATGCGTTCAGCCGCCTCCTCCGAACCGCCGATCGCGTAGATCTTGCGTCCGAACAGGGTGAGGTTGATGAGGATGGCGACGACCGCCGCAACCCCGACCAGCACGAGGAACGAATAGGGTAGCGAGACCATCTGCCCGGCTGCATTCTCCATTCGAACCAGGACCTTTCGCGAGAAGGCGATGATTTCGCGCGGCACGGTCGTGATGTAGGTCGTGCCGAGGAAGGTCAGCAGCACGCCGCGGTAGAGGCTGAGCGTGCCCAGGGTCACGATCAGCGTCGGCAGGCCGAGAATGCCGATGAGCAATCCGTTGAACAGGCCGAGCATGGCGCCGATCAACGCGCTGAGGGCGAAGAAAGCGAAGATCGGCAGATCCACGTCCACACCGAGCACGATCTTCATCGTGGCATACATGGCGAAAGCGCCGATGGCCGTACAGGAGACATCGATGCCGCCCGATGCCAGCACCATCATCACGCCGAGCGCGAAGATGCCCGTTACCAGCGAGTTGCGCAGCAGATCGATCAGGGTCGCGACCGAAAAGAAGGCAGGATTGATGATGCCGAGCACCAGCGCGAAAACCAGCACCGTGATGAGCACAACGCCCTGCGGCGTTGCCAGAATCCGGGCCAGAATCCGGGAAAGAGGCTTGCTCATGCCCGGCCCTCCTTGATGACTTCGTTGTAGAGCCGGTCCTCATCGACATCGTTCGCGTCGAAGCGACCGGTGATTTTCCCGCGCACCATGACCAGGATCGTGTCGGACAGCGCGATCGCCTCGCTGATGTCGTCGGTCACGACCATGACGGCCGTGCCGGATCGGCTCAGCGCGACCAGCAATTCGTGGATTTCGCGTTTCGAACCGACATCGACGCCGACAGTCGGGCCGTTGAGGATCATCAGTTTCGGGTTGCGCTCCATCCAGCGCGCCAGAACCACCCGCTGCTGGTTGCCACCGGACAGGGTGGCGACGGAAGGCACTACGTCCGGGGTCTTGATGCGCAGTGCCTTGACCGCGTCACGCGCACGCTGAACAAGAGCACGCGCATCGATCAATCCTGCGCGCAGGTTCTTCTCCAGGCTGGAGACGACGATGTTGTCGCGAATGGTCTGGTTGAGGAACAAGCCTTCGGTCAGGCGATCTTCCGGAACATAGGCGATGCCGTGATCGATGGCGTCGCTTTCGCTGGCGAAAACAACCGGCCGCTCTCCGATCTCGATGCGTCCTTCATCCGCCGCCAGGGTGCCGAACAGCGTAAGCGCCAGCTCGGTACGACCCGAGCCGAGAAGACCGACGACGGAGACGATCTCGCCAGGCCTGAGATCGATGTCGACATCGGCATATTCGCCGCGCCGTCCGAGTTTCCGGGCGGAAAGAAAGGGTGACGCCGGCTCAGCCTGGGCCCGCGGCAGGCGCTGGCTGTCGATCGAGCGCCCGGTCATCGCTTCGACGAGGCTTGCGGCATCGAATTCCTGGATTGGCCCTTCGACCACGACGCGGCCGTCGCGCAGCACGGTGATGGTATCGCAGATCGCGAAGACTTCCTCGATCTTGTGGCTGACGAACAGGAAGGCGACGCCTTCATCCCGCAATGCGCCGACGATTTCCAGCAGGCGCGCAACCTCGCTGCGGGTGAGCGCCGTCGTCGGTTCGTCCATCACGATGATGCGCGCGTTGTTGGCAAGCGCACGGGCGATCGCCACCAACTGCTTGGAGGCGACCGGCAGTCGCTCGACCGGGGTATCGGGATCGATGTCGACGCGCATGCGCTTCAGCGTTTCGGTTGCAAGCGCGCGCCGTGCGCTGCGTCGATGCACCATGTCACGAGCCGTCACGGCGGCAAGAAACCCGATGTTTTCCCAGACCGTGAGGTTCGGGAACAGCGAGAAATCCTGATAGATCACCGAAAGGCCGGCTGAGATCGCCGCCTTGGCGTCATTGCCCTGCCGTCTGCCTGCGATGGTCACCGTGCCTGCATCGGCGCCGACGACGCCGGACAGGATCTTGATCAGTGTCGATTTGCCGGAGCCGTTCTCGCCGGCGAGGCAGCGAACCTCGCCCTCGGCGAGGGAAAGGCTCACATCTGCCAGGACGCGTACCGGACCATACGCCTTGCGTATGGCCCGCATCTCAAGCATGGCCGGTTTGTCTTTTGCTTCTGGTGTCATAGGGCCTCCGCCACGACCGCCGGGCGCAAGGCCCGGCGATAGCTGGCGTCATTGGGAGCAGAGGGTCAGAACTTGTATTCGCCCATGTTGTCCTTGGTCACGTCGACCCAGGCTTGGCCATAGATCACCTTCCCGGTGAGACGCACCTTGTTGTAGCCCTCGACGCCGAGATCCATGCCGTCGGTGACCTCCTTGCCTTCGATCGCCATGGCCGCGACCTTGTTCATGGCGATGCCTGCCTTGGCCGGATCCCAGAACGAGATCATGTTGATCTCGCCGCTCTCCAGATAAGGTCCGGCGACCGAGACGAGGCTGGTGCCGACGATCGAAACCTTGCCGGTCAATCCTGCTTCTTCCACCGCGAGGGCGGCGCCGACGACGTCTTCACCGGCCGACCCCTGGATACCCTTCAGGTTCGGATAGGTGCGCAGCAATTCCTTGGTCTTCTGGTAGGCGACCTGCTGCTGCTCGGTGCTTTCGATCTTGTCGGCGACCAGTTTCATCTTGGGGTACTTGGCTTTCTGGTAAGCGATCGCGGCGTCCACCCATTCGTTATGGGTCTTGGCGCTCAGATTGCCGACGAAAACCGCATACTCGCCTTCACCGCCCATTGCCTTGGCAAGCGCTTCCATGAGGTGTTCGCCATAAGCGGCATTGTCGAAAGCTTCGACGTCGTAGGTGACGTTCTTGAGGCTTGATGCCTCGTGGCCAACGACCTTGATGCCTTGGCCAAGCGCTTTGGCCAGGACCGGTTCCAGCGCCTCGGGCGAATTCGGCACCACGGTGATGGCGTCGACCTTCTTGGCAATCAGGTCTTCGATCATCTGCACCTGAAGTGCGGCATCGGCCGAAGCCGGGCCGACCTGCGAGGCATTTTGCCCGGTGTCCGCCGCATACTGCTTGACGCCTTCTTCCATGCGGTTGAACCAGGCGATGCCGGAGAGCTTCACCACCGTGACGATCGTATGCTTGGCATCCTGGGCATTGGAAGCCACCATGGCTCCTCCGAGCAGCATGGCGCCCAACGCCGCTCCCGCTGCCATTTTCTTGAAGTTGAAAGTCATAAGTCCTCCACCACTCTTCTTGTTTGCTCGTTGCAGCCCGTTGCGCAGGGCTGTTTCTACCTGCCGAGCCCCACCGTCAGATCCTTCGTCCTGGCGTAGAGCTCCCTGTAGGTCCGATAGCCGGATGCATAGACAGACCGGTTTCGCGCGTCCGGCTCGATTTCGCGCTCAACCGGATTCCAGTTCTGGATATCGCCGCGCCGGGCATCGCCCACGGCGACGGATGCGAGGAAGGCATTGCCAAGGGCCGCACCGATGGTCTTGGCGCATACAGTCTGTCGCCACCCGGTGACGTCGGAGATCGCCTGGGACCAGACACGGTTCTTGGTGCCGCCGCCGACTGCCGCAATGCGCTGCAGTGGCGCGCCGGCATTCCGGTACGTCTCGACAATGTCGTTGACGCCGTAGGCGATACCCTCAAGCAGGCCACGGTAGATGTCGGCACGCCGGTGGGTGAGATCCAGACCGAACACCATGCCCTTGGCATGGGGGTCGTGGATCGGCGTGCGCTCGCCCGAGAAATAGGGAAGGACCACAACGCCGTTTGCCCCAACCGGGGATGTCTCGGCTTCTTCAGCGAGCTGCCGCAGGGCGGACTGGGGATCGAGCTCGCGGGCGAACTGTTCCTGGAACCAGCGCGTCAGCGTGCCACTGGTCGAGGTGCCGGACATGCACGTATGCTGTCCCTCGAACAGCCATGGCGCGTACCACAGCCTCGGATCCTCGACCCGGCTGTCGGTGACGAGGATGATGAACATGGTCGAACCGTACATCATCATCATCTCACCGGCGCCGAGAACGCCGACGCTGACGGCTTCGGATGCCGCATCGATGGTTCCGGCAGTAACCGGTGTCCCGACCGCGAGACCCGTCGCCTCGGCGGCAGCCTGACTTACGGTCCCGGCGATATCGGTCGTCCAGAGCAGTTCCGGAAGGCGCTCGGGCGCGATGATGCGCTCGGCATAGCGATCATTCCATTGATGCGTGCGCACATCATAGAGCGGACTCGAGCTGCCGGCCGAATAGTGATCGATCACATAGCGACCGGTCAGCCGATGGATGAGAAAGGACGACGAGTTGAGGACCTTGTGGGTGCGTGCATAAAGATCGGGCCGGTTCTTCTTCAACCACAGGATCTTCGGTCCGACCGACTGTGATGTGAGTGAATTGCCGCCCGATCGGATCAGCTCTTCAAGACCGATCTCATTCGTGAGTTCCTCGATCTCGACTGCCGCGCGAGTGTCGACACCGTAGAGCACGGCGTTCATCAGCGGTTCGCCGTCGGCATCCACCGGCAGCATGCACGGACCAATGCCGCTGGTTCCGACCGAGCGGATATCGGCGGGGGCAACGCCGCTCGTTGCGATCAACTCCTTGCTGATCGAGCAGAATTCGAGCCACCAGTCGCGCACGGCGTCGTGCTCGGCCCAACCCGGACGCGGCACGAGCATCTTGTGCGGCCGCGTCGCGGTCGCGGCGATGACACCGTGACCGTCGACGAGGACGCCCTTGGACTCGTATGTCCCGATATCGATTCCAAGATAGTATGACATCAGGTGTAGAGATCGCGATCGAGGCTGAACTTGGAATCGATCCGCCGGATACCGGCGACCAGCAGCCTGGTCAGCCCTTCGAGGTCGCGCAGGTCGCACATTTCGAGCGCCGTATGGGTGTAGCGGCAAGGGAAGCAGAGATCGATGCAGGCGACCCCTTCGCCGACCAGCTGCACATAGGATGAATCGGTCAGCGCGCCGGTGTGTGCCGTGCGCTGCAGGTTGATGTCCTCGGCTTTCGCGGTCTCGTCGAAAAGACGCGGCAGAGCCGGGTGCGGGATCGTTCCGTTCAGCGTGCCGCGGCCGTGGAAGGAATAGAGAGCCATGGCAGGTCCCGCGCCCAACTCGACCTCGCCGCGATGCGCCATGTCAGGGGTGTCGGAGTTGAGCGCGAGATCCAGCTGGATCGCGATGTCGGGCTTGATTGCCTGGGCCGCGACCATTGCGCCGCGCAGGTTGAATTCCTCCAGAACGGCGAAGACGAAATGCACGGTCGGCCGGGCGTCGCTCCTGGCAAGCTGGCGTGCGACCTCCATGACGACGGCACACCCGGCGCGGTCGTCGACGGAGGTTCCGATCAGACGGTTTTCGTTGAGATGGATGACGCGTGGATCATAGACCACGGGCGTTCCGATCTCGATACCCAGGGCACGCACCGCGTCGGCATCCTGGGCGCCGACATCGATGAAGAGATCGGCATAGGGTGTGACCTTGTATTTCTCTTCGGCCGGCGTGGCGTGATGGCTCTTGTTGGCGATGACGCCGTGCACGTCCTTGCCCTCGCCAACGCAGAACAGAACCGCCTGCGCTGGCAGGGCTTTTTCCGGAATGCCGCCGAGACGCTCGATGCGGACCAGGCCGTTGGCTTCTATCTTGCGCACGATGAAGCCGAGCTGGTCGATATGAGCGAACAGCATCACCGAGGGTGCTGCTTCATCACCTTCCAGCGTGGCGATCAGATTGCCGAGTTTGTCCGTGCGCAGTTTCAGCGGCAGGTCGGCAAGCTCGCGGGCGATCAGGCGGCGCACGCGATCCTCATGGCCCGACAGGCCAGGAGTGAGCATCAGGGTTTCGAGCAGGGAGCGGAGACGCGCCTTCATGAGGGCTTGGCCTTTCGTTGGAACAGCGTGGCAAAACCGACCGATCCGGCAGCCGCGCGCAGTGACATGACGGCCACCAGAAGGCCGCCGAAGAAAAGATCGCGTGAGAACGCGCTGAAGGAGAGGCTGTTCAGCCCGCTCGAGATGAACTGCAGGCTGATCACCGCCAGCACCACGCCAGCGACGGTGCCGAAACCGCCCGCCGGGCTCACGCCGGCCAGGATGTTGATGAGGATCACCAGCAGCAGATAGGACGAGCCGTAGTCGGCATTGGCCGAGTTCACGCGGGCCAGCACGACAAGCCCGGCAAGTGCAGCGATGAAACCGGTGATGGCATAGATGCGGATCAGCAGTCCGCGTTCACGGATGCCGGCAAATCTGGCGGCGACCGGATTGGCACCGAAGAGCCGCAACCTCAGACCAACTGGCGTTCGTCTCAACAGGACGGAAAGCGCCAGCGCAACGAGGGCGAAGAGCAGCAGCGGCAGAGGCAGGATGCCGCCAATCGACCAGTTGCCGAAAGCCGTGTACCAATCCGGCAAACCGGTGATCGCCGGACCACGGGTGATGGCAATGCCGAAGCCGGCAAAGAGCTGCATCGTGCCAAGGGTGGCAAGGATCGGTGGTAGCCGCAGATAGGCAATCAGAAAGCCATTGAACGCGCCGCATGCCGTGCCCACGGCGAGTGCGGCGGGGATGGCAAGCCAGGCCAGTTCGGGCGCGGCTTTCATGATGACGGCAGCTGTGATGGCGGCAAGGTTCGCGGTGGCCACCACAGAGAGGTCGATGCCGCCTGATATCATCGTCGGCAGCACCGCCAGCGCCAGCAGCCCGAACTCGGGAAACTGGAAGCCCATCGAGTTCAGATTGGTCGCGGTCAGGAAGCTCGGGGAGGCCACGGCCAGCACGGCGAAGATCAGCACTGTCAGAACAGCGAGGCTCTTCAGGTAGCTGTTCGTCGTGTCTTGTCTGGCGTTCATGTTTCCTCCCACTCGCCGCGCCGGTCTCAGTGACCCCGCGCAGTCTTGACGATGCGCATGAACTCCTTGGCCCGTTCCGGATCGACAGCCTTCCAGGTGTCGCCGTCGATCTTCAGCGAAGAGCCGACGATGCAGCCGTCCGCGATCTTGAGGATGTCGGCGACGGTGTTGTGGCGCACCCCGGTATTGGCGAGCACCGGTGTGGTCGACAGGACCGCCTTCACCGATTCCAGCGCGTTCATCTCCGCTGCCTCGCCAGTGATGGCTCCGGAGACGAGAACGGCATCGGGGATGGAAGAGAAGACCGCCGAGCGTGCGCGATCGGCGAGCGCGCGGCGGTCAAGGGAGTCGGCGAATTCAGCCGACACGTTATAGAGCATTACCAGATCGGCACGGTTCAGCCTGTTGCGATAGCGCATCGCGGCGCCGGCGTTCGGCTCCCACGGACCCATGTCGGACGCGTAGGTGCCGGTGAAGATTTCGCGTACGAAGGACGCACCGGTGGCCGCCGCAAGCGCAACCGTGCTGGTCGGATCCCACAGCACGTTGACGCCGAACGGCTTTTCGATCTCGGAGCGCAGCTGGCCGATGACATAGGCCATGGTCGCGGTCGAGGCGACGTCGACCTTGAGCTCATAGGGGCGGTCGTTCTCATTGCCGAACATGACGGCATCGACATCGGCGGCCTGGAGCGCCTTGAGGTCGCGACGCGCCGCTTCCACGATGCCGTCGATACCCGCCTCGGCATCGTAAAGGGGGGTGCCGGGCAGCGGGTTCAGGTGCACCATGGCGATGATCGGTTTCTTGCCGCCGAACAGCGCGTTGAATTTGCTCATTTTTGGTATTGCCTTTCTGCGTTGCGGGTGACGAGACGTCACACCGTCTGGATGGCGCCAAACCGGCCGCGATAGGGAGTGAGCAGCGGTTCGGCGTCGGTATCGGTGATGAACAGGTCGACGGCTTCCAGCGGGCACACCGCTGTGAAGCTTCTCGTGTTGAGCTTGCTGTGGTCGGCGACCAGGACCGTGCGTGTCGCCTGCGCGATTGCAATGCGCTTCGTCTGCGCTTCGTCCTGTGTGGAATTGGTGATGCCGGTTTCGTCGATGGCGTCCGCCGCCAGGAAGAACGTATCGGCGCGGATGTCTTTCAGGGCGTCGGCGACCCAGGTTCCGACGATGCTGAAGTAGCCGTTGCGGACACGACCGCCGACGAGATGCACTTCGGTGTCGCCGCTCGCCGCCGCTTCCGCGACTTTCAGGTCCATGGTCACTATCGTCAGCGGACGCCCAGCCAGAGCACGGGCAACGGCCAGGGCGGTGGTGCCGGAATCAAGGATGACCACCTTCTTGTTTTCGACCGTGGCAGCAGCCGCAACGCCGATGCGTTGCTTGAGATTTTGATGGACGCGGAGCTTCTCCAGGAAAAGCGGTTCGGTGATGCTTTCGCCGACGCCACGCGCCACGACGCCGCCATGCGTGCGCGCAACCAGACCGGCCTGCTCGAGCACCGACAAGTCGCGACGAATAGTGGCCAGCGAAATGCCCAGGCGGGATGCCAGCTCGGTGGTGCCGACGCGCTTCAGGTCAACGATGAGGTCCAGCATCTGCTGATGCCGTTCATGTGGAAACCGCGTTCGTGAGCTTTCCATGTCGTCCTCCTGCGATGATTGATAATGATCGTTTTGAATGAGTCAAGCATTGTCGATCAAATTTTGGTGTTGATTTTGGTTTGCGCGCTGGCGCGTCGCGTAGCACTCATTCAGTCTCAAGCAAGAGCTGTCGGATCTCGCCTCCGAGAGGCATCCATACGGCTGGGAGAGTTTTCTACCGATCACGGGCGCGAGGCGGGAGGCAGGAGAGCCGAAATCGTCAAGGCTCCAGACGCTTTGGATGCAGTCCGAAACCGATCGCGAGACGGGCCTCTCTGCGTGGCAAGCGCAGAAAGGCCCGTCTTCGAATTCAGGATGACCAGTTGTGTGTCGCGGATTGGATCCGTTCGGCAATCAGTCGTGCGTCTCGCCATCATACGGGGTGGCTTGCATGGAAGGGCGTTGCAGAAACTCCCTGAACCATTTCGAGAGCCGCGGCCTTCCGGTTTCGAAGTCGGGCAGGTCGCGGAAGGCCAGCCAGTCGAGCGCAGTGGCGACAGCGATGTGGCCGACGTGAAGCGGCTCATCGAACTCGGTCGTCTGCTCGAGATAATCGTAGGATTCGATCAGCTTCGTCTTCATCCCTTCGGCAAGGGCGGGATAGCGGAGGTGTTCCGGGCGGCGCGAGGTGTCCCAGCGCAGACCGATGCCGGTTCGCACATACCTTGCGCGACTGCCTGCATGCGCAAGGCTGCCCAGCGGCGAGCGCCGACAGCCGGAATCAATGCAGCGTGCTTGTTGAACGTTTCAAGATAGTCGCAGATCACGACGGAATCGAAGATCGCCTCACCGTCGGCAAGAACGAGAACCGGCACCTTGCCCAGAGGATTGACTGCGAAGACCTGGTCGTTGCGATTGGTTGGGCTGGTTTCGTGGTGAATGACACGCAATTGAGCGGCAAGCCCGGCTTCCTGGGCAAACACCAGAACCTTGCGCGCATAGGGAGAGTGGGTCTGATAAAGTAGGTCCATTGTCGATCCAGTCTGACGGTGAGGCACATGTTCGCCAACGGAGCAGCTGTCGCGTCCGGTCGTGTCGGCCTGTGCTGATGGAATAGTATTGCGCCAGAGTGGATAAGGGCGCTGCATTTGCCGTCTAATGACGAGCGAAAATTGCGCGACAATGGGCGCGCGCATACATCTTCGCTCGTTGTGGCCAAACGGCCGGTAGCGCCCTCTATTCGATGATCAGTTGCGGCGTCATGTGCAGATAGCGTGCTGCCTTGCGCTTCGCGGCAATGTCCTTCCAGACAAACTCGACCTGATCGATGGTGAGACCAACGGCCTGGGCAGTCTCGGAGGCCGGCACGGCATGGTCCAATGCGTAAAGACAAAGATCCATCTTGTCGTAAGGCAGCACGAAGTAGAACTCTTCCTGCGTCTGCGGCAGCGAATAGGTGTCCGTCGTCGGCGGCCGCGCGCGGATTTCGGCAGGAACGCCGAGATATTCGGCGAGCTTGTAGACCTGTGTCTTGTAGAGATGTGCGATCGGCTTGATGTCGGCTGCTCCATCCCCGTTCTTGACGAAGAAGCCCTGGTCGTATTCCAGCCGGTTCGGTGTGCCGAGCACGGCATAGTTCAAACGGTCGGCATGATAATATTCGAGCTGCTTGCGGGTGCGCTGCTTCATGTTGGTGGCGGCGACGATGCCGAGATAGGTCTCCACCGGTAGCCGCAGCTTCTTCTCCTCACCGTCCGGCGAGCGCACGACCAGCGATGAGAGATTGTAGCCGCCAGTGGTGAGACCGTTGTCGAACACGATCTTGGACGCCCAGCCCGCGCCATAGTCGGGCTCGACCTGGCGGATGAAAGCATCGCGGCGCTCATAGCAGCCCATCGCGGCCAACATCGGCGCCATGTCCTCGACGGTGTGCTCGATGCCGAACGTATCGGCGACCGATGTTCCGAGGCGCCGGCTTTCGGGATCGGAATCGGCTTCGGGCATCAGCAGTGCAAAGACGTGTCCGGGGCCAAGCGCGCGCACCGCCAGCCCGGCGCAGACGCTGGAATCGATGCCGCCCGAGAGGCCGAGGACGAGACCGCGCCGGCGCAGGTCCTTGCGCAGGCTTTCACGGATCATCCCGGCAATGCGGTCGGTTTCCGCCGCCGGATCGAAATCGAGCGCTGCGGCCGAAAAACGGATGGTCATGCGTCAGGCCCTTTTCTGGTGGAGTGCATTTCTGCCGCCAGCCGGCGGCTGAGCTTGCCGCTGTCGGTCTTCGGCAAAGCGGAGACGAATTCGACCACCTTGGGAACCATGTAGTCCTCCAGGTGGCGTGCGCAGTGGCGCAGGACTTCACGTTCGGTGAGGTTCGGATCGGCCAGAACCACAAAGGCCTTGATCGATTGTCCAAGCACCGGGTCGGGAACACCGGCCACGAGCGCTTCCGCGACGCCGGGCAACGCATGCAGGACGGTCTCGACTTCCTTCGGCGGCACTTTTTCACCACGCGACTTGATAATGTCGTCGCGGCGGGCAACGAAGGTGAGGAAGCCGTCTGCATCGACGGTGAAAAGATCGCCGGTATGGAGCCAAAGCGTCCCGGTTTCCGGATCTGGGCGCAGTGCCAGGGCGGTTGCCTCCGGCGCTTCCCAATAGCCTTTCATCACATTTGGCCCGCTGACCACCAGCTCGCCGACGGCGTCCGGTCCCGCCGGTTTGCCGGCTTCATCCGCGACGTAGGCCCGCATGCCGGGAATGGCGATGCCGGCAGAGCCGGCACGTATGTCCAGCTGCTCAGGCGGCAGATAGGTGGCGCGAATGCACTCGGTCTGGCCATACATCGAAAAGATACGAACGTCAGGCAGGAAATTTCTTAGCCGACGGATATGATCGACCGGCAATGGTGCGGCTGCGCTGGTGAGATAACGCAGGCTGACGAACAGTGTCGGGTCGAGATCTTTCATCTGCAGCATCATGGCGACCATCGAGGGTACCAACGGAAAGCCGGTGGCGTGTTCGTCGCGCAGGCGCTCGAAGACGGCGTAGGGAAAAGCAAAGGATTTTTCGAGGACGAGTGTCGCGCCGCTGAACACGGACGTCAGCAGTTGCGTCAGCCCATAGCCGAAGGACAGCGGCAGGACGCTGAGAAGAACGTCGTCGCTGGTATTGTCGAGGTAGGACACGATTGAGGATGTGGCCGCCTCGAGATTGGCATGCGCCATCATGACCCCCTTGGGATCACCCGTGGAGCCGGACGTGTAGAGGATTGTCGCGAGATCATCCTCTTGCCGACGATCGTCGATCACCGACATCGGCACGGCGAGGAGGGCATCTGCGAAAAGGGCCGCGTCTGGCAGCGCGGTGTGCGGTTCCGTCAACAGAACATGGAGCGGTGCAGCAAATTGCTGCACGGCGTCGGCAACGACGGGGGCCAGCCTGCCTTGCGCGATGACGGCGGCGGGCCGGCAATTGTTGAGAAGGAAGGCGATACGCCCAGCCTTTGCCGACGGATTGACCGGCACGAGTACAGCGGCCGATATCCACACTGCAAAGATGGAAAGCGCAGCCTCAAGGCCATTTTCCATGAAGACCAGGACGCGATCGCCGCGACGCACGCCGGCGCCGGCAAGTGCCGCGGCGAGACGTTCCGCCGATTGATTGAATTCGGCGTAGCTTATCCGCCGGTCACCACAGACCAGCGCCGTCTTCCGGCCTGCATCGGCTGCACGTGCGCGAAGATGACCTTCAAGACGCATCTCGCAGCTAGCCCTCAGTTGGCCCGTTTGCTGTCGACGTAAGCGAGGATGCGGGCGATCGAGTCGAGATTGGCAGGAACGATCTCGCGGTCCTCCACCTTGAAGCCAAACTCCTTCTCGATGTAGCCGACCAGTTCGAGGATGCCTGTGGAATCGACCAGGTCGTTGTCGATCAGCGACATGTCGTCTGGCAGCGGCTGGTTGTCGTCGCCAAACAGGAAGTTCTCGATGATGAAGGCGCGGATCGCCGTTTTGGTGTCGTCTGCCATGATCTCTGTCCCGGTGTTTCCCATCATTCGGTCTTCGTGGAGAACGTGTCCAGCCAGAGCTGGGTCGAAACGATGCCGATAAAGGCGGTGTCGTCCCGGAAGCTGGCCGTCTCCTGATGCAAGACCTTGTTTTTCAGTTTTTCGACTGCCGCCGCGTTGAAGAAACCACCCCTGGCAACAGCATCTCCGGAGAGCGCGTCGGCGAGGTAGCCAGGCGGCGTTGCGGCAAAGGCCTGGCTGTCCGGAGCGCGATACGGCTGTTTGGGCCGCTCGATGATTGCCTCGGGAACCAGACCTTTCGCGGCCTGCTTGAGGATATGCTTTTCCCGTAGCCCATGCAGCTTCATGTCCGGCGACAGGCCGGCCGCAAAGTCGATGACACGCGGATCCAGGAACGGGAACCGGCCCTCCACGCTGTTTGCCATCATGACCCGGTCGCCCTGGGCGGAGAGGATGTAGCCCGGCAGCAGGAACGACGTTTCCAGATATTGAGCCTGGTGCAATGGATGCCAGCGGGAAAAGTCCGCCGGCAGCATGGAAGCAAGTTCCGCGGTTGCATCATAATCGCCGAGTTCCCGCTTGAGTTCGGGCGAGAAGAACAGCTTGGCTGCACTCGTCGAACGGAAGCGCGGCCGATGTGAATAGAGGAGATCGTCGACACGATCGTCCCCGGCGCCGAAGAAGCGGGCCAGATATTCCGGCGATTGCCGCTGCAGGCCAGGCAGATAGGGATAGAGCCGCTGGAAGAGCAGCGGCCGCCATTGCGAATTGGGCTGGCGACCGCAGAAGCGACGCAGCTTCGCTTCGCGGAAGATGTCGTAACCGGCAAACAACTCGTCTGCACCTTCGCCGGTGAGCACCGCCTTGATGCCGTTTTCGTGCACCAGCGCGGAAAGCTTGGCGAGCGGCGCCGGCGCTGTGCGCAGGATCGGCCGTTCGACATGACGGATGACGGATGGAAACAATTGCGAGATATCGCCAGCGGTGCAGCGGACTGTGGTGTGTTCCACGCCGAGTGCCGTAGCCATCAAGGCCTGCCACCTGCTCTCGTCATGCTCTTCGCTGTCGAAGCCGAGGGAAAAGGTGCTGAGCCGTTCCGGCTGCGCGCGAGCGGCGAGTGTCGACACGAGAGAGGAATCCAGGCCACCGGACAGATAGGAACCGACGGGAACATCGGCGCGAAGGCGAATGCGGGTGGCATCGTCGAGCAACGCCCGCAGTTCTTCGACCGCGTCGGGTCGCGGCCGGACATGACCGGCATCTGGATAGCTCTGCTGCCACCAGGCGCGTTGGTCGATGCGCCCCTCTTTTACGATCATCAGGTGACCAGGCGGCAATTCCGAAATGCCCTGGAATGCCGTGCGGGGTGCAAGCGGCGCCCACAGGGTGAAGATCTGGTCGAGCGCGAACGGATCGAGACTGGCCTCGATGCCCGGTACGGTGAGCAGTGCCTTGATCTCTGAAGCAAAGAACAGCGTGTCGCCGCGCTGGGTATGAAACAGCGGGCGCACGCCCATGCGATCGCGGGCCAGCACCATGCATCTTTGCCGCGTGTCCCACAGCGCAAAGGCAAAGTCCCCATTGAGATCGTCGAGGCAGTCCAGGCCCTTCTCGGCGTAAAGATGCAGGATGACCTCGGTGTCCGACTGCGTGCGGAACTTCCGGCCTCTGGCAATCAGCTCGTTGCGCAACTCGACATAGTTGAAGATCTCGCCATTGTAGGAAATCACCAGATAGTCGGATGGGTCCGACATCGGCTGGTGGCCATCGCTGAGACCGACGATCGACAGCCGTCGATGCGCCAGCCCGGCTTCGCCATCGATATGGATGCCACTGTCGTCCGGACCCCGATGAGAGAGTTTGCTCGCCATGCGAGCCAGCAGCGCCTTGGCCTCAGCCGGCGCTACACCCTTTCCGAAATACCCCGCCACCCCACACATCAGGCCACCGTCATGTGAAACGGTCGCCAATCAAGCGTGTCCAACCTTCTCCGGCAAGACCGTTGACGAAGGCCTGTCCGCTGGTGAAGGCCTCGATCAATTTCGGGTCGCGAGAATGAACGATGGTGGATGCGGCATGCACGAATGCGATCTTGCGTCCCATCATGGCGCCGAGAAGCGCAGGCTGCGTACGTCCGCGCAACGCTGGCATGTTCCGGGAGTCGGCATGACGCATCATCCGGTCGATCACCAGTCCTTCGCGACCGGGCAGTGAGAGAACCTGGACGACGCGACCGAGACGCCCCCTGTCGCCATAGTAGAGAAACAGGCCGATTGGCGCGCCGTTCGAGCGGGCGCGAACAACCCGCAGCACTCTTTCACCGTGGATGACCTTCTGGCGAGCCTCCGCCAGCATATAGCGCAGGCGTTCGGCATCCCACTGCGGCCGCAGCGCGAACTGGCGCAGGAATGTCGGGATGATCTCGGCGGCTTCGTCCTCGCTGGCGTCGGCATCGATGAACGCGTCCGCACGACTGGCTTCCGGAACGTAGCCATACCAGTCCGACTTGGCGCGCTGCGCCAGGGCGTCGAAGGGTCGGAGTAGAGGCGTGAGAAGTCTTGCCCCAGGCACACGCTTCGCGACGCTGTCAGCAACAAAGGAAACCGGGCGCAGGATACGCAGCCATTCGAGGCTGTAGTCCGGCAGGATATGCCCGTTCACCTTTTGCCACAAAGCAGTCGACAGGTCGTTCGAGGTTTCGGTGAAGGAGAGATCCTGTGGGCCGGAGAGGACATCCCGCAACAGGCGGGCACCGGCGAAGGGGTCGTCCTCGCGGGCATCCACCATGAAGGTGCCGCAGACGGCTGCGCGCAGCGTCCTGCCGGCATGCTCCATCGCGAGCGGGAAGATGCCGAAGAAGCCACTCACGCTACCGTCGTCACGCACATGGACCTTGGAGGCCAGTTCGGGGTCGTAGTTCGGGCCTTCGAGGAACAGCGTCTTCAGATAGTCGGCGAGGGCACGCGGATCCACACCGTTGCTGCGCAGCAGTCGCTGGAAAAGCGCAGCGACAGCCGGCAGATCCTGAGCCGTTACCGGTCTGATCTCAGGCA
This sequence comes from Mesorhizobium sp. Pch-S, assembly GCF_004136315.1. Classification (NCBI taxonomy): domain Bacteria; kingdom Pseudomonadati; phylum Pseudomonadota; class Alphaproteobacteria; order Hyphomicrobiales; family Phyllobacteriaceae; genus Mesorhizobium; species Mesorhizobium sp. Pch-S. Next base: position 3,511,581 of record NZ_CP029562.1, read on the forward strand.
TGCTTGTCGCCTCGGCCAATCCTGAACACGTCCACGCTTCCAATCTCGAACACAGCTTTACGTATGGGCAGCGTCGTATCAGCAACTTCTAACCAAATGATTGGCGGCGCCATAGTTTGGAAGAAGATGTGAAGCTTGGCGAACAGATGCTTAAGACGTCTCAAGAAGAGCGTTCGTCAGAAGCCCCCCGGCATCTGCGCTCGATGCTGCCTTCAGATCACCGGCTGCGACGAAGCGTCTGCGACGGTGTTTCACCATATCTGCGGCGATAGGCAGCTGCAGCGCGGCCGAGATGCCCCAGTCCGGCCTGGCCGGCCAGGTCGGTCACGGATTGTCCGTTTTGCGGACCGGTCAGCAGCGAATGGAAGTGGTCGAGGCGCAGGGTCTCGACCATCTGCAGCAGCGTCGTTCGATTGTGGCGGCGAACCGTCTCCTGCAGCGTGCGCAGGCTGACGTCGACTGCAAGGGCGATGTCGCCCACACTGAAGTCACGTTCGATGTTGGCACGGATCCAATCCTGGGCCCGACCGACCGTGGACGACGTCGCTACCGGGGCAGGGGCATCGAGCACCGCCCGGTGCGAATGAGCAAGCGAGGAAAGCAGAAGCGAGGACAGGCTTTCACCAAGTCTCGCCAGATAGGTGCCGAACGCGGCATTGCCGTTCTCGATGCTCTCCAGCATCAGGCCGACATGATCGAGAGCCAGCCGCCCGGCAAGGCTCGACAGGTCGACGGCCGTCTCGAATTCGACCTTGTCGATGGCGCGGTCGGCCAGTTCGGTGCATTGCCGTTGCATGACCTCCCGTTCGATCAGCACGATCAGCTTGGCGCAGCCGTCGGACCAACGCATGCGGGTCGGCAGCGTTGGCGACAGCAGCGAGGCGGTCTGGCCCGGATTTGCCAGCGCCGTGGTGGTGCCGCAGTGCACTTCGGCCGACCCGGCGAGCGGTATCTGCAGCAGGAAGAAGGAGGAGAGTTCGCCGGGGTCGATCTCGACTTCCGAGCCGTAGCCGACGAAATTCAGCGAATAGCCACGCTGGCGCGAAGCGCGATGAACAGCGTGAAAGCCTGCGGCGCTGGCGTGGCGGGGCGACAGGAAGTGCGGGCAGAAGATACGGCCGATCTCCTGGCGCGCTTCCTCCGGTGAAAACGTGTCCACCAGGGCGTGCCGAGCGAGCGGCGATCTCAGATTGACTGCGTCCATGCCGGCAGCCTTCCCATTCGCACCATGTGGCCGCGTATTCTGGATAGTCTTTGCGCGTATTGGATTGCGGCCGCGGCGCTTCCACCTCACCCTCAATCTAGTTGAAGTCTAAAAGAAACGCGAGTCCGCCATAGAGATGGGCAACGCGTCGGGACGGGAATGCCTGGAGGAGATCATGACGTCCGCGCCTTTCATCGCCGGCATGCGCAAGGTCGCAGGCGCCGTTTCCGTGATCACCACCACCGGCAGCGATGGAGAGCAGCGCGGCCTCACGGCGACGGCGATCTGTTCGCTGTCGGCCGAGCCGCCATCGCTGATCGCCTGCGTCAACCGCAAGACCTGGGTGGCGCAGTTCGTGCCGGATTCAGGCGTGTTCGCGGTCAATGTGCTGTCGCATCTGCAGGAAGACGTGGCGCGTACCTTCGCCGGCCAGACCGACCTCGCAGCGGGCGACAGGTTCGGCGTCGGTGATTGGCATTCCGGAGTGACGGGTGTGCCGGTCGTGCGTGGCGCCCTGGCCGCGTTCGAATGTCGATTGGCACAGGTCGTCGAGCACGCCACCCATGTGATCCTGATCGGTCACGTGGTGGAGACTGTGCTCGGGGATGGGCAATCGCTGGTCTATGTCGAGGGCGGCTTCTCGGCGGTGGGACATGTCCGGTCAGCAGCCTGAACCGGCGGGACGAAACGAATCGGGAGGAAATCGATGAAGGGTTTGAACGGAAAAACGGCGATCATTTCGGGCGGCGCGACGCTGATCGGCGAAGGCTGCGCTGCGGTTCTTGCTGGCTACGGCGTCAACGTCATCATCGCCGATATCAATGAAGCGGATGGCGAAGCGGTGGCCGGCCGGATCGGCGCCAAGGCCAGTTTCATCCGCACCGACATCACCAGCGACGAAGACATCAAGGCGCTGGTCGAAACGACGGTGAAACGCCATGGCCGTCTCGACTTCCTGGTCAATGTCGCCGCCACCTATCTCGACAATGGCGCGGATACCACGCGCGCCGAATGGCTGAAGGCATTCGACGTCAATGTCATCGGGTCGGTGGTGCTGATGCAGGAGGCGCGTGCGCATCTGGCGAAAACCAAGGGGGCGATCGTCAATTTCGGTTCGATTTCGGCGCGTGTCGCCCAGGTCGGGCGCTGGGCCTATCCGGTTTCGAAGGCCGCGATCCTGCAATTGACCAGGAATCAGGCGCTCGATCTCGCCGCCGACGGCATCAGGGTCAACGCGGTGTCCCCAGGCTGGACCTGGAGCAACATCATGCGCCAGCTGTCCAACGACAACCGGCCGAAGACCGACGGTGTCGCCGCCCCCTTCCATCTGCTGAGGCGCACCGGCGATCCGGCCGAGGTGGCGGAAGCGGTGGCGTTCCTGCTTTCCGATGCGGCGAGTTTCATCACCGGCACCGATATCCGCGTTGACGGCGGTTACACGGCGATGGGGCCGGAACGCATCGACCCGGCCATTCCGCTGCTGATGGAATGAGCCCGGCACGTGCCGCAACGACAAGCAAGGGAGGGAACACGATGAGCAAGCGCATCACGATATTGGGAGGAGGACAGGCAGGCCTGCAGCTTGCCTGCGGCCTGCTTCAGCAGGGCGACTATGAGGTGAAGGTCGTCCAGAACCGTACGGCTGAGGACGTGCGCACCGGCAAGGTGCTGTCCAGCCAATGCATGTTCGATACCGCGCTGCAGAACGAGCGCGAGGTCGGCCTCAGTTTCTGGGAGAAGGAGTGCCCGACTGTCGATTCCATCAACTTCGTGGTGCCGTCACCCGATCAGCCCGGCGCCAAGGCGATCGACTGGAACGGCAAGCTCGACAAGCCGGCGCAAAGCGTCGACCAGCGTGTGAAAATCCCGGTCTGGATGAGCGAGTTCGAGCGGCGCGGCGGCACGCTGGAGATCAAGGAAGCGGGCATCGCCGATCTCGAGACCTATGCCGCATCGTCGGACCTCACCATCGTTGCGGCGGGCAAGGGTGATATCGCCAGGCTGTTCGAACGCGATGCCGAAAAATCCCCGTTCGACAAGCCGCAGCGCGCTTTGGCGCTGACCTACGTCCACGGCATGACGCCACGGCCGGAGCATTCGGCGGTCTGTTTCAACCTGATCCCCGGCGTCGGCGAATACTTCGTCTTCCCGGCTCTGACCAATTCCGGTGCCTGCGAGATCATGGTGCTGGAAGGCATCCCCGGCGGACCGATGGATTGCTGGAAGGATGTGAGTTCGCCGCAGGAGCATCTGGCGCGGTCGAAATGGATTCTCGACACGTTCCTGCCCTGGGAGGCGGATCGCTGCCGCAACGTCGAACTGACCGACGCCAACGGCATCCTGTCAGGCGCATTCCCGCCAACGGTGCGCAAGCCGGTCGGACGCCTGCCTTCGGGACGGCTGGTGCTGGGTCTCGCTGATGCCGTCTGCCTCAACGATCCGATCACCGGGCAGGGATCGAACAACGCCTCGAAGGCGGCGAGGGTCTACATGGATGCCATCCTGGCGCATGGCGACCGGCCGTTCGACGCCGCTTTCATGCAGGCGACATTCGATCGCTACTGGCAGTATGCGCAATACGTCGTCGGCTGGACGAACGCGCTGCTGACGCCGCCGCCCCCGCATGTGCTCAACATCATGGGATCGGCGCAGGCCTATCCGGCGCTCGCCAAAAGGATAGCCAACGGCTTCAACAATCCGCCGGATCTCTTCCCGTGGTTCGCCGTGCCGGAAGAGGCCGATCGTTACCTGCAGCAACTGGCGGCTTGATCAGAACGTGGCATGGCCAAGTGGCCGGCCATGCCACGCCGAACTATGCGAAGAAGACGCTGATCGTTCCATAGGGGCCGAAATCGGCGGCAATGGTGTCCCCATGCCGCGCTTCGACAGGGCGCACGAAGGAGCCCGACAGCACGACTTCTCCGGCGGCGATGCCCATGCCGTAGGTGTGCAGCCGGTTGACCAGCCAGACAATGCCCATGGCCGGATGGTTCAGCACGCCGGCACCGAGGCCGGTTTCCTCGACCTCGGCATTGCGCGAAACGATGGCGCCGATCCAACGCATGTCGGCATCGAGTGGCCGGATGGGTCGCCCGCCGAGCACGATGCCGGCATTGGCGGCGTTGTCGGAGATGGTGTCGAAGAAGGTGCGGGCCTTGCCGGCTTCCTTGTTCGTGCGCTCGATGCGCGTGTCGAGGATCTCGAGCGCCGGGGTGATATAGTCAGTGGCATTCAGCACATCGAAAATGGTGACGTTCGGGCCGCGCAGCGGCGCCTTCATGACGAAAGCGATTTCGGCCTCGATGCGCGGCTGGATGAAACGATCGGCCGGAACCGTCCCGCCATCGGCGAAGAACATGTCGTCGAACAGGATACCGGAATCCGGGATATCGATGTTGAGCGCCGATTGCATGGCCTTGGATGTCAGGCCGATCTTCCAGCCCTTGATGACCGCGCCGGCCTCGGTCTTTTTCTTCACCAAAGCCGCCTGTACCCTATAGGCGTCGTCCATCGTGGCGTTCGGGAAATCCAGGCTGAGCAGGCGGATCTGGCGCCGAGCGCGTTCGGCCTCGAACAGGCGCGTGGCCGCATCTTCGATTTCGGCTGGCGTCATGGTCGTCGCGGTCACTCGTCAACAACTCCATTGCGCAGGATGCCGATGCCATCGGCCTCGACTTCGATCACGTCACCCGGCTTCAGCCAGATCGGCGGGTCGAAGCGGGCGCCGGCGCCGGTCGGCGTGCCGGTGACGATGACGTCGCCGGGCACAAGCGTCGTGAAGGTCGAAATATAGGCGATGATCTTGCGGAAGGAGAAGATCATGCGGCTGGTGCGATCGCTCTGGCGGACCTCGCCGTTGACGCGGGTCTCCAGCTTGATGTCGGCGATCTGCGCCTCGTCGGTAAAAGGCACCAGCCAGGGGCCGATCGAGCCGGTGCGGTCGAAGTTCTTGCCCTGGGTGACATTGAACTTGGCGTGCCGGACCCAGTCGCGGATCGTGCCTTCGTTGCACAGCGATAGTGCAGCGATGTGATCGAGCGCGGTGGTTTCCGGAATGCGGCGGCCGCCTTTGCCAATGACGATGACGATCTCGCCTTCGTAGTCGAGCTGCGGCGATTCCGGCGGGCGTACCAGATTTTCGCCATGGCCGACGAAGGAACGCGGGAAGCGGATGAACAGCGAAGGGTTGGACGGTGCGGCCTGGCCGTCCTTGTACTCTTCGTTGCGGTCGGGGAAGTTGACGCCGACGCAGATGAGTTTCTCCGGCATCGGCACTGGGATTTCATAGGTGATGTCGGGCAGGGCGAAGTCAGCCGGCAGGCCGGCTGCTTCCTCCGCCAGGCGAAGCAAGGCGCCGGCTTCGATGACTTCCCGCAGCGTCGGCCATTGAGCGCCGTGGCGGCTGGAAAGATCCACGGCACCGTTGTCGGTGATGGCGCCGTAGCGTGTCTTGCCGCCGGCGGTGAATGTGGCGATGCGTGCGCTCATGCCCGGTTCCTTGTGATTGTCGTGTCAGCCGGTCAAGGCGCGATGATGGGCGAAGCGGCGAGATCGGGATCGCGCGGCTCGATGCCCGCGAAGACACTGCCTTCCTCGAACCACGAACGTGGTGCCGGCGCTCCCCACAGGGTCTGTCGCTGCGGATCCTTCAGGTCCCACTTGATCGGCTCGAGGTCGGGATCGACCGTCTGATAGTCCGAGCAATAGATCTCGATGCGATGGTTGTCGGGGTCGCGGACGTAGAGAAAGAAGGCGTTCGAAATGCCGTGCCGGCCGGGACCGCGTTCGATGTTGCCGATGTAGCCGGTCGTGGCCATCAGATCGAGCAGGTCGATGATGTTGAGCGGCGTCGGCACCCAGAAGGCGACATGGTGAAGGCGCGGACCGCGGCCGTTGGTGAAGGCGATGTCATGCACGCCGCCCTTGCGGTGCGTCCAGGCTGCCCAGAGCTTCCCGGTTTCCGCGTCTTCCGTGTATTCGGTCACGCGAAAGCCGAGCTCGTTGTAGAAGGCCACCGATTCATCGACATTCGGCGAGTAGCAGTTGAAGTGGTCGATGCGCAGCGGCTTCACGCCTTTGTAAAGGGCGTATTTCTGATGGATCGGCGGCAGGCGGTCCATCCTGGAATAGAATTCGAGCGGAATGCCATGCGGATCGCGCGTACGAAAGGTGCGCGACTGATAGGGCCGCTCGACCCACTCCACCGGCAGGCCCTTGGCCCTGAAGAAATGCTCGGCCTTGTCGAGGTCTTCCTCGCTGTAGAGCTTGAAGCCGAGGTCGCGGGCTTCCGCCTTGTCGGCCTTGCGCAAAACGATGCAGTGATGGCCGCGTTCTTCCAACGCACGCAGGTAGATGGCGTCCTTGCTCTCGTCGGTCACCTGCAGGCCCAGCGTATCGACATAAAACGCGCGCGATTTTGCCAGGTCCGTGACGGCAAGTTCGACATGGCTCAGCCGCACGATGTTGAAAGCGGGATAGAGATTGGGTTGCGGCAAAGGCATCAGATTCCTCCTCGTATGTGGCGCTGCGCGGCCTGGCCGCGCGGCGCGGCAAAGCCGCGCTGTACGGCGTCAACCGCCAAGCTTCTGGATGGCGTGTGGCCTGGTCGCGAAAGCGATGTTCTTGGTTTCCATGTAGAAGTCGAATGACCAGTCACCGCCGTCCCGGCCGATGCCGGAATTCTTAACGCCGCCGAACGGCGTCGGCAGATGGCGTACGTTCTCGGAATTGACCCAGATCATGCCGGCCTCCAGTGCTTCGGTGAAGCGGAAAGCGCGCGTCACATCGGACGTCCACAGATAGCCGGTGAGGCCGTACTCGGTGTCATTGGCGATCGCCAGCGCCTCTGCTTCGTCCTTGAACGGAATCGCGGTGAGCACGGGGCCGAAGATCTCTTCACGGGCGATGCGCATGGTGTTGTTGGCGCCGGTGAAAAGGGTCGGGGTGACATAGCAGCCGCCGCCCGGACCGTCGAACTTGGTGCCGCCAGCGGCAATGGTGACGCCCTCCGACTTGGCGATCTCGATATAGGAAAGCACCTTTTTCTCGTGCACGGGATGGATCAGCGGACCGACAACGGTTTCGGGATCAAGCGGGTGGCCGATCTTGATGCGCTTTGCCTTCTCGGCGACCAGCGCCGTGAACTTGTCGTGGATGGAAGCCTCGACCAGCAGGCGCGACGAAGACGTGCAGCGCTCGCCATTCAGCGAATAGATCATGAAGACGGCGGCATCGGCCGCGCGCTCCAGGTCGGCATCGGCGAAGACGATGACCGGGTTTTTGCCACCCAGCTCGAAATGCACACGCTTCAGCGTATCGGCGCCCTGTTTCATGATCATGGAGCCGGTGCGGCTCTCGCCAACGAACCCGATCGCCTTGATGTCGGGGTGTTCGGTCAGCGACTTGCCGGCGTCCTCGCCGAGGCCGTTGACGAGGTTCCAGACACCCTTGGGCAGGCCGGCTTCCTCGGCGATCTCGACCAGCAGACGCGCGCTCAGTGGCGAAAATTCGGCCGGCTTGTGGACGATCGTGCAGCCTGCTGCGAGCGCCGGCGCGATCTTCCAGGTCGACAGCATGAAAGGGGTATTCCAGGGCGTGATGATGCCGACAGGGCCGATCGGCACGCGTGTCGTCATGTTGACCTGGCCTGCGTCCTGCAGGGTACGGCCATCGCGAGCCTGGGGCGCGCGGTCGGCGTAGAAGCGGAAGTTCTCGGCGCCGCGCAGTGCTGCCTTGGCCATGAATTTCAGCGACTGGCCGGTGTCCATGCATTCGACGAAGGCGATTTCTTCGGCGCGCGCGACGATGGCATCGGCAATCTTGTGCAGCAGCTTCTTGCGGGCATCGCCGGACATCGCCGCCCAGTCGCGGAATGCGGCCTTGGCAGCCTTGGCGGCGCGGTCGATGTCGGCAGCCTTGCCATGCGCCACCTTGGCCAGCGGCTTCAGGTCGACCGGCGAGATCGTCTCGAAGGTCGAGCCGTCGGCAGCCGGCACCGCTTCGCCGGCGATATGATTGAGCACGCCGTCGCGCTTGAAGCGTTCAAGATAGGCGCTTGCCTTGCGCAGATTGTCGTCCAGGGCGCTCATGCTTTCGTCCTCGTTACTTGCCGCGCAGTCGCGGGTGGATCGCATTCTTCTTCCAGCTCAGTTCGGCGTCGATCTCGCGGATCTCCAGCGACAGCGCGAAATGAGGGGTAGCAAACAGCAGGGCCAGCCGCTGTGAAACGGCGGCAAAGATGGCTTCGCCGGTACGCTTCTTCTCCTCGGCGCTGCGGCCCTTGCCGATGCGGAAATTCATGTCGATGAAGCCGTTCTGAGGCAGCCTGTCGGCGATCGCGTAGGCTTCGGCACGGAATGCACGCACGCGGATGGCGCCGATCTCGAACAGGCCCGTCTCCAGGATGGTGTCGGCCACCAGAGTGCACAGGCCCTGGATATCGACCGTTTCATCGAGATTCGCGGAATATTCGATCGCCATGTGGGGCACGGCGTTCCTCCACCAGTAAGTCGACTGTTTGTAATTAACATGTGAATTACATCTTGACTGATGAAAGTCAAGCGCTGTTGAATGGGTTGTGCCATCCGCTCGCGGCGGGATTGCCGGTGCCGCCAAAATCGCGGATATAGCGCTGAAAGCCGACTACGCGTCTTGCGTGCGCCGGTTCGCGAGACAGACGGAACCAGAGCGGAGACACCACCTTGCTGCCGCCTTCCACACGACGCTCCCTGCCGATGACGCTTCTGCGTGCCCGCGAGGTGATCATGGCGCATTTCCGGCCAATGCTGGCCCGGCACGACATCACCGAACAGCAATGGCGTGTCTTGCGCGTGCTGGCCGAGACAGGGCCGCTCGAGGCGACCGAACTTGCCGGCCGCGCGTCGATCCTGCCGCCGAGCCTGACGCGCATCATCAAGGCGCTGGAAGAGCGCCGGCTGATTACCCGCAACCGGGTGAAGGATGACGGCCGGCGCGCGCTGCTCGCCATCACGCCAAGCGGCGTGGCGCTGATCGAGGATCTGGCACCAGAACGCATCGCCATCTACGAAGCCATCGAGGGGCGATATGGCGCCGAGCAATACGAACAGCTGCTCGACATGCTTGAGAGCCTGATCCAGTCGGAGAGCAGCGAAGGCTGAGCTTTTTCCCCTGAAGGACGGATGGATCGCAAACCTCGTGCGGTCATCCATCGTTGCAGTCTGCTTTTCAGCCACCGAAACTGCCGAGCGCCATCGGTTGCGAGTAGTTGCGGTCGACATAAAGCAAAGCCGCTTCGCCGCTGCCGTGCCGGATATCGATGACCCGGCCGAACATCACATTGTGCGTGCCGACCTTGTTGACGTCACCGATCTCGCAGTCGAACGAGACGATGGCGTCGAGCAGCGCCGGCATGCCGGACGGCATGGTCTGCCAGTTTGCCGCCTGATAGCGCTCGGCCATGTCGCGGATGGCGCCGGCAAATTTCGAGGCGAGATGCATATGCGCCTGCGTCAGCACGTTGACGCAGAAACGCCGGTTGTCGAGGAACATTCCAGTTTGCGCCGAGCGCTCGTTCATGCAGATGAGCAAGGTCGGCGGATCGTCTGAAACGCTGCACATGGCCGTCGCGGTGAAGCCGCCGCGACCAGCCGGTCCGTCCGTGGTGACGATGTTGACCGGCGCGCAGACCCGCGCCATGGCGTCACGAAATTCCAGCCTGGAGACCTGCAGTTGCATGGCTGGTCCTCAATCCCGGCCGGTAGTGCCCAACGGCGGCAGCCAGGTGTCGCCGGTCCAGCCGTTCTCGTCATAGTCGGCCATGCAGGTGTCGACGAGCTCTTCCATCTGCTTCAGCCGGCCGCCGCGTTCGGCGCCCTTCAGCACCTGCAGGCGGACTTCTTCCTGGGCACCGGCATAATTGAGTTCGTAGAGCGCATGGCGGCCGCCGAACTCCGTGCCGGTGGCGTCCCAGAGCAGCTTCATGATCTTGATGCGCTCTATGTGGCCCATATTGTCGGAGCCGCGCACATATTGCGCCAGGTAGCGGTCGATGTCGGGATTGCCGAAATCCTTGGCGGAGGAGGGCAGGTAGATCAGGCCGGAGGCGACAACCTTGCGCACCGTCTCGATGACGCGTGGATAGGCTTCGGACATGAAGGTGCGATACGCCAGTGCGCCTTCCATGTTCGGCAGCACCGCGCCGCCAGCCCATGGGATCGGGTTGTAGGCCATCGCGTTGGAGAAGCTCCAGAACATGTGCCGCAACGCGATCACCTCACCGAGTGCTGCCTGGTTGCCACGGAAGGCATCGCCGCCGGTGGCGCGCAGTGCCTTGGCGAGCAAGCCGGCCAGGAAGTCGAGCTTTACGGCAAAACGTGTGCAGCCCTGGAAACAGTAGCCGTGCATGAAGCCGGACGCGGGGTGAAAGGAGAGGATCTTCTGCGCGTCCCGCAGCACCAGCACGTCTTCCCAGGGTACGAAGACATTGTCGAGCACCAGGATGGCGTCGTTCTCGTCGAAGCGGGACGACAACGGGTAGTCGAAGGGCTGGCCGACCGTGTTGGCCGTCTGCTCGTAGGAAACGCGGCAGAACATCTTCACGCCCGGCGCGTTCATCGGCACGATGAACATCACCGACAGCGAAGGGTCTTCCGTCACCGTGGCAGAACTCTGTGCCAGGAAATTGTAATGAGTCAGCGCTGACGAAGTCGCCACCACCTTGGCGCCGGAAACCCAGATGCCGGCATCATTCTCCTTGGTGATGTGGACGAAGACGTCCTTTACCTGCTCCGCCGGCTTGTGCCGGTCTATCGGCGGGTTGACGATGGCGTGGTTCATGAACAGGACCGATTCCTGCGCGCGCTTGTGCCAGGCTCGTGCGTTGTCCTTGAACGGTCCGTACCAATCGGCATTGGCGCCCAGTGTGTTCATCAGTGCCGCCTTGTAATCGGCGGTGCGCCCCATCCAGCCATAGGTCATGCGCGCCCAATGGGCGATGGCGCCCTGCTGCGCGACGAGATCGGCCGGCGAATGGGCAACACGGAAATACTTGTGGGTATAGCCGCCGGAGCCGGTATCGGTCGGCGACGTGAGAGCGGCCTGCTGCTTGGGATCGTGCAGGGCATCATAGAGACGGGCAAGCGAGCGCGCGGAATTGCGCATGGCCGGATGGGTGGTGACGTCGGTTATCCGTTCGCCGTTGATGTAGACCTCGCGGCCGTCACGCAGGCTTTCCAGATATTCGGCACCCGTGAACGGGCGCGTCTTGTCGGCCCGGAAATCTTCCGCTCGCATCGTATTCCTCCCTTGATGTCTTAAGAGTAGCGCTGGGCAGCGCTATGGTTTATGGACAAAAGCCGAAAACCGCTTGGACTTTTTCGGGTGCCATGAGCCAGGTTTCCATCCCGGAATTCTTCGTCTACGGCGAACCCACGCGCGCGCTCGACGTCGGGTTCTTTCACGTCGAGACCGTTCGTGCTCGCGAGGGCATCCATCGCGGCCGCGTGCAGCCGCACAAGCACCCGCAGATGGGCCAGATCACTTTCTGGACGAGTGGCCGCGGCAACTACCGGATCGAACAGTTTTCCGAAGATTTTTCAGCCCCTGCGGTCAGTTTCGTGCCGAGCGGCGTGGTGCATGGCTTCATCATCGAGCCAGGCACCGACGCGATCGTCGTCTCGGTTGCCGACGATGCGCTTTCGGCGATTGCAGTGAACACGCTCCTGCGGCTCGACCGTCCGGTTTTCGTCACCGGACGCGGTGGTGATACGTTGTGGCGGAAACTGGAAAGCAGTGTTCTGGCAATCCAGGCGGAATATGCCGATGCGTTGCCTGGCATGGACAAAATCCTGCCGTCCTTGATCGCGGTGACGCTCTCCGGCATTGCGCGGCTGGGCAGTGGGCCGCAACCGATCGAACTGCCAGCCGCAGGAGCGCTGGCCGCGAGGTTGCGGCATCTCATCGACCGGAACTTTCGGGAAGACTTGCCCGTAGAGCGCTATGTCGAAACGCTGGGCACGACCCGACACCTGCTCGATAAGGCCGCCCAGCAGGTGCTGGGCACCGGCGTGCGGCAAGCCGTCAATGAAAGGCGTCTGGTCGAAGCCAAACGACTGCTCGCCTTCACCATCCGGTCGGTGGAAGACATCACTTTCGAGACGGGCTTCAACGACCCCGCCTATTTCTCGCGGTTCTTCCGCAAGGCGACGGGTCTGTCGCCCGCTGCCTGGCGGAGGGAACGATTGGGTCCCTCCACCGACTGAAGCCTTTGCTCAGGCAATTGCCGCCGTCAGGCCAGCATCGATACCTTCGGCGATCCTGGCGACGTCGGCAGCAGTGATGATGAGGGGCGGCGACAGGATGATCATGTTACCCGATACACGCAGCATGACCCCGGCGTCGTAGGCGGCATCGGCCACCTTGGCCATGGTCTTCTTGTCCGCCGCCTTCTTGGAATCGCGATCGGACACCAGTTCGAGCGCTGCCATCAGACCCTTGCCACGCACGTCGCCAACCAGCGCATGCTTGGCTTTCAACGCTTCCAGCGCCTTGCCGAGCTCAATGCCACGCGCGGCGGCATTCTCGTTGACGCCGAGGCGTTTGGTTTCGGCCAGCGCAGCGAGACCGGCGGCGCAGCCGACAGGATGGCCGGAATAGGTGTAGCCATGGCCGATGGCACCGAAGCTGGTCTTGTCGGCTTCGAAGACATCGGCCACTTTCTGCCCGATCAGCGTAGCGCCGAGCGGGAAGTAGCCACAGGTGATCGCCTTGGCGATGGTCATGAAATCGGGCTGCACATTCCAGAGCCGCGAACCGGACCACGCACCGGTGCGGCCGAAAGCGGTCACAACTTCGTCAGCGATGAGCAGGATGTCGTGTCGGTCACAGATATCGCGCACCAGCGGCATGAAGGTTTCGGGCGGTACGATGACGCCGCCGGCGCCCAGGACCGGTTCCATGATGAAGGCAGCGATGGTGTCGGCACCCTGGAAGGCGATCTCTTCCTCAATGGCGCGCGCGCACAGCCAGGCGAGCTTGATCGGGTCGGTTTCGTCGAACGGGTTGCGGTAGGTCCAGGGTGCCGGCGTATGGAAGCAGCCCGGCAGCAGCGGTTCGTAGTTGCGGCGGAAATTGGCATTGCCGTTGACCGAGGCGCCACCGAAATGCGTGCCGTGGTAACCCTTCTTCAGCGCCAGGAATTTGGTGCGGTCGGCCTGGCCGCGGATCTTCCAGTACTGGCGGGCAAGACGCAGCGCAGTCTCGACGGAATCCGAACCGCCGGAGGTGAAGAAGGTGCGCACCATGCCTTCGGGGGCGAACCACTGTGAAAGCTCATAGGCGAGCTCGATCGACGGCCCGGTCGAGGTGCCGCGGAAACCCGAATAGTAGGGCAGGGTATCGAGCTGGGCCGCAATCGCCTGTTTGATCGGATCACTGCTGTAGCCGAGATTGACGTTCCACAGGCCGCCGACGGCGTCCAGAACGGTACGGCCTTCGATATCGGTGACATGCGCGCCTTCGCCCTTCATGATCACACGCGGGGGCGACGCGCGCATCTCGGCGGGATGCGCCATCGGGTGCCAGATCGGCTTGGCGTTGTTTTCTGCGAAAAAATTGGTGTCGCGCATCTGAAGTCTCCAATTCCTTAAAGGGTGAGGCCGAAATGGCCGAGCGCTTCGGCGTAGGATCGGGCCGGGCTGGCCACATCGAAATGAACGGGCAACATGCCGGCGGCGATCGCGCCGTCGATGTTGCGTTGCTGGTCGTCGACAAACACGCAGGCGCCGGTCGGCAGGCCAAGTGTATCGGCGACGGATTGATAGGCACGGAGGTCCGGCTTCAGGATCTTCGTGTAGGTGGCATCGACGATGGTCTCGAACAGGGAAAGCAGCGGCAGCCGGCCGCGGAAGTCGGCGCCGTAAAACAGGTCGAGTTCGTTGGAGAGCACCGCAAGCCTCACGCCGGCGGCATGGGCCTTGCGGATGGCCCGATCGGCTTCCGGCCGGACAACGGCTACCGGATCGGCGCCGCGGGCGCGGCGTACGAAGGTCTCCATCGCATCCCAGTCTTCGCCGACGAGCTCGCCGACTTCACGGGTGCGGGTTTTCCAGTAGTCGCGTTCGCTGATCTCGTCCGCCTGCATCGATTGCCACAACGGATCGGAAGCCGGGTCGAACGGCCCCTGCCAGGTCAGTGTGCCCGGCTTGAGGCCGAGAGCCTTTTCGGTGAGTTCGTGGGTCTCGAACAGCGTCCTGGTGACGACACCGCCGAAATCGAGCACCAGGGCCTTGGGTATGCTCACGATGACTGCTCCTGGCGAATGCCGGGTGCGATTACCCCACTTGCCGCCCAGCGATCGAAGATCGCCAACGCCGTCGTGGTGAATTCGACGCTGTTGATGTGTCCCTCGATCTCGTGCAGTTCGACGGGAGCCTTGATGACGCGGCGCATCTCGTCGGAAAAGGCCGCAAGCGCGTCGGGTTCGTGGAGAGGCTCCCCTTCCTGATCCCATTGTTCGATGCCGCCGGCCGGCAGGATGAAAGCGACGGGTCCGGTGGCCAAAGCAAGCTTTTCCGAGATCGCCCGCGCGACGTGGCGGCGCCCGTCCGTGCCGGTGGTGACGGAGGCAAGCAGCCGGTTGTGTGCATGATAAGGCCGATCGGAGAGACCTTGCGGAACCGGTTTCCAGGTCGGGAAATCGACCATGTCGACCGCTCCTGGTGCCACGATCTGCGGGATGCCGGCGCGGCCGGCGTTTTCCAGCCGGTCGACGCCCGAGGAAACGACGCTGCCGTTCAGATGGTTGGCGACTTCCTGCAGGCTGAAATCCAGAACGGCGACGAAACGGTTGTCGGCGGCAAGCGATTCAAGCGCGCGGCCGCCCATGCCGGTGGTGTGGAAGATGACGACTTCATAGCCACGTTTCTCCAGCTCGGGCCGCAGCGTCTTCATGTAGGAAAGGCAGCTCGTGCCGAGCGACGAGATCGCGACCGTCGGCAGGTTCGGGCGTGGTTTCGCAGTGGTGAGCGCTGCGCCGACAACGGCGCCGGAGGCCTGGGAGAGGACGGCCTTGCAGGTGTCGTTGAGGCCATAGAGACCGCCTGCCCACAGGATCATCATCAGATCCGGCGCGATCCGCTCCGGTGGGATCAGATGGGAATAGGCGATGGTCGAGACGATGAATTTCGGCACGCCGATCGGCAGCGCAAGCGCGATGTCGAGCGCGAGATCGGTGCCCATCGTGCCGCCGATGGCAATGAAGGCATCGATCCTGGCGGAAGCTTCGAGGTCCCGCACGAGAACGGAGGCACCGCGCGCCATCAGTTCCATGGCGGTGTTTTCATCGCCCGATCGCGCAATCGCTTCGATGGTGGTGCTTATCGCGGAGGCCACGGCATGCTTGTCGTATTCAGGGCGGTAGGGCGGATCGCCGAGCACGCTGACGTCGAGCATGACGGGATCACCACCGGCGCTGCGGATGCGTTCGGCCATGTAAAGCAGCTCGTCGGCCTTGGTGTCGCCGGTGCCGCACAGAAGTATCTTCGGGATATGCGTTCTGGTCATTCGTTCCGCTCTGATGGTCTTTGTTTCATGAGCGTTTCCGTTCTGCGGAAACGCTCTAACTCTTTGTTTTTGTGCAATTCCGGACGGAGGACCGTTACACGCTCTTCCTGGAATTGCCTTGGTCGTTGGCGGCCATGGCACGGCGGCCGGTGAGGCGCTCGCTGATCTGGGAGGCGGATTCGACGACGGCCGCTCCCAGGGACTCCGTGTCCGTCGGTTCGATGCGGGCACGTGGTGCCGCAATCGCAAGCGCGCCGACCGCGGTGCCGCGTGCGCCGAGGATCGGCGCGGCAACCGAGAAGACGCCGTCTTCATAGCCTTGTGCACCGATGGAATAGCCTCGGGTGCGCGCGGCCGAGACCAGCTCTCTGATCGCTGTCGGGTCGGTCACCGTGTGCGGGGTGTAGGATACCAGCTTGCCGCCCAAGGTGGCATCCATGACGCGACGGTCGGCAAAAGCCATGAAGGCGATGCCGGAGGCCGTGGCATGCAGCGGCAGGGTTTCTCCGACCGGCACCGCAACACGGTTGGCCTTGCTCGATTCCACCACATGGACAGAGATCAACCCGCGGCTCGAATATTCGGAGAAATGCACGGTCTCGCCAGTCCTTGCGGCGAGCGCATCGGCAACCGGGATCGCGGTTCTGAGAAAGGGAAACTGCGCTTCGCGCATCAAGGCGAGACGCGCCACGCCGATGCCCAGCCGATAGAGGCGGCTGCCGCCGTCCTGTTCGACCAGCCCCTGCTCCATCAGTGCCAGCAGCAGACGTCGTGTCGTCGCCTTGTCGAAATCGACTGAACGGGCGAGGTCCGCCAGCGTTCTTTCCGGCTCGCCCTGTCCCAGCACCTCCAGCAGGGACACGGCCTTGGCCACCGTGCTCATGCGTTTGTCTCTCCTCCAGATACTTAACGCGCGAATTAACTTGACAGGTGCCGAGCATCTTTGCAAGTCTATATTCGAAATGTCGTTTTAAATAATGAAACGAAAACAGGCCTTTCGGCCACTCGGCATTTCACTGGGCTTTTTTTGGCCCCGCTTCGCGGGGACGGGCTTGTGGGGCCCCGCGTGGCGGGGAAAGGAGGAGGAATTCATGACAACCGTAGTGGAATCCGGTGAGGCCAATCGGCTGAGAAAGAACAGCCTTGGCGTTGGTGCCGTGACGTTTCTGGTGGTTTCAGCCGCCGCGCCGCTGACCGCGGTTGCAGGGGGCGTGCCACTCTCCATGCTGATGGGCAATGGCGCCGGCATTCCCGGCACCTTCCTGATCGTGACCGCCGTGCTGCTGATCTTTGCGGTCGGCTATGTCGCCATGGCTCGCCATGTCGCCAATGCCGGTGCTTTCTACGCCTATACGGCCAAGGGCCTCGGCGGTGCGCTGGGTGGGGCTGCAGCGCTCATCGCCATCCTGTCCTACAACGCCATGCAGATCGGCGTCTTCGGCATGTTCGGTGCTGCGACCTCAGGCCTGTTCGCCGGTTGGGGCATCAATTTGCCCTGGTGGCTGTGGTGTTTCATCGGTGTCGCGCTGGTCGGCGTGCTCGGCTATCGCCGTGTCGACCTGTCGGCCAAGATCCTTACCGTCCTGGTGCTGCTTGAATATCTCATCGTGCTGGTGGTCGATCTTGCCATCCTGTTCAAAGGCGGCGATTCCGGTCTCAGCATGGCGCCGTTCACGCCGACGCAGATCCTGAGCGGCGCGCCGGCCATCGGCCTGCTTTTCTGCTTCGCGGCCTTCATCGGCGTCGAAGCGACCACGATCTATTCGGAGGAAGCGCGCGAACCGCACCGTACTGTGCCACGTGCCACCTACATCTCCATTCTGATCATCGGCGTGTTCTACATGTTCACCTCCTGGCTGATGGCAAATGCCACCGGCGTCGACAAGCTGGTGCCGTCGCTGCAGGCGCTTCAGGATCCGACGACCT
This sequence comes from Mesorhizobium sp. Pch-S, assembly GCF_004136315.1. Classification (NCBI taxonomy): domain Bacteria; kingdom Pseudomonadati; phylum Pseudomonadota; class Alphaproteobacteria; order Hyphomicrobiales; family Phyllobacteriaceae; genus Mesorhizobium; species Mesorhizobium sp. Pch-S. The sequence continues at coordinate 3,529,252 of NZ_CP029562.1, forward strand.
TCCTGTTCACGCTGTCGGACCGCTATGTCGGCACGGCGGTGACGCAGCTGATGAGCGTCCTGTTCGTGTCCAGCCTGTTCGCTGGCGTGGTCGCTTTCCATAATGGCGTTGCCCGCTACTTCTATGTCGCCGGTCGTGAAAAGCTCCTGCCGGAATCGCTTGGTGTCACGCATCCGGTGTTCAAGAGCCCGCATGTCGGCTCCTTGATCCAGACGGCAATCGCCTTCCTGGTGATCGCGCTGTTTGCCGTCACCGGCCAGGATCCGGTGCTGGCACTGTTCTCCTGGCTCACCAATGTCGGCACGCTGGGCATCATCACCCTGATGGCGCTGACGTCCTTCTCGGTGCTCGCCTTCTTCAGCCGCAACCCGTCGCTCGAAGGCAACGTGCTGAAGGCCAAGGTCGCGCCGGTCATTGCCGGCCTTGTGCTGGCCTATATCATTTTCCAGATCGTGCTGAACTTCGGCAGCCTGTCGGGTGCGTCCGGTACGCTGTCATGGTTCCTGCCGTCGCTGGTGCTGATCGCGGCAGTGCTTGGCCTGGTTCTGGCCCTTGCTCTCAAGAGCAAGGATCCGGCAGCCTTCGCCCAACTCGGCAACGAGGTAAAGGAATAGAAATGCCGGAAGGGTTGGCCAGAGCATTTCCGGCGAAAAGCGTCGCCTCCAATGCTCTGTCTCCTTGTTTTAACGCAATTCCAGCAAAACCGCTACGCACTTTTGCTGGAATTGCTCGAGGTGGCCAACCCTTCCATCCTCCCAAGATAATATTCACGTAGAGCATAGCATTCGGAGACAAGCCCTGATGGACCAGGCCACGATCGACGCGCTGCGGCAGAAACCTGTCGCGGCGCAAAAGCTTTTTATTGGTGGCGCGTTCGCCGACAGCCGGGATGGGGAAACACTCCCCGTCATCTCACCGATCGACGGCACGACGCTTACCTCGATCGCCGATGCCGGAGCCGCCGATGTCGATCGCGCGGTGGCCGCCGCGCGTGCTGCCTTCGAGAAGGGAAGCTGGTCGCGGGCTGCACCGGCTGCGCGCAAGAAAGTGCTGCTGAAGCTTGCCGACCTGATCGAGAAACACGCGCTCGAACTGGCCGTGCTCGGCGTGCGCGACAACGGTACCGAAATCGGCATGGCCTACAAGGCCGAGCCTTTGTCGGCGGCGGGCACATTCCGCTACTACGCCGAGGCCATCGACAAGGTCTATGGCGAGATCGCGCCGACAGCACCCGAGGTGCTCGGCCTCATCCACCGCGAGCCGCTGGGCGTCGTCGCCGCTATCGTGCCATGGAATTTCCCGATGATGATCGGCGCCTGGAAGGTGGCACCGGCACTGGCCGCCGGCAACAGTGTTGTCCTGAAGCCGGCAGAAGTGGCATCTCTTACGTTGCTGCGCCTCGGCGAGCTGGCGGCGGAAGCCGGCCTGCCGGAGGGGGTTCTCAACGTCGTCACCGGGCGTGGCAGCGTGACCGGTGAGGCGCTTGGCCTGCACATGGATGTCGATGCCATCGTCTTCACGGGCTCGGGCGGGGTCGGTCGTCGGCTGCTAGATTATTCGGCGCGCTCCAATCTCAAGCGGGTGCAACTGGAACTCGGTGGCAAGTCGCCCAATGTCGTCTTTGCCGACGCGCCCGATCTTGATGTCGCCGCCAGGGTTTCCGCGCATGGCATTTTCCGCAATGCCGGCCAGGTCTGCGTCGCCGGCTCGCGGCTGCTCGTCCAGTCCTCGATCTACGATGCCTTCGTCGAAAAGCTGGTGGCGGCAACGACCAGGATGAAGGTCGGCGACCCGCTCGACATCAAGTCGGATATCGGCGCGGTGAGCAGCATGGAGCAACTCAAGAAGGACCTCGGCCATGTGGCGACGGCGCTGGACGAGGGCGCGCAACTGGTTTCCGGCGGCCGCCGCATCCGCGAGGAGACCGGTGGCTACTACATGGAGCCGACCATCTTCGGCGGTGTCGCCCCCGGCATGACCGTTGCGCGCGAGGAAGTGTTCGGCCCGGTGCTGGCCGTGCAACGTTTCGAGGATGAAGCCGAGGCTGTGCGTCTGGCCAACGGTACCGTCTACGGGCTCGCCTCGGCGGTGTGGACATCGAACCTTGCGCGTGCCCATCGCATGGTGCGGGCGATCCGCGCCGGCGTGGTGCACGTCAACACCTATGGTGGTGCGGACATGACCGTGCCGCTCGGCGGTTTCGGCCAGTCCGGCTTCGGACGGGACAAGTCGCTGCACGCCTTCGACAAATATTCCGACCTGAAGACGGCCTGGATTTCGCTGGCCTAGGAGGCTGACGGCGCAAGCGTGGTCTTCTGATTGCGCTTGCGTATGTTCTTGTTTTGTTCTAATCGGGACGTTTCGGCCCCGCGAAGTGGGCGAGACATGTCCCAAGGTGTTTTCGATTTCGGTCAGTCAGAAGGTCCGCTCCGGCCCAAGAAACCGGAGCGGCTGATCTTGATGGTGCTGCTTGAAACGCCGGTCGGCAGTCAGGTGCTGGAGATTGCCACCGGGATACAGACGGCGAACAGGCTCCAGGCGAAATTGCGTCCGCTGAAGCACCTGCACATCTCGCTCCAGCACATCAGGGACGACAACCGTTTGCGCGAGAAATACGTATTTGCTGCCAAATGTGCCGCAAATTCCGTCAGCGTCGATGCGTTTGATGTCTGTTTCGATCGTATCGTCACGTTTCCCGGTGGTCGACCGGACAGGCGAGCAACGGTGCTTCTGGGCGGAAGCACGCCGCTGATGGATCTCCAGAGGAAGCTTGGTGCTGCTCTCGTCTCCAATGGGTTGCGTGGGACGCTGAGCTTCAACCCGCATATCACGCTTTTCTACAGTTCTCGGTCGGTTGTCCCGCAGCAGATCGATCCGTTGCGTTTCACCGTCCGAACGTTCTCGCTTGTCCACAGCGAGCGAGGACTGACAAAATACAACGTTCTTGAATCCTGGCTGATGCCGGCGAAGTGGCACTAAAAGGCATAGCCTTTGGTTCGATGGCTTCCTAAGTTGGTCCGCGCTATGTGATGCGACCTGAACGTTGCATCGCCATCGCGGAGGAGAGGATGGATTTTTCGACGGTCGACCGCACCTATGCCAGGGCGCGTGCGGGATTTCGCCTGGAAATACCCGAGCATTTCAATTTTGCGTTCGACGTCATCGACGACTGGTCGAAGCGGGACGACCGTACCGCGGTGATCGCCGTCTCGCGTGACGGCGAGACGATCCAGCGCATTGCCTATTCGCAGCTTTCGGAAAGCTCGAACCGCTTCGCCAATGCCTTGCGCAAGCTGGGTGTCAAAGCGGGCGACTTTGCCTGCCTCGTCATCGGCCGCGTGCCGGCCTGGTACACGGTGCTGTTCGGGTGCATGAAGGCGGGCGTTGTCTCGATGCCAGGCACCAACCTGCTCACTGCGCACGACATCGCCTATCGCGTCAACCACTCGAAGGCCACGGCGGTCATCGTCACCTCCGAGCATTGCGCCAAGGTCGACGCCATTCGAGCCGAATGCCCGACGCTGACGACCTTCATCGTCATCGATGGCGAACGCGACAGCTGGCTGTCGTTCGACAGGTTGTTGGCCGAGGCTTCGCCGGAACTGGACCGGAAGGATTTTCCGCCGAGCCGCGCCACCGACATGATGATGGCCTATTTCACCTCCGGCACGACCTCGCTGCCGAAGATGGTGCCGCGCGACCATGGCTATGCGCTCGCCCATGTGGCGACCGGCCTGTTCTGGATGGATCTCAGGCCCGGTGATGTGCACTGGTCGCTGACGGACACCGGCTGGGCGAAGGCGGCCTGGGGCATCCTGTTTCCGCAGCTGATGCTCGGGACGCCGGCAGTGCTCTACAATGGCGACGGTGCCTTCGACGCCGACATGCACCTGAAGCTGATCGGCAAACTCAGGGTCTCGACCTTCTGCGCGCCGCCGACCGTCTACCGTCTGTTCGCGCAACAGGATCTGAAACGCTACGATCTTTCCAGCCTGCGCCGTTCGCTGGGAGCGGGCGAACCACTCAATCCGGAGGTGATGCGCATCTGGAAGGAAGCGACGGGCACGACGATCGCCGACGGTTACGGCCAGACCGAGACCATCAACATCGTCGCCAATTTCCCGGGCGAGGAAGTGCGCTTCGGTTCGATGGGCAAGCCGGTGCCGGGCTATGATGTCGACGTCGTCGATGACGACGGCAAGCGCCTGCCGGATGAGGAAGTCGGCCATATCGCGGTCAGGGTCACCGACCCGCATCCAGGCGGCCTGTTCCACGGCTACTATACCGGCAAGGCACTGGACACCGGCTCGTTCCGCAATGGCTGGTATTATACCGGCGATACCGCGCGGCGCGACAAGGATGGTTATCTCTGGTTCGTCGGTCGTTCCGACGATCTGATCTCCTCCGCCGGCTACCGCATCAGCCCGTTCGAGGTGGAGAGCGCACTGATCGAGCACAAGGCGGTCGCCGAAAGCGCGGTCATCGGCAAACCCGACCCGACCCGCGGCCAGATCGTCAAGGCCTATGTCATCCTGGCAAAAGGCTTCACGGCGTCGGAAGACCTTGCACGCGACATCCAGGAGTTCTGCCGCAACCTGACCGCGCCCTACAAATATCCGCGCGAGATCGAATTCGTCGACGCGCTGCCCAAGACCATTTCCGGAAAGATCCGCCGGGTGGAACTCAGGCAGGCCAGCAAAGGGTAAGTGGTCAGGCCGCGTCGCGGTCGGTGAGCGCGATGTGACAGCAGCCGCTGCCATGGCCGGGCGACCAGGTGACGTTGTCGAAACGCACGCCGGTGGCTTCGAACAGGCCGCGATCGAAGGCGCCGGCAATGCGGCAGAGCGTGGTGAGCTGCTCTTCGCCGACGCCAGCCTCGACCCAGGCGTCCTTGAGTGGACAGCGCTTGACCTTGAAGGCGATGCGGTCCGGCGCGCGCTCGACATCGGTCGGATACATGCGTCCGTCATCCGGGCTGACGGAGAGGAAGGCCTCGCCGATGGCGCGCGCGTCATTGGGACCGAATTTGCCGAAGGCCGCAGCCGCCACCTCCTGGCCGCGCTTTTCGATGGCGCGCACCATGACCGTCTCGGCCTGCTCGGCACCCAGTTCCGTCGTCAGTTCGTCCAGCATGAGCCGGTAAAGATCGGCGCGGTTGCGGAAGGCGGAATCGAGTTCGCGGGCAAGCTTTTCCGCGCGGGCCTGAGGATCGGTCATGATCAGTCCTGTGTTCGGGGCAGTCTGGGCACAGCGGCAACCAGCGCCTTGCCGATGGTTGATTGCGGATTGTCGATGACGGCGCGGGCATCGCCCTGTTCGGCGATGCGACCGTCTTCGAGAAGGATGACCCGGTGCGCAAAAGCCCGCACCACGCCGAGGTCGTGGGAGACGAACAGATAGGCGATGCGTTCCGTGCGCTGCAGGTCGAGCAGCAGTTCGAGGATCTGGCCTCGCACTGAAACGTCGAGTGCCGACACCGCCTCGTCGAGCACGATCAGGGATGGCTTCGTGGCGATGGCGCGGGCGATCGCCACACGCTGGCGCTGGCCGCCGGAAACCTCGTGAAGGTGGCGGTTGCAGAGATCTGGCGCCAGGCCGACGCGTTCGAGGAGAGTTGCAATACGATCCGGGCGCTCGCTGCGGCTGGCAAGTCCGTGGATGCGCAGTGGATCATCCAGCACGCGCGCCACTGTCGCGCGCGGATTGAGCGCGGCAAGCGGATCCTGGAACACCATCTGCAGCCGTGCGCGTCTGGCGCGCAGAGCTGAACCGCGCAAGGCGAGGAAGTTCCCGCCTTCGAAATCCACCCGGCCGGCATCGGGTTCCATCAGCCGCAGGATCAGGCGGGCGATGGTGGATTTGCCGGAGCCGGAAGGACCGGCGAGCGACAGGGTCTCGCCGGTCGAAATGGAAAGGGAGATATCGTCGGCAGCAGTGACGATTGTCCCGCTTCGCCGGAAACGTTTGGTGAGCCCGGAGACGGCAAGCAGCGGCTCAGACATGGCCGCGTTCCGTGGCGATGATCATTGGCGTGGCGTCGAGGCCGATATGGGCGTCCAGCAGTTTCCTGGTGTAGGCATGCCGGGGTTTCTGGATCACTGCGTCGGCGGTGCCAAGTTCGACCATCTCGCCGCTGTCGAAGACGGCGATGCGGTCGGCCTGTTCGGCGGCAAGCGCGATGTCGTGGCTGACGAACAGCAGCGCCATCGCATCCTCGGCCACCAATTGCCGGATCAGCGCAACGATGTCGGCCTGCACGATGGTGTCGAGAGCGCTGGTTGCTTCGTCTGCGATGAGCAATCTCGGCCCGGCGGCGATGGCAGTGGCGATCGCTACCCGCTGCCTTTGTCCGCCCGACAGCTGGTGCGGATAGGCATGCAGGGCCGTGTCGGGGTCTGGCAGTCTGACACGCCGCAGCAGATCAAGTGCGCGGTCTCGCGCCTGTGCCCAACTGAGATCGAGATGTGTGCGGGCGACCTCGGCGATCTGCCGTCCGACAGCCATCACCGGGTCGAGGCTCGCCGAAGCGTCCTGGAAGACGAAGCCGATGTCGCGGCCGCCGCGCGACAGCTGCGGCTGTCCCGACCACAGGATCGCGCCATCCACGGTGGCCGTCGGTGGCAGAAGCCCGGCGATAGCGAGCGCCAGCGTGCTCTTGCCGGAACCGCTTTCGCCGATGATCGCCAGCCGTTCGCCGGGGGCGATGTCGAGATCGACGTTGCGGAGCGAGAACGAAGCCGTATCGCGCCGGTATGAGACGGACAGGTCGCGAATCGAGACGAGTGGGCCGGTCACGACAGGCCCTTCCTGACGGCGGTGCCTTCGACGACGCCTTCGCCGGCGAGATAGACACCGAGCACGGTCAGCACCAGCGCGATGCCGGGCACGATGGAGAGGAACGGTGCCGAACGCAGAACGGTGCGGCCCTCGGCAATCATGCCGCCCCAGGTGACGCGATTGGGATCGCCGAGCCCGAGGAAGGAAAGCGCGGCCTCGATCAGGATCGCTGAGGCAACGATGACGGAGGAGAGCGCGAGCACCGGAGGCAAGGCGTTGGGAAGAACCTCGCGCAAGGCGATCTCCAGCGGATGCATGCCGATGACCCGCGCGCCGGCAACGAAGTCGCGCTCGCGGATCGAAAGCACTTCGGCACGCGCGACGCGCGCCGGCCCTGTCCATGCCGAAAGGGCGATGGCGATCACCACAACCGTCAGCGACGGGCCGACGACACTGACGAAAGCTAGGGCCAGCAGGAAGGACGGTACGGTCTGGAAAGCGTCGGTGATGCGCATCAGTGCCTCGTCGACTATGCCACCGGCAAAGCCCGCCAATGTGCCAATCACCGCGCCGACGGCGATTGCGGCCGCCGCGGCGGCGAGGCCGACAGCCAATGATGTACGGGCGCCATGGAAGAGTTCGGCCAGCACGTCGCGGCCAAGACGATCGGTGCCGAGCGGCAGCGACCAATCCTGGAACGGCGGCAGCGACGGTGCTCCCTTGATGGCGAGAGGATCACCCGGGAAGAGCGTGGAAGCTGCCAGTGCCATCACCGCGAGTGCCGACAGGATGCCGAACCCGACCAATGCTTCCGGGACGCGTGTCAATCGCCTCATGCGCTGGCCTCGCTGGCGCCGACGCGCGGGTCGAGGAAGGCGTAAGCGATATCGACCAGGAGGTTGATGAGAATGACCAGGACGGCGCTGACCAGGATGATGCCGAGCAGCAGCGGCGTGTCGCGCAGCGCCACGGCCTCCTGTGCCAGCCGTCCCAGGCCGGGCACGGAAAAGATGCTTTCGATGACGACGCTGCCCCCCAGCATCTGGGCGGATTGCAGGCCGAGCATGGTGACCAGAGGCAGCAGCGCATTGCGCGCCACATGAGCCAGCACGATGCGCCGGCGGCTGAGCCCCCTGGCGCGGGCAGCGCGTACGAAATCCAGCCGCCACACCTCGGCCATGCCGGCGCGCATCATCCTGAGATAGAGCGCCAGATAAATCACGCCGAGAGAGGTCACCGGCAGGACGAGGTGATGGGCGATGTCGGCAGCCCGCGCGAAGCCGGTCTTGCCGGACGCGATTGTCTCGAAACCGGAGATGGGAAACCAGCGCAGATCGACGGCAAAGATGATGACCAGCACCAGCGCCAGCCAGAAACCGGGCACGGCGTAGAGCGCCAGCGATGCCGTCGACAGCAAGCGGTCGCGAAAGCTTCCAGGTTTCGCGCCGGCATAGATGCCGAGTGCCGAGCCGAGGCCGAAAGACAGGGCTGTCGAAGCGCCCATCAGGACAAGCGTCACTGGCAGCCGTTCCAGGATGACGTCGCGGATCGGCCGCGAGAAGGCAACCGACTGGCCGAGATCGAAGTGCAGCAGCGCCCACAGATAGTTGGCCAGCCGTGTCGCGGCGGACTGGTCGAGGCCCCAGCTCTGCCGCATCGCCTCGACGAGACCGGCATCGCCGCCGGTCGACACGAGATAGGCGTCGACCGCATCGCCGGGCGCTGCCTCGAGCAGGAGGAACGTGCCGACAACGACGATCAGGAGCACGAAGACGGAGCCGACGAGGCGCCGGCGCAGAAGGAGGAAGGCACGTGACATGAGTACAAAACTTTGAGGCCGGAACCACCAGCTTACGCGCTGGCGGCTGGCGACCTCAAGCACCGATCCCGATTACTTGGCCAGCCAGGTGTCCGACCAGTTCGACACCGCCCAGCGCGGATTGTGGCGATGTTGCCCACCTTGTCGCTGGCAACCGAAATGAAGGTCCAGTCAGCGACGTTGATGAAGGGCAGGTCCTCGACGACCTTCTTCTGGAATTGCTTGTAGAGATCGGTACGTGTCGTGGCATCCAGCGTCTCGGCCGCCTTGGCGATGATGCCGTCGATGTCGGCGTTCTTGTAGCCGCCCTGGTTGGAGAAGGGCACGCCGTCGGGAATGCCGCTCTGCGCCAGGATGGTGGTGGAGATCGCCGGGTCGCCGCGGAACACGGGCGGGCCGACAGCGAGGTCGAAGGCATGGTCGGTATAGACTGCCTTGATATGTGCTGCGGAGTCGTTGTTGACCAGCTCGGCGTCGATGCCGATGGCCGCAAGCGCCTGGCGCAGATAGTCACCGAATTGCTTGGTTTCGTTGAAATAGGGAGCCGGCAGCAGCTTGAGCTTGAAGCGCTTGCCGTCAGCGCCGGCCTTGTAGCCGGCCTCGTCGAGCAGGGCGTTGGCCTTGGCGACGTCGAAGGCATAGGCCGGCACGTCAGCGGTATAGAACTGCCTGTCGTTTTTCGGCACTGGTCCGGAGGCGGTTTCCGCATAGCCGAGGAAGATCGTCTTGACGACGAAATCCTTGTCGATGGCATGCGCGATCGCCTGCCGCACCTTCACATCGGCCAGTTCCTTGCGGCGGTGGTTGATTTCCACGACCAGCTGGTAGGTGAGGCCTTCATAACCCTTGGTGACGACCTTCAGTCCCGGCACCTTGGAAATGCGGTCGAGGTCGGCCAGCGGCACGGCCGAGAAGGCAGCAAGCTGGATCTCCTCCGCTTCTAGCGCATTGGCGGCTGCCGAGCGATCCGGCAGCACCTGGTAGACGATCTCGTCGAGATTGGGTTCACCCTTGCCCCAATAGGCGGTGTTCTTCTCCAGCCGGTAGTACTGGCCGGCCTTGTGTTCGGCGAACTTGAAAGGACCTGTGCCGATCGGCGCGGTGTTGGCCGGGTTCTCCTCGATCTTGCCGTTCTCATAGACGTGCTTGGGCACGACGCTGGTCAGCGCCGGCAGGGCGTTGCGGATCAGCTGGAACGGCGTGGGCTTGGCGAATTTGAAGACGGCGGTGTGCTTGTCCGGCGTTTCGACCGCTTCAAGGTCCTTGAAGACGACGCGGCCGAGGTTCTGCAACGGCTTCCAGATCTGCAAGGCCGAAAAGGCGACGTCGGCCGAGGTGAACGGCTTGCCGTCGTGCCAGGTCACGCCCTCGCGCAGCTTGAAGGTGACAGACTTGCCGTCTTCCGAGCCTTCCCAACTGGTGGCGAGACGAGGGCTGAGCCCGTCCTTGCCTTCATAGTCGGCTTCCGCGAGCGGCTCGACGATCTTGGACGAGATGAAGAAGACGCCGTTGGAGGCGACGATCGCCGGGTTCAGGTTGCGTGGCTCGGAATCGGCCGCGACCGTCAGACGCCCCCCTTTTTGCGGTTCCTGCGCCCAGCCGATGGTCGGGAGGGCGGTCGAGGCAAGCAACAATGCGGTGCCTGAAAGCAGCGAGCGCCTGGTGAGGCTGAAATCCGACATGACTGATCCCCCAAAATGACCCGCCAGGCGGGTTCAACATTGCGGACAGGTCTGGCACCTGTTTCCACCGGCGCGGATTATGACCTTTGTCGGCTGTTTCACCAGAGAAGGAATTGGCGCAAAAGGCCCTGGCGTTGAAATTTCCATCCGCTGGACCAGCCGTGGTGCATGCCAAAAGCGTTGCGGTTTGATGGTGCGCATGAGACAGCAGGGCAGCCATTGATCAAAGCAAGGTGAGATGCCGATGCCCTCAGCGCGTGATCGTCTCGAAGCCGTCCTGTCGCGTCTCGCAGAGCGGGCCGCCGGCGAGAAGGTGTTCACCAAGCTCTATCCAGACGCGGCCCGCGCAGCGGCCGACGCAACCGACGCTCGGCGGAAGGCCGGAATCGCGCTGGGGCCGCTCGACGGCGAGATCGTCTCGATCAAGGATCTGCTCGACGTCGGCGGCGAACCGACGCTGGCCGGTTCGCTGCTTCGCCGCACCGCCGCACCGGCGCAGAAGGACGCACCGGTGGTGCAGCGTCTGCGCCAGGCCGGAGCCGTCATCATCGGCAAGACCAACATGACCGAATTCGCCTTTACTGCGCTCGGCCTCAATCCGCATTACGGCACGCCGGGCAACGGTGCCGATGCCAGGCGCGTGCCGGGAGGATCTTCATCGGGCGCTGGCGTGTCGGTGGCCGAAGGCACCAGCGCCATTTCGATCGGTTCGGATACCGGCGGATCGATCCGCATCCCGGCGGCGCTGAACGGTGTTGTCGGCTTCAAGCCGACGGCGCGCCGTGTGCCTCTGGATGGCGCCTTCCCACTTTCTTTCGCGCTGGATTCGCTCGGCCCGCTGGCACGCAGCGTTGCCGAATGTGCCGCCACCGACGCGATCCTCGCCGGCGAGGAACCTCTGCCGTTGGTGCCCGCGCGGCTCGATGGCCTGCGCGTCGGTATTCCGCGTGGCGCCCTGTTCGACGACACGGAGGAAACGATCGCCCACGCCTTCGAGGATGCGATCCGCAGACTGGAGCGGTCGGGCGCACGCCTTTTCGACATTGCCATCGACGACCTTGTCGACGCGATGAATGAGGCCACGCAATATGGTTCGATCGCAGGCATGGAAGGTGCTGCCATCCACGCCGACTGGCTGGAAGCCGGCACGAACGTCGCGGTCGATCCGCATGTCAGCGTACCGCTGGCCCGTTATGCCAAGGCGCCGGTGCCGGTCTACATCCGCACCATGCGCAGTCGCCTCGGGCACATTGCCGAGATGGATCGCAGATTGGCGGATTTCGACGTGCTGGCATTGCCGACCGTTCCGGTGGCGGCGCCGCTGATCGATGCGGTGATGGCCGACCCGAAATTCGACGACCGCATGGAAGGACTTCTGCTGCGCAACACCGAGGTGTTCAACTATTTCGACCAGTGCGCGATCTCGCTGCCAATGCCGGGTACCGTTTTGCCATCGGGCCTGATGCTGGTCGGCCGCAATGGACATGACCGCCGCCTGCTGGCGATTGCGGCTTCGGTCGAGGCCTTGCTCAAGGCCTAAGCCTTCCTGGAGGGCTGCCGACAGAGCAGGTTCGGGTTCGCTCTATCGGCCTGTCACTATTTGCTGCCGCGCCGGCGCAGTCCGTCGAAATAGACGATGACGATGATCAGCACGCCGGTGATGACCCGCTGCCAGAACGCGTTGACGTTGAGCAGGTTGGCGCCGTTGTTGATGGTGGCCAGGATGAAGGCGCCGAGAAGGGGGCCGTGCACCGAACCGACGGCGCCGAACAGCGACGTGCCACCGATGACCGAGGAGGCGATCGCCTGCAGCTCCCAGCCTTCGGCCTGGGTGGGATTGCCGATGCCGATGCGTGAGGCGAGCAGGACACCGACAAAGGCCGCGCACAGGCCAGACAGCGTGTAGGCCATGTAGATGGTGCGCTGGACGTTGACACCGGAGAGGCGCGCGGCCTCGGCATTGGAGCCGACCGAAAACAGATAGCGGCCCCAGCGCGTGTGGTGCAGGAAGATGTAGGCGGGTACGCCGACAAGGATGACCATCCAGAACAGGTTGGGCACGCCGACGAAGGAGCCGCGCGAGAACTCCTGGAAGGCGTCGTTGTTGATGGAAATCGAGTTGCCGTTGGTCATCAAAAGGCCGATGCCGCGCAGCGAGGTCAAGGTGGCCAGCGTGATGATGAAGGGCGGCAGCCCCATCTTGACGATGCCGAAGCCGTGGAAGAGACCGATGGCGACGCCGATCAGCAAGGTGATCAGGATGGCGACAAAAACCGGCAGGCCGGAATTGATCAGCATCGCCGTTGTCACGGTCGCAAAGCCGACGACCGCGCCAACGGAAAGGTCTATGCCGCCGGTGATGATGACGAAGGTCTGGCCGACCGCCAGAATGGCGATCATCGAGCCCTGGCGCAGCAAGTTGGAGATGTTGTTGGCGGTGGCGAAGCTGGAGGTCGAGAAAGAAAGCAGGACCCACAACAGAACCAGCAGCGCCAGCAGCGTCAGCCCGAACAGCGCGTTGTAGTTGCGCTTCGGCTTTTCGGCGGGGATCGCCTCGGTGCTCATGGGTGTCCTCCCGTTCTTTCCTGCTTCTCGGCCAGCGCCTGGGTCAGGATGTCTTCGTGGCTGGCGGTGTGGAAGCCATGCGTGGCGACCAGCTTGCCGCGCCGGAAAACATGCAGCGTATCGGCCAGTTCATAGACTTCCGGCAGATAGGACGAGATCAGGATGATGCCCGCGCCCTGGGAGAGCAGCGTGGAGAAAAGCCGGTAGATTTCCGCCTTGGTGCCGACGTCGACGCCCACCGTCGGCTCGTCGAAGATGAACAGCTTGGCGCCATGGTTCAGCCATTTGCCGATGACGATCTTCTGCTGGTTGCCGCCGGAGAGACTGGAGGCCAGCGCTTGGCGTCCGGCCGTCTTGATGCGCAGGCCGGCGATCTGCTGCTCGGCATGTTTTGTCTCTTCTCCGCCGGAGATCAGAGCACTCCTGCTGATGCGCTTGTAGATCGGCAGGTTGAGGTTCAGGCTCACCGGCAGATTGAGGCAGAGGCCCTGGTCGCGTCGGCTTTCAGGCGCAAGCGCCATGCCGAGCTTGATTGCATCGTGCTCGGAACGGATGTGAACTTCCTTGCCGTCCCACAACACCATGCCGGAAGATTTCGGGTGACGGCCATAGAGGGTGGTGACGAATTCGCTACGCCCGGCACCGATCAGACCGTAGAGACCGACGATCTCACCTTCGTGCACGGTCATCGAGACATTCTCGAAGCCATTGCCGGAAAGCTCTCTGGTTTCCAGGATCGCCCTGCCGATCGGGAACGCGTCCTTGTGGTAGATCTGTTCGATCGTGCGGTTGATCATCAACCGCACCAGTTCGGTCTCGTCGGTCTGCTTGATGTTGCGGGTGCCGACATAGGTGCCGTCGCGCAGCACCGAAACACGGTCGGCCAGTTCGAACACCTCTTCCATGCGGTGGCTGATGTAGATGATGGTGACGCCTTCGGCTTTGAGCCGGCGGATCAAGGCGAAAAGCTGGTCGGCCTCCTTGCGCGTCAGATAGGCAGTCGGCTCGTCGAAGATAAGGAACTTTGTGCCGCGCACCGTGGCGCGGGCAGCCGCGATCAGCTGCTGCTGGCCGATGGTCAGGTCGCCCAGCATGACGTGGGCGGGCAGGTTGAAGCCGAGGTCGTTGATGATCTTCTGGGCATCACGCACCATGGCACGCTGTTGCAGGAGGCCGTAGCGGACGTTTTCCTCGCCGAGGAACATGTTGGCGGCAACGGTGAGGTGACGGCACAACACCACTTCCTGATGCACCGCGTTGATGCCGAGCTCCATCGCTTCGTGCGGTGTGGCAAGCGCGACAGGGGCGCCTTCCCAGATCACGTCCCCGGACGTGCGTGGCATGACGCCGGTCAGAAGCTTGATGAGCGTGGACTTGCCGGCGCCGTTTTCGCCGACGATCGCGTGGATTTCGCCGGCTTTGAAGGCAAGGTTCACCGGCTTCAAGGCGTGGGTGCCGGGATATTTCTTCTCCAGGCCGCGCAGTTCCAGGATCACCTTGCCGGGTTCCAGTTCCGGCGCAGGATGCTGGTGCTGTGTCGCCGATGTCATGACAATCCTCCCGATTGGCACGCTTTGGACAGCTAGAGCAATTCCAGGAAAAGTGCGTAGCGGTTTTCCGTCCGGAATTGCGTAAGACAAAGAGTTAGAGCGGTTCCGTGAAAAACGGAAACGCCATAGTGCAGCCCGGCGCATGGGACCCGAACCCGACAGGCTTCGCCGCTCTCTTCTGGTTCGAAGTCACAGGCCTTCTGGCAAGTTCTCCAGGGCCGAGACGGCCCCGGAGATATCTGTCGACACGCGATCAGTTGAGCTTCGGATTGAGCAGCGCGTCGATCTTCGGCTCCTTCATGTTCGCCTTGGTGACAAGATTGGCGCCGGTGTCGACGAAGGTCTCGACCTTCTCACCCTTCGAGGCGGCCAGCGCGGTCTTGATGCCGTCATAACCCATGCGATACGGGTCCTGCACGACAAGACCGGAAATGACCCCGTCATTGAGGAACTTGATCAGCTTCTCGTCGCTGTCGAAACCGATCAGTCCGACCTTGCCGGAAAGGCTGTTTTCGGCAATCGCCTGGCCGACACCCTGCGCCATGATCAGGTTGGAGGCGAAGATGCCCTTCAGGTCCGGATTGGCGGTGATCAGGTCGGTTGCGATGTTGAGACCGGTCGTGGCCTGACCATCGGCATATTTGTCGGCAACCACCGTCAGGCCCGGATATTTGGCCTTGACCTGTTCGAGGAAGCCTTCGCGGCGCTGTTCAAGCGAGCCGGCACCTGGAAGTGCGGTGATGATCGCTACCTTGCCTTCGACCTTGCCGCCATTGGCGGCGCCGATCGCGGCGGCCAGACCGTCGGCTGCAACCTGGCCGCCGACCTTGTTGTCGGTGGTCAGGAAGGAGGTGAAGGCCTTGGAATCGGCCGAGGAGTCGATGCCGATGATCTTCACCTTCTTGGCTGCTTCGTCGATCGGCTTGCCGAGAGCCTTGGCTTCGGTCGGAGCGATCACGACGGCGGCCGGATTGCCGGCCACCGCGTTTTCCAGGATCGAGATCTGGCCGTTCACGTCGGTCTCGGCTTGCGCGCCGAGTTCCGGCACGTTCACGCCAAGGTCCTTGCCGGCCTTGCGGGCGCCGGCAAGAACGATCTGCCAGTAGAAGGAGGTGGTGTCCTTCACGATGATCGGAATTGTGGTGTCGGCGGCAGCGGCCGGTCCCGGCTGAAATGCGCCGGCCAGCATCGAGGCAGCGGCGAGTGCCACGAAAGTGCGGCGGCTGAGCATGCTTTTCACGAATTTCATAGGCTTCCTCCCAAAGTCGCCCGGTCGATTACGCGAAGTCCCTTCTGGATAGGCGAAGTCCAATCAGGACTTTATGGATAAAAAACAGCATCTCGATTTTTAGTGGATCGTGGCTGGGCTTGCAAGTGTGACGCTCCCCTCCGTGGCCCTCACGACCCTCGTTCCGATATGAGGCATCAATTCCAAAACAAGGTCAATGCGGAATAATCATTCCATATTGTGTGCCGTGTCTTTCAATCCTGTTCCGAGCGGACCACGCCTTTCTTGAGAAGGATGTTGGCGTAGGAGGCACGCTCGCCGGAGGCAACGATGTAAGCGGCCTTGGCCGCACGCTCATAGAAGGCGAACCGTTCCAGGGGAGCGACGACAAAAGGGCCGGCCAGGCGGTCGATGATCGACTGGTAGGAGCGGCAGATGTCAGGAAGTCTGTCCGCGTCTTCGACGACTGCCATCCGAAAAGCTGCGGCCGGTGCATAGGTGTCGAGCGGCATGTGAGTGAGGATCGCTTCAAGCAACGCCTCGCCGCCCAGCCCATCGGCGCGCACGACCTTGGGCCCCTGCGTACTTGCCGGAAAATTACCGTCGGCGATGACGATCTCGTCGCCATGGCCCATGCTGCGCAACGCATGCAGCAGGTCGGGGCCGAGAAGAGGATGAATGCCGCGCAGCATCAGGCGATGTCCTTCGGAGTTGTTGTCTGGCCGTTGCGTCCAACTGGCTTCATTCGCGCACGGCTCCCGTCAGCGGCGGCTGCACGGTCGTGTAAGGACGGTATTTTTCGAACTCTGCTTCTGGAACCTTGATCTTGAGCAGGTCGACGTTGCGCGTCAGGCTGGAAGCCCTGGCGGTGCCGATCAGCACCGTCGACACCGCTTTCTCGTGCAGGGGAAATTGCAGCGCTGCGGCTGCCAGCGGGTATCCGGCCTCTTCGGCGATCGTTTCCATGGCCGACACCTTGGACAGGATCTCGGGCGAGGCCGGGCCATAGTCGAAATGCGAGCCGGGTTTGGCGCCTGTCGCCAGAATACCGGAGTTGAAGACGCCGCCGATGACCAGCGTGGTGCCGCTTTGATGGCAGAGTGGCAGCAACTCTGCCTCGGCCGAGCGGTCAAGCAGCGAATAGCGGCCGGCAAGCAGGATGCAGTCGAGCGGTGCGCGGCGCATCACCTCCACGCAGATCTCCACCTCGTTGACGCCGAGGCCATAGGCGGAAATGACGCCGCCGGACTTCAGCTCTTCCAGTGCCTTGATCCCGCCGCCCAGCAACTGACCGAGATGCACCTTGGTGAGTTCGATACCGTGGGTGTAGACGCCGATGTCGTGCACATAGAGGATGTCGATGCGGTTGAGGCCGAGGCGTGCATAGCTGAACTCGACCGAGCGCATGATGCCGTCATAGCTGTAGTCATATTCCAGCTTGAAGGGCAGCGGGTTGAAGAAACCGAGGTTGGGAACCTCGTGTTCCGGCGCGGGCTTCAGAAGACGGCCGACCTTGGTGGAAAGCGCATAGCCGTCGCGCGGCTTGTCGCGCAGGAAATCGCCGAAACGGCGTTCGGAAAGGCCGAAACCGTAGTGAGGTGCCGTGTCGAAATAGCGGATGCCGGAATTCCAGGCCGCATCGAGAACCGCTTCGGCGTCCTTGTTCGGTATCGCCTGGTAGAGATTGCCCAGCGAAGCGCCGCCGAAACTGATCTCGGTGACCTCCAGCGCGGTTTTGCCGATGCGGCGCGTCTTCATGCATACACTCCCATTTGCGGAAACGCTCCAGCCAAAGCTACAGCGTTGCGCCGAGATGCCAAGGCACGAACTCGTTGTCGCCGTAGCCGAACAACTCGCTCTTGGTCTTCTTGCCCGAAGCGGTCTCGACGATCAGTTCGAAGATATCGCGTCCCATCTCCGCGATTGTCCTGTCGCCGGAGGCGATGACGCCGCAGTTGACGTCCATGTCCTCTTCCATGGCTTCGAAAAGCGAAGTGTTGGTGGCCACCTTGATCGATGGAGTCGGGTGGCTGCCGAAGCAGGAGCCGCGCCCGGTGGTGAAAACGATGACGTTGGCTCCGCCTGCTACCTGGCCGGTGGCGGAGACCGGGTCATAACCTGGCGTGTCCATGAAGACGAGACCGCTGCCGCTCACCTTCTCGGCATAGGCGAACACCCCGTTCAGTGGCGTCTGGCCACCTTTGGCGACGGCACCGAGCGACTTTTCGAGAATGGTGGTCAGCCCGCCGCGTTTGTTGCCGGGCGAGGGGTTGTTGTCGATGGAAGCGCCGTGCATGGCGGTATGGTTCTCCCACCATTTGATCAGGCGATCGAGTTTGTCGGCGATCTCCGGCGTGGCGGCGCGATAGGCAAGCAGGTGCTCGGCACCGTAGATTTCGGTGGTCTCCGAGAGGATGCCGATACCGCCGACGCCGGCGAGCAGATCGACTGCCGCGCCGAGTGCCGGGTTGGCGGTGATACCGGACATGCCGTCCGAACCGCCGCACTGCAGGCCGACCACGATCTCCGAGACAGGGATCGGTTCACGCTCCAGCCCGCCGACCTCTTCGGCGATTTCGGCCAGCACGCCCATTGCCTTCTCGACCGATCTGCGCGAGCCACCGGCGTCCTGGATGTTGAAGTGCCGCTTGCCCGCGGCGACGCCCTTCTGGCCGTAGAGGGTAAGCTGGTTGACCTCGCATCCCAGCCCCACCATCAGCACGCCGCCGAAATTGGGATGGCGCGCGTAGCCGGCGAGCGTGCGGTGCAGGACCATCATACCGTCGCCGGTGGCGCTCATGCCGCAACCCTGTCCGTGTACGATCGGCACGAAACCATCGATGCCCGGATAGAGCGGCAGCAGGCGGCGGTTGGCCTCGTCGGCGATGGCGTGGCAGACGGTGGCCGAACAGTTCACGCTGGCGACGATGCCGACAAAATTGCGGGTACCGGCGCGGCCGTCAGCGCGGCGATAACCCATGAAAGTGCGGACCTTGTCGGTCTCGGAGGCTTCCAGCGGTGCCGATGGCGGCACCACCGGCATGCGTCCGGATTCGAAGACCAGATTGTGCGAATGCACATGCTCGCCCGCAGCGATATCCTGCGTGGCGCGGCCGATCGCCTGCGCGTATTTCACGACCGCGGAGCCGGCCGGGATCTGCCTGATCGCCACCTTGTGCCCGGATTCGATCGCATCGGCTGTTGTCGCACCACCCGGCAATGTCGTGCCTTTCTCAAGTCGGCCGTTGGCGACGACGACATTGTCGGAGGGCGAAAGCACGATCGAATTGGCGGCGGTCACGACGATGGTTCCTGGGATTATCCTGGGTGAATGCCGGATTGACACCGGCAATCCTGCAGCTAATGTCTTTTATCGTAAAAAAACATTTGGGCGTCAATTGGCATTTTCGGTTAGAGCGCTCTCCGGGAACGGTGCGCGGGCCAAGAGAACAGGATGTCGAAGAGCAACAACGTCTACAAGGATGCCTATAATCGTTGCCTGCGGCTGCTGGAGGAAACCAGCAACCTGCCCTCCGAGCCCGAACTGGGAGCGACATTGGGGGTGAGCCGCACCACGGTGCGCGGCATTCTGGCCCGGATGGCTGACAACGGGCTGATCACCTGGGACAAGCGCGACAAGACGGTACTACGCGCGCCGAAGGAAGAGGATTTCTTCCCGGAGGAAGAGACCGACTCGCTGTCACAGATCATCGAGCGCTCCTTCATGCGGCGGCTGCTGGCTGAAGGGGCGGAAGCCGGCATGCAGATCAACGAACTGGAACTGGCGCGGGAGATCGGCGTCGGCACCACCAGCGTGCGCGAATTTCTCATCCGCTTCAGTCGCTTCGGGCTGATCGAAAAGCGTCGCAACAGCCATTGGGTTCTCAAAGGGTTCACCCGTGCCTTTGCACTGGAGCTGGCTGATATCCGTGAGATGTTCGAATTGCGCTCGGCAGCCGCCTTCGTTGCCTTGCCGGATGACAATCCGGTCTGGGTCGATCTCGACCGCCTGGAAGTCGAGCACCATGCCCTGGCGCGCGATATCGCCAATCGCTATCCCGAATTCTCGGAACTGGACGAGCGCTTCCATCGGCTGATCCACAGCGCCTCGCACAACCGCTTCATCGTCGATTTCTACGACGTCATCTCCATGATCTTTCACTATCACTATCAGTGGAACAAGGCGGGCCAACGCAGCCGCAATGAGACGGCAGTGGCCGAACATCTTGCCTATATCGCGGCACTCAAGACGCGCGATGCGGCCAAGGTGGAGGACGCTTGCCGCAGGCATCTGACCTCGGCCAGGCAGACCCTGCTCGATTCGACGCCCGAAGGCAGGCAGACCATTCCGGCGAAATGGACCAGGACGCTCTGATACCGTCGGGCTTGTTGCCGCAGCGCTGATTTGGCGGTTTGCCGGCCCTCAGGCTCGTGATAGGTCTTTGCCGATTGGCAAGGGAGTGCGCGACGCCGTGATCGCCGGGCGCAGGAGATGGAGCATGCCGACGGCCCTCGCCGTTGCGTGGCTGCTCGTCCTGCAATCCGTGCTCGGCGCCTTCGCCGCCGGCACAGGCCCCAATCCCGCGCAGCTCGATGCCTTCGGCAACGTCATCTGTACACATGACGGCGCCGCGCAACTGCCGCCTGGCGAGCAGCCGCAACAGCACCAGCAATCGTGCTGCGTGCTGGGTTGCAACATGTACGCGTCGGCCTTCGGTGCCCCGCCGGAAGCCTCCCCCCTGCTGGATGGCCTGGCCTTTGTCGCCAGCCTCCGCGTCGCGTTCCCAGCCAACAATGTCATCGGTTTCAGCCATGACTGGTCGCCGGGCAATCCACGTGCGCCACCGGCGTCGGCCTGATCTTTGTCCGTTGCGCCAGGCCTTTGGCCGCGCCACGATTCCTCTCTTGTTTTTGTACTTGCGTGTCCGGCAACGGCGCGTCTGCCATGGAGCAACCCCATGCCTGTTTTCAACAGCACTCTTTTGCCTGCATTTTCACTGAGAAACTCGATTCCTGCCCGGCTTGGCCTTGTGTCGGCTGCCTTCGCGGTTTTGCTTGCCGGCATGCCGGCCGCGTTTGCGCACGAATTCAAGGTCGGCAGCCTCGAGATCGATCATCCCTGGTCACGGGCGACGCCGCCCGGCGCCAAGGTTGCCGGCGGCTACCTCACCATCAAGAACAGTGGCGGAGAGGCGGATCGTCTTGTCTCGATAGCTTCGGATGTCTCGCAGAAAGCCGAGGTACACGAGATGGCGGTCAAGGACGGCGTCATGACCATGCGCAAGGTTGACGGCGGCCTGGAAGTCCCGGCCAACGGCAAGGCGGAACTCGCGCCGGGTGGTTACCATCTGATGTTCATCGGCCTCAATCGCCAGCCGAAACAGGGCGAGAAGTTCGCCGCGACCCTGACCTTCGAAAAGGCTGGTCCTGTCACGGTGGAGTTCGATGTCGAGGCGGTGGGTGGCGCTGCGCCGAAGGCGCATGGCGATCACGCGAACTGATTTTCATCACGAGACGATTTCAGAGGAATTCCGATGTTCAGAACCATGATCGTTGCCGGCCTTTTCATGGGCGCGGGCGCAGGGTCGGCTTTTGCCCATGTCTCTCTGGAGACCCAGGAAGCACCAGTCGATTCCACCTACAAGGCGATTTTCCGCGTTCCGCATGGTTGCGATGGCAAAGCGACAACCGCCGTGCGCGTCAAGATCCCGGAAGGCGTCATCGACGTGAAGCCGATGCCGAAGGCCGGCTGGAAGCTGGAGACGGCGAAGGGCAAATATGCCAAGGCCTATAAGCTATGGGGTGAGACGGTCAGCGAAGGCGTGACCGAGGTCAACTGGAATGGCGGCAACCTGCCGGACGAATTCTATGATGAGTTCGTGCTGCGGGCGCGTTTGACAGGCGATCTGCCCGCCGGCGAGACCTTGCGCTTTCCTGTCGTGCAGGAATGCGAAGGAGGCGGCACCGCCCGCTGGATCGAAATCCCGGCCGCCGGTCAGGACGAGGACGCGCTGGAGCATCCGGCGCCAGGTCTGAAACTCCTGCCCAAGAAGTAATCGTCCGCGGCGCGCCTGCCATGGCGCGCCGCTCTCCCGGTTGACCGATCATGCGGAACTTCGCTCCACAACACTTACAGGCAGGCCTTCAGCGTCTGGTTGTCTCTATTGTCGTTCTGTTTGCCGTGCTGGCCGTGTTTGGCGCAGGTCAAGCTTCGGCGCATGCCAGCCTGGTCAAGACCGAGCCGACCGATGGAGCGATGCTGCAACAAAGTCCGAACCGGTTTTCGCTCGCTTTCAGCGAACCGGTTTCGCCGCTGGTGCTTACCCTCGTGCGGCCGGATGGCACGCCGGAACGGCTGACATCGTTTCGCAGCGACGGGCAGACGCTCGACATCGACAATCCGCAACCGCTCGGCAGCGGTACCCACGTGCTCAGTTGGCGCGTGATTTCCGCCGACGGGCATCCGGTCGGCGGTTCGCTGCTATTTTCCGTCGGTTCCGTCAGTGCCGCACCCGCTGCGGGCGATGCCATCGATCCCTGGCTGCATCGCGTGATCTGGGTCGTGAAGATCATGCTCTATCTCGGCCTGTTCCTTGGCGTCGGTGGGGCATTCGCACTCAGCTGGCTGGCGGGCGAGGGACGGGGCGGCGAACGCTTCGTGGTGACAATGCTGCTGGCCGGATTGATCGCCGCCCCCGTCTCGCTTGGCCTGCAAGGGCTCGATGCGCTGGGCGCGTCGTTCGAGCAGTTTGCGCAGACCATTGTCTGGAAGACCGCTTTTGCCACCAGCTTTGTCTGGACTGCTCTGATTGCCGCTATCGCGCTGGGATTGGGTCTTCTGGCGCTCGTGCTGCCGCGCGCCGACGCCAGGCCCTTCGCAGCCATTGCCTTGATAGCGGTCGGCGTGGCACTCGCCGCGAGTGGCCATGCCAGCGCGGCAGCGCCGCAGTGGCTGACGCGCCCCATGGTTTTCGTCCATGCTGTGGGTATCGCCTTCTGGGCAGGTGCGCTTACGCCGCTCGCCGTGGCACTCAAGCGCCAGACGGCCGGTGCCGACATGCTCCTGCGCCGCTTTTCGGTGGCCATCATGCCGGTGGTCGCTGCTCTCGTGGTTGCCGGCATCGTGCTTGCGGTGATCCAGGTGGAGACGGTGTCGGCGCTGGTCGACACCGACTACGGTCGTCTGCTGCTGGCAAAGCTCGCGCTTGTGGTCGGTCTGTTCGCGCTCGCCGCCACCAATCGCTGGGCGCTGACACGCCCGGCCGAAGCGGGGCAGTCCGCTGCACGTCACCGTCTGGTCCGCTCCATTGCGGTCGAGACCCTTATCGTCCTCGCGATCTTCGGCATTGTCGCCGGCTGGCGTTTTACGCCGCCGCCGCGTGCGCTGGCGATCACGGCAGCCGAGCCTGTGTCGACCCATATGATGACGCTGCAGGCGATGGCTGACCTCACGGTGACTCCCGGCACGGCCGGACCCGTATCCGTCAGCATCATGCTGATGACCGGTGATTTCGGGCCGCTCGATGCCAAGGAAGTGACTTTGGTGCTCTCGCGGCCTGAAGCAGGGATCGAGTCGTTGAAACGCGCTGCGACAAAACCCGGTGACGGCACCTGGCTGGTCGACGGTCTTGTCATTCCGTTTCCCGGGCGCTGGACAGTGCGGCTCGACATCCTGGTTTCGGATTTCGAAATGGTGAAGCTTGAGGGGCCGATCGACATCCGTCCCTGACGTCGGCACGATGGCTTAATCGATTGAAATTTCCGATGAATGGACGACCGCCCCTTGTTGACGAAGCGGGTGCCTGAGGCCAATCATGTCACCTCTACGGCGACAGCCGTTATTCGCAGACAGGAACGACAGCATGGAAAAAGCCGAAATCGGCCTGATCGGCCTCGGTACGATGGGCTCCAACCTCGCCCTCAACATTGCCGAGAAAGGGCACCGCATCGCGGTATACAACCGCACGCCGTCGCGAACCGATGATTTCGTTGCCAAGGCGGGCGACCTCGCTGGCCGTGTCGTGCCCTGCGAGAGCCTTGCCGACCTCGCCGCCGCCATCCGCCCGCCGCGGCCGATCATCATCATGGTGCTGGCCGGCAGTCCCGTGGATGAACAGATCGCGGCGCTGCGCGGAGAACTCGCGGCCAACGACATCATCATCGATGCCGGCAACGCCAATTTCCGCGATACGATGCGACGCTTCAGGGAACTGGAGGGTTCGGGCCTGACCTTCATCGGCATGGGCGTTTCGGGCGGCGAAGAAGGCGCACGACACGGTCCGTCGATCATGGTCGGCGGCAAGGAGGAATCCTGGCACCGTGTCGAGAGCGTGCTCACCGCCATTTCCGCCAAGTTCAAGGGCGAACCCTGCGCGGCCTGGCTCGGTCCGGATGGGGCAGGCCATTTCGTCAAGACGATCCACAACGGCATCGAATATGCCGACATGCAGATGATCGCTGAAATCTACGGCATCCTGCGTGACGGGCTGGGAATGGCGCCAAAGGAGATCGGCGCAGTCTTCGCCGAATGGAACAAGGGCCGTCTGAATTCGTACCTGATCGAAATCACCGCCGAGGTGCTGAAAGCCGACGATGCCAGGACCGGCCAGCCGGTGGTCGACATCATCCTCGATCGCGCCGGGCAGAAGGGTACCGGAAAGTGGTCGGCGATCGAGGCGCAGCAACTCGGCATCCCCGCAACCGCCATTGAGGCGGCAGTGGCGGCGCGCGTGCTGTCGTCGCTCAGGGATGAACGGCTGGCAGCAGAGAAAATCTACGGCGGCGGGGTGGCGCCGATTACGGCGCCAAGGGAAACGCTGCTCAAGCAGCTGGAACTGGCGCTGTTTGCCGGCAAGATCGCCGCCTATGCGCAAGGCTTCGCCGTGATGGCGGGCGCTTCGAAGGAATTCGGCTGGAACCTGCCGATGCCGACGATCGCGAAGATCTGGCGCGCCGGTTGTATCATCCGTTCACAGATGCTGGACACCATGGCGGAAGCCTTTGGATCCGGCGCGGCCTCGACCAACCTCTTGATGGCGCCGGACTTCGTGAAGCTGATGCAGGAAGCGCACCCGGCGCTGCGGCGTGTGGTGGCGCTGGCCACGGAAGCAGGCGCGCCGGTGCCGGCACTGTCGTCGGCGCTTGCCT